>VFZC01000006.1 GCA_016871355.1 Actinomycetota bacterium
CGAGATGTTGTACGAGTTCGAGCACGACTTCGTGATCGACCACTCGGCCTACGCCGCGGTGTTCGGCGATCACGCCACGCCGCTCGACGAGTCGCTGGCTGTCACCATCGACTGGTTCCGCCAGCACGCCAAGGGCTGAGTCAGCGCGCGTTGTCGCCGAATCGATACTCGTACGTGAGCGTGTCGATGCGCGTCTTCAGTTCGGGCTCGATCGGATTCGACACCGCGGCGACCGCGTCGGCCAGTTGCTCGGGCTTGCTCGCTCCGATGATCGGAGATGTGATGATCGGATTGGCCAACACCCACTGAACGGCCATCGTCGCGGGACTCACACCCGACTCGGCGGCCATGCCCTTCAGCGTCTCGACGGTCTCGAACATGCGCTCGTGCCAGTAGCGCTCTTGGTAGCGCTCAGCCGAGTAGCCGAGTGTGAAGCGGGTGCCCTGTGTGGGCGCACCCGGCTTGTGCTTACCGGTGAGGAATCCGCCGGCCAACGGGTTGTACGGAATCACGGCCACGTTCTCGTCGCGGCAGAGCGGGAACAGCTCGCGCTCGTTCTCGCGGAACAACGCGTTGTATCGCGGTTGCACCGACTCGAAACGGCTGACGCCGAGCACTTCGGAGCGACCGATCGATCGGGCCAATTGATACGAGAGGTGGTTCGAACATCCGACGTAACGCACCTTGCCCGACGTGACGAGGTCGTGCAGTGCGAGCATGGTCTCGTCGATGGGTGTGTGATCGTCCCAGAAGTGCACCTGATACAGGTCGACGTAATCGGTCTGCAGTCGGCGTAAAGACGCTTCGACCGCGCGCATGATGTTCTTGCGCGAGTTGCCTTGATCCCACGGCTTGCGCCCGGTCGGGAAGAAGCACTTGGTGGCCACGATGTAGTCGTCGCGACGGCCCTTCATCCAACGGCCGACGATCTCTTCGGTGCGACCGAACAAATCGGGCGGCCCGCCCACCGGATACACGTCGGCGGTGTCGATGAAGTCGATACCGGCCGCGTCGGCGGCGTCCATGATGGCGAACGACGTCTCGTCGTCGCACTGGTAGCCGAAGGTCATGGTGCCCAAGCAGAGTCGCGACACCTTGAGGCCGGTGCGGCCGAACGGAACGTGATGCATGGCTCGACCCTAGACGGGATCAGTCGGCAGCGAGCCAGACCGCGATCTGCTGTCGCATCACGTCGAGG
This sequence comes from Actinomycetota bacterium, assembly GCA_016871355.1. Lineage (GTDB taxonomy): Bacteria > Actinomycetota > Acidimicrobiia > Acidimicrobiales > Ilumatobacteraceae > Casp-actino8. The sequence goes on from VFZC01000006.1 coordinate 1,199, forward strand.
ATCGACAACGCACCGATCTCCCAGTCGACGGCATGGAGTCCCCAACGATCGTCGAGATCACCACGAATGTCATCGGTGCGCGGATCGGACGAGTCGGGCTTCATCGTCACTTGCAGATACGAGAAGTCGCCCTCGCTCACGCATTGCGCCGAGACGAGACCGGGGAAACTCATGAACGGTGTGGTGATCTTCTGAGTTCCCGTGCCATCGGAGAAACCCCAATCGGCGGTCGAGAACGCCGACAACAGATCACCCGTACCACCGCTCAACGCAGCCGGGTTGGTGCAGCCGGCTTCTTGTGTGGGGTCGGGTGCCTGACCCATGCCGGCGGCTTTGCCGAAGAACGCATCGGGGCTCGGCGGCTTGGTGTCGCGGAACGTTGCGTAGGTCATGATGCAGCCGACCTGCTCGGCGCTGCGGCACAGGGGCAGATTGTCGAATCGACCACCCACGTCGTCGCCGCGCGGCACCGCGATCGAACCGCCCAGGAGCGCGGCCGACACGATGAGCGATCGCTGCGCTTCGTCACCGTCGATCACTTCGTCGATCAAACGTGTCATCTGACCCGTGCCCTGTGAATGGCTCAACAAGATGACGCCACGACCCTGGTTGTCGTTGGCGAGGTAGTGCTTCCACGCGTCCTGGACGTCTTCGAACGGGAGACTCCAGGCCTGGGCTCGATCACCGGGCAGTGACGGATTGAAGAGTCCGGCCAACGTGACGCTGCGGTACGTGGGTGCGAACATGCGGCACACACTCGACAAGCGCGCAACCTGTCCGTACGCGGTGATGCGTTCGTTGCCAGCCGAGTAATCCGAGTTGAGCGTCGCGTCTTCACTGGAGGTGGGGTAGAGGTAGAAGCAGTCGACCGGTGCATCCGGGTCGGGAGCGAACTCGAGCACCTCGATGGACCCGTCGGCGTTCACCAACGTGACGCTCGTGTCGTCGTCGCAGGTGTCGGTGGTGTCGGGTCGACAGGTCCAGTTGGCCGGATCGGAGTACACCTCGCTCTCGTACGGCTCGACGGGTGCTTCGGTGGGTGCGGGCGCGTCGGTTGCGGCGGGAGCGTCCGTCGCCGGCGCCATCGTGTCGGGCGCCGCCGTGTCGGTCGAGTCCGACGAATCGTCGCCTCCGCACGATGCGATCACGAGCGAAGCGAGTACCACCACAGCCAGACGACGTTTGCGCATGTTGCAACGGTAGGCAAAGAAGCGTCGCGACGCGCTGTCCTGCTATCCATGTGCCGTGGAGATTCTTCTCGCGGCGGCGGCCGCGGTGGTGTACGGCTTGGGTGACTACTGCGGTGGACGCGCGGCCCGTCGTTTTCCGTCGCTTGCCGTCACGTTGGCCGGACAGATCTTCAGCTTGCTCGTTCTCGCCGTGGCCTTGGTCGTGTTGGGCGACCCGGTGCCGGGTGCACGCGACTGGGTGTGGGGTGCCGTCGGCGGGGCCGGTGGATTCATCGGATTGACGCTGCTCTACTACGGACTCGCCAACGGATCGATGACGGTGGTGGCCCCACTCACCGCGGTCGTAAGCACGATCGTGCCGGTGGCGGCCGGACTCGGTTTCGGTGAACGTCCGGGCGGCCTCGCATACGTGGGCATGGTCGTGGCGTTGGCCGGTGTGGTGCTCGTGACCGATGCTATCCGAACTCCGCGCACGGCCACGCGACCGTTCATCTTGTTGGTGGCCATCGGATCCGGCGCCGGGTTCGGTTGGTTGTACGTGTGTCTCGATCGCACCAGTGACGACTCGGGTATGTGGCCGCTGCTCGGGGTGCGCATCGCGTCCATCTCGTTGGCAGCCGTCGTTCTCTTGGCCACGCGGCCCGCTGGTGCGAGCCCCACACGCGTTCCGCTCCTGGCTTTGGTGGCCGGTGTGTTCGACATGGGTGCCAACTTGCTGTTCCTGGCCGCCACGCGCGAGGGATTGCTCTCGCTCGTCGCGGTGATCACCTCGCTCTATCCGGTGAGCACGATCGTTCTGGCCATGCGGATCGACCGCGAACGAGTCACCCGCAGTCAGGTGATCGGAATGTTGTTGGCCGGACTCGCATTGGCGTTGGTGTCACTCGGGCGCTGACGGACGCGACGCTTCCACCACGGCTTGCGACTCGCGCGCGGCGCTCAGGAAGATGCCCTTGGCCATGAGCGACGACTCGGCTTTGCGACGGCGAATGTAGAGATCGGCGCGGATCTCGTGCACGTCCGGATCGTCGGGTGCGGCCCAGCCAGCGAAGTCGACCAGATGCGAAGCCAGTCGGAAGTCGCCCTCGTTGGCCACGGTCTGGGCGTGGTGCGCCAGCGTGAGGGCGCCACCGGCCAGTTCGGCCAGCGTTCGCGCGAGATGAGCATCGGGTGACGGCTTGAGGCGCGACGGAGCGCCGTCCCACCAACCGCCGAACTGACGCCAGACGTTGTGGATCACGAACTCGGGCTCGTCGTACAACGGTCGCAAGTATGGCTTGGCGAGGGTGTCGTCGGGAACGCGCACGGTGTGCACGATCTCGTCGAGCGTGGCTCCGGCGTTCATCATGTCGATGACTTCCTTGACCAGATTCTCGAGAGCCGACGCGATCTCGGTGAGAACACGGGCGATGCGCTCGCGTCCCGCGATGGGGAGTCCGTGGGCCGGGATCAACAACTCGGGTCCGGCCGCGACCATGTCGCGCAATGCGGCCGCCCAGTCGATGGGGAAGCGCTGAACTTTCTGCGGATTGCCGGCGTTGGGGAAGTTCCAGATCACGAAGTCGCCCGAGAACAACCACTTCTTCTCGGGAACCCAACCCCACAAATGGTCGTCGGTTTCTCCCGCCGCGTGTCGCAACGAGAGACCGTTGCCGGCGATGTCGAGATCGAGCGACTCGTCCACGTGAGTGGTGGGGCGTAACACCGAAGCGGGCAGAAAGCGCCGCGCGTTCGGATTGACGGCCACCGACGCGCCACTCGTCTCGCCGTCGCCGATGGTGAGATTCAGTTCGCCACGCAGTCCGCCGAATTGACGCGCGTTGATCATGACGTTCCAGCCCGCCATCGACTCGTAACGATCGAGGCGGCGGTCGACGTTGTGATGTCCGATCACCTGCGGTGCTCGTTGACCGAGTGCTTCGGCGTTAGCGGCGAAGAATCCGCTGCCACCCACGTGATCGCCGTGACCGTGCGTGTACACGAGATGGGTGAACGGTGTGCGCAGACGCCACTTCCGGATCGACTCGACCACGGCGGCGCCGGTGTGAGCGCCCGAGGTGTCGAAGGTGACGAGACTCTCGCCCACGTCCCAGACCGCGGCGTGGCTGAAGCTCTCCACCAGGGCCAGACCCTCGGCGATCTCGGAGAGTTCGTTGGTCACGCGGTTGACGGGCTGGTCGGCCTGACCCGAATCGATGATGCGCGCCGACAGTTCGAGCAGATCCCCCATGGCCGCGACGCTAGTTGCTGGGGTAGTTGCTGGTCGGGGGACGGGACGGGCTAGGGTAAGACAAGTCCAAGACAAGTGGGGCCGCTCCGATGGAAGGGCGGCCGACGAGGAGTAGCGCAACATGGCCAAGATCAAGGTCGACAACCCGGTCGTCGAACTCGACGGCGACGAGATGACCCGCATCATTTGGCAGTTCATCAAGGACCGCCTGATCCTTCCGTACCTCGACGTGAACCTCGAGTACTACGACCTCGGCATGGAGTACCGCGATCAGACCGACGATCAGGTCACGATCGATGCCGCCAACGCGATCTTGAAGCACGGCGTGGGCGTCAAGTGCGCCACCATCACACCCGACGAAGCGCGTGTCGAAGAGTTCACGTTGAAGAAGATGTGGAAGTCGCCCAACGGCACCATTCGCAACATTTTGGGTGGCGTCGTGTTCCGCGAGCCGATCATCTGCAACAACATTCCGCGTCTCGTTCCGGGCTGGACCAAGCCCATCGTGATCGGCCGTCACGCGCACGGCGATCAGTACAAGGCCACCGACTTCAAGGTTCCCGGCGCCGGCACCGTCACCATCACCTACACGCCCGACGACGGCAGCGAGCCGATGAAGTTCGATGTCGCCAAGTTCGGCAGGGACGGCGGCGTCACCATGGGCATGTACAACTTCAACGACAGCATCCGCGACTTCGCGCGCGCGTCGCTCCGGTACGGATTGGCCCGTCACTATCCGGTGTACATGAGCACCAAGAACACGATCCTCAAGGCCTACGACGGCCAGTTCAAGGATCTGTTCCAGGAAGTTTTCGAAGCCGAGTTCAAGGCCGACTTCGACAAGGCCGGCCTCACCTACGAACACCGTCTCATCGACGACATGGTCGCCTGCGCCATGAAGTGGGAGGGTGGCTACGTGTGGGCCTGCAAGAACTACGACGGTGACGTGCAGTCCGACACCGTGGCCCAGGGTTACGGATCACTCGGTCTCATGACCTCGGTGCTCATGACCCCCGACGGAAAGACCGTCGAAGCCGAAGCCGCGCATGGCACCGTCACGCGCCACTACCGCGAGCACCAGAAGGGCAACAAGACGTCCACCAACCCCATTGCGTCGGTGTACGCGTGGACGGGTGGTCTGAAGCACCGCGGAAAGCTCGACAACAATCCCCAGCTCATCGAGTTCGCCGAGAACCTCGAGCGTGTGTGCGTCGAGAGCGTCGAAGGTGGCGAGATGACCAAGGACTTGTCCATTCTCATCTCGAAGGATCAGCCCTGGCTCACCACCGAGGACTACCTCGCGGCACTCGATCGTCGCTTGCAGCAGAAGATGAAGTGATCGCGTGCGAGCCGTCGTCCTGCGCGCACACGGTGGCCCGGAGGTCCTGACCTTCGAACAGGTTCCCGATCCGGTTCCCGGACCGGACGAGGTTCTGGTCGCCATTCGCACGACGGCGCTCAATCGAGCCGATCTTCTGCAACGCATGGGTGGCTACCCCGACCCGCGTCGTGGTGTGGCCCTCGAGATCCCAGGCCTCGAGTTCTCTGGTGTGGTGCGGGCCGTGGGAGAGCGCGTGTCGCTCTGGAAAACAGGCGACGAGGTCATGGCCATCGACGCCGGCGGCGCGTACGCCGAACTCATCTGCACCCACGAGCGTCAACTCATGCGCGTGCCGTCGTCGGTGGGCGTGCGTGATGCGGCGGCGATCCCCGAAGTCTTCCTGACCGCGTGGGACGCCTTGGTTCTCCAGGGCGGTCTCACGTCGGGTCGCTGGGCCCTCGTTCATGCCGGTGCGTCCGGTGTGGGCACGGCGGCCATCCAGATCGCCAAGGCCATTGGTGCCCGCATCGCGGTCACGTGCAGTGCCGGCAAGGCCGACGCGGTTCGTGCTCTCGGGGCCGATGTCGTGCTCGAGCGTTCGCCGCACGATTGGTTGAGCGACGCCATGAAGGCCGTGCCGAGTGGTTTCGACGTGATCCTCGACGTGGTGGGTGGCGAAGAAGTCGATCGCAACTTGAAGGCGGTCACCACGCGTGGTGTGATCGTTCAGGTTGGTCTCATGGGTGGCGCACAAACTCCGGTGAACGTCGGCTTGCTCCTGGCCAAGCGAGCGCGCTGGATCGGCACCACTCTGCGCGCACGACCGCTCGAAGAGAAGGTCGCCGTCACGCAACGCTTCGTCGCCGAGATGTTGCCGTTGTTCGACACCGGTGCGCTGCGACCGATCATCGATCGTCGTTATCCGTTCGACCGGATCGCCGAAGGCCACGAGGCCATGGCGGCCAACCTCAACACGGGCAAGATCCTCATCGACGTGTCCTGAGCCATGGCCGTCGACGACCGACCACGCGCTTTGGCTCATCACCCCGGACTCGACGGAGTCCGCGCCGTGGCCGTGTTGGCGGTGCTCGTCTTCCACGCCGAACAGAGTTGGTTGCCGGGTGGATTCCTGGGCGTCTCACTGTTCTTCACGCTGTCGGGTTACCTCATCGTCAACTTGCTGGTGAGCGAACTCGAACGAAGTGGTGCGGTGTCGTTGCGCGCGTTCTGGGCGCGAAGACTGCGCCGACTGGCTCCGGCCGCGACCGTCACCATCGTGGCCGTGGTCGGCTTGGCGTCGTGGTTGTCGTCGTCGCTCGAACAGGGTCGCATTCGTGGCGACGCGGTGGCGGCGGCCACGTACGTCGCCAACTGGCGAGCGATCGCGGCCGACAACTCGTACGCCGAGATCTTTGCCAACGCCAGCCCGCTGCAACACATGTGGTCGCTGTCGATCGAAGAGCAGTTGTACCTGTTGGTTCCGATCGCGGTGGTCGTCGCGGCTCGATTCGGGTTGAGGCGCCGAGGAATCGGCGTGATGTTCGCCGTCGGTGCCGCCGCATCGTTCGCCATCGCGATCGCATCCGACGGTTTCGACCGCATCTACTACGGAACCGACACCCGGGCGTCCGAACTTTTCGTCGGCGCGGCGTTGGCCTGTTTGCTCGGCCCACGTCTCGAACGGTGGGCACTCACGATCAATCGACCACGAGCGATCGTCGGTCCGATCGCGCTGGTGGCGTTCGTGTCGTTGTGCCGGTTCGTCGACCTCGACAGTGCGTGGCTCGTGTCGGGCGGCCTCACCGCGGTGGCGCTGGCGAGCGCGGCGTTGTGTGCCGGCGCAATCGTGCCCGGAGTGCTCCGCACCGTGTTGTCGTGGCGTCCGCTCGTGTACGTGGGCCGCATCAGTTACGGCCTCTACTTGTTGCACTGGCCGGTGTACGTGTGGCTCGACGGCGATCGTCTCGATCTCGACCCGGTGCCGTTGTTCGCGGTGCGCTTGGCTGTCACGTTCGCGGTGGCCGCTCTGTCGTATCGCGTCGTCGAGATGCCCATTCGTCAGCGCACTCGGCTCGTGAATTCGCGCGTGGCCTTCACATCGTTCGTGGCCGGAGTGGCGGCCGCGGTGACGATCCCGTTGGTCGTCCTGGCCGCACCCGGCACCGCCACGATCGATGTGGTTCCCAAAGTGCTGTCCACCGTGGCTCCGTCGTCGGAGACGAGTTCGGGGGAGCCGACTTCCGACCAGTCGACTCCCGCTGCACCAAGTGACCTGAAGAACCTCCTGGTGATCGGCGACTCGAGTGGTGAGAACGTGGCCTTGGCTTTGTCGAACGGCGCCGACGGCCGACTGGGCGTGGTGTCGGGCGCGGTCATCGGCTGTCCGCTCGTCAACGTGAGTGAAGTGTTCAGGCGTATCGACCAGAACCAGGACACCGAGTACTGCCCCGACAACCTTCTGACCGTTGCTGATCACGCCGCCGACATCGACGCGCTCGTGATCGTGGTGAGCGTGGCCAACCAATGGGACTACCGACCGCTCGACTCCGACGAGCGAGTGGCGGTGGGCACTGAGCGGTATCGGGCCGATCTCGATCGATTCATCGAGAAGGTCAACGACGTTCTGGCGTTCAGAGGTGTGCCGGTGTTGGTCCTCGAGTCTCCGATCGTGGGCGACAACCCCATGATGAACGGTGACACCGCCGAACCGCGGGCGGCCTGGAACTCGGTGATGCGGGCGTGGGACGAGCGTTGGCATTCGGTGGCGGTGGTTCCGTACGCCGACTTGCTGGCCGACCCGATATCCGACGAGGGACGTGCTCAACGTCCGGATGGCACGCATCTCGACGCCACGTTCGGCGAGATGTTGGCCCGCGAGTCGTTGATCCCGCGCATTCGTGAGGTGTACGCCCGAACCATCGACGAGATGCGTACGTCGGGCTGCTTGGTCGATGGCCGCCTGGCCGTGTCGGCCTGTCGCGTCAGTTCGTGACCTCGAACGTTCGCGTGTGCCAACCAGTGGCACCGTCGGGTGCGACGTCTTGCACCACGTCGGTTTGCGTCTCGCCGTCCTTGTCGGTGGCGCGAACCTGCACCACGTGACGCCCGGGTGTGGCGTCCCATTCGATGATCCATTGCCGCCAGGTGTCGTCACTCACGTCGTTGCCGAGCTCGGCTTCTCGCCACGGGCCGTCGTCGACACGCACTTCCACTTTCTCGATCCCGGTGTGCTGCGCCCACGCCACACCAGCGATCGTGATGCGACCGGGGGCCACCTTCTCGCGATGCCGTGGCACGTCGACGCGTGACTGCGTCTTCACCGGACCGAGGCGCGACCAACCGAGCGGAACCCAATAGCCCTCGCGATCCCAGGTGGCGAGTTCGATGCGCGCCAGCCACTTGGTGGCCGACACGTAGCCATACAACCCAGGCACGACGAGGCGAGCCGGGAAACCGTGTTCGAGTGGCAATGGTTCGCCGTTCATGCCGATGGCCACCATGCAGTCGCGACCGTCGAGCGCGACCTCCACCGGGAACCCGCACGTCCAGCCGTCGAGGCTCGTGCTGAACACTTGCTCGGCACCGTCGAGGACACCCACGCGATCGAGCAAATCCTTGAGCAGAACCCCTTGCCACCTGGCGGTGCCGATGAACGGTCCGCCCACCGGATTCGACACGCAACACAACGTGACCGGTCGCTCGACTTGGGGCAACGCGAGCAAGTCGGCGTAGGTGAGCGTGAGCGGTGTCTCGACCAGACCGTCGATGGTGAACGACCACGAATCACGATCGACGGTCGGGAACGACATCGCGGTGTCGATGCGGTAGAAGTCGTCGTTGGGTGTGAAGAACGGTTCGGTGGGGTGGAAGCCGTCGGTGTTCGGCACGTCGACGGTGTCGTCGACGCCCGGTAGCGCCGATGGGCGTTGCGACTCGATACGGCGCACGCGATCGTTCTGGCGCGAACGTCCGACCAAACCGGAAGCGAGAGCCACCGCGCTCACGGCACCGGCGGCGCCCACGAACTGTCGACGATCGAATCCGAGCGGAGCCACCGACTCGGTGGGCCGACGGCGCGCGAACCAGTGGCGAGTGCCTGACTGCATGAGCACGACGAACGATGCGATACCGGCCACCGCACCGACGACGGGTCCGACGTACGACCACGTGGTGGTGCCGGTCCGCTCGGCCGCACTGGCCAGACCGAGCATCGTGAACAGAATCGTTCCCCACGCGTAGGCCGACCACCGTCGCGTGGTACCGAGTGCGGTGGCCACTACGGCCAACACGATCCAGATGCCCACGCGCAACGCGGTCTTGTCGTTGGTACCGAAGAGATCGATAGCCAGGTTCTTGAGCCAGCGCGGCACGCGATCGATGAACGAACTTCCCACGGTGTCGATGGGCGACGCGGTGTTGCCGAGGGCGGTGACGAGGATGCCCACGCACACCGAGCACAAGCCAGCGAGAAGGCCGGCGATAGCGCCGACGATTCGTGGTGGGGTGGGAAGTGGCGCGCGGGGCGCCCGAGGATCGACTTCGAGAGTCTCGGTCACCGCTCGTACATCGGCACGTAGTCGCGGGTCTCGGAACCCGTGTACCACTGACGCGGACGGCTGATCTTCTGCTCCTTGTCGATGAGCAGTTCTTGCCAGTGCGCGAGCCAGCCGGCCGTGCGCGGAATCGCGAACAGCACGGTGAACATGGCCACCGGGAAGCCGAGCGCCTGGTAGATGAGACCCGAGTAGAAGTCGACGTTCGGGTACAACTTGCGATCGACGAAGTACGGATCGCTGAGCGCGCTCTCTTCGAGTTTGAGAGCCACGTCGAGCAACGGGTTCTTGCCGGTCACTTCGAAGACCTCGTAGGCGGTCTTCTTGATGATCTTGGCTCGCGGGTCGTAGTTCTTGTAGACGCGGTGGCCGAAGCCCATGAGGCGACCGCCCTTGCCGCTCTTCACGTCGGCGATGAACGCTGGAACGTTTTCGACGCTGCCGATCTCTTCGAGCATCCGCACCACGGCTTCGTTGGCGCCACCGTGCAGCGGACCGTAGAGAGCCGAAGCAGCGGCAGCGGCCGACGAATACGGATCGGCGTGGCTCGAACCGGTGACGCGCATGGCGGTGGTGCCACAGTTCTGCTCGTGGTCGGCGTGCAGGATGAAGAGCACGTCCATCGCGCGCTCGAGGCGCGGATCGACTTCGTACTCGCCGACCTTCCACATCATGTTGAGGAAGTTGGCCGGGAACGACAGATCGTTGTTGGGATAGACGAAGGGGAGACCGACCGAGAAGCGGTAAGCCATGGCGGCCAGCGTGGGCGTCTTGGCGATGAGGCGCAGGATTTGCTTGTCGCGCGATTCCTTCAACTCGATGTCCTTGGCGTCGTTGTAGAAGGTGCCGAGGGCGGCGAGCGACGACACGAACATGCCCATCGGGTGGGCGTCGTAATGGAACCCGTCCACGAAACGCTTGCGCATGTTCTCGTGGATGAAGGTGTGGTGCGTCACGTCGTGCGTCCACTTCGGGAGCTGATCCTTGGTGGGCAGCTCGCCGTTGAGGAGGAGGTACGCCACTTCGAGGTAGGTCGACTTCTCGGCCAACTGCTCGATGGGGTAGCCGCGGTACCGCAGGATGCCGGCGTCACCGTCGAGGAAGGTGATGGCGCTCTTGCAGGCCGCGGTCTGCATGTAGGCCGGGTCGTAGATGAAGAGCTGCGGATCGAGCTCGCGAACGGCCGAGGCGGGGATGGTGCCACCCTGAATGGGGACCGTCACCTTCTTGCCAGTACGGTCGTCGATGATCGTGATGGTGTCGGGCACCTTGCTCGTCCCCTTGATCGTGAGGTCCGTTGTTCGGACCGTGGATATGTGGTGGGGCTTTCTCCCCGAAGGACGAGGATAACCACCGAAGTGGGTTTCGCTCCTAGCCGCACGAGCCGGGACTCACCCTGGGATTCAGCCCGAGATTCACGCCGAGTCACGCCGAGTCACGCCGAGTCACGCCGAGTCACCGCGGGTCACCGCGAGTCACCGCGGGTCAGAGCGGCGTGTTGTCGTGCTTGCGTCCAGGTAGCCGTTCGCGCTTGTCGATCAGGGCGTCGAGGGCAGCCGAGATCACGGCCCGGGTGTCGGCTGGTTCGATCACGGCATCCACGAACCCACGCTCGGCGGCCACGTACGGATTGAGGAGGCGCTCGGTGTAGTCGGCTTCGAACGCGGCGCGTTCGTCGGGGGTGGCGCGACGCTGGAGGATGGCGGCGGCCTGACCGGCCCCCATGACGGCCAACTCGGCCCACGGCCAGGCCAAGCACAGATCGTTGCCCATCTTCTTGGAGTCCATGACGATGTAGGCGCCGCCGTAGCTCTTGCGCAAGATCACGCAGATGCGCGGCACGGTGGCTCGGCCGTAGGCGAACACCAACTGCGCGCCGTGGCGGATCATGCCGCGCCATTCGAGGTCCTTGCCGGGATAGAAGCCGGGTGTGTCCACCAGCGTGACGATCGGAATGTTGAACGCATCGCAGAATGCCACGAACCGGGCCGCCTTCTGAGAAGCCGGGATGTCGAGGGTTCCCGCCAACACGATCGGTTGGTTGGCGACGATGCCGACTGGTCGTCCCGACAAGGTTGCGAAGCCGGTCACGACGTTGGCGGCCCAACGCGCGCGCAATTCGAAGAATTCGCCATCGTCGAACACGGCCCGAATCACGTTGCGCACGTCGTAACTGCCGGTCGACACGACCGGAATCACCTCGCCGGCTTCGGGAACCGAACGTTGCGGATCGTCATCGGTCGCGAACGTGGGTGGCTCGTCGTCGCAGTGATCGGGGACGTACGAGAGGAGTTGTTCGGCCAGTGCGACCGCGGCGTCGAGGTCGCTCGCCACCAGTGTGGCCGCGCCCGTATGACGTCCGTGGGTGGCCGTGCCGCCGAGTTCGTCGTTGTCGACGGTGACGCCGGTGAAATCGGCGACCATGGTGGGACCCGACACGAACGCGTACGACGATTCGGTCATGATCACGTGATCGACGATGCCGAGCAGCAGAGCCGGTCCCGACACGGCCGGACCGTCGACGATGATGACCGTCGGTACGCGGCCCGAGCAGTCGGTGAGTGCGCGCGCGGCCAGACCCCAGGCGTGCAGCGCCGAGAACCCGTCGCGAATCTCGGCTCCCGACGATGCGATCACGGCCACGAACGGAAGCAACTGATCAGTGGCGGTGCGCGTAGCCGCTTCGATCACACTCGACGCTTCGTACGACAGCGCACCCTTGTGCACTTCGGAGGTGACGTCGACCCACACGACACGTCGATCGCCGAGCGATCGCACCTCGGCGCAAGCGGCTCCGGGTATCCGAGAGATCAGCGCGACCGGGCCCACGCCGTGAGCGTAGGTCTCAGGTGGGTTTGAGGGGGAACGCGTCGGTACCCACGTATACGCCGGGCTGACGCTTGCCGCGACGGGCCACGAGTTCGCGCACGGTGTCGAGCGCGGCTCGAGTGGGTGGTCCGGGACGCGGTCGACGTCGCTGGACCCAACCCACCACGCGGCGGGGGAGTTCGGGCACCTCGATGCGCTGGAAATCACCCGACAACCACTTGGGTACCGCGGTGGCCGGCACCACGGCGGCACCGAAACCTTCGAAGGCGAGCGACGCCATCAGGCGAACACCGTCGATCTCGGCCTGGGCCGAGAGCGTGACAGCGTGCGATTCGGCGGCGCGGTTGATGATGCGACGCAATTGCGACGAACGTGGCGGAAGCAGGATCGGGTGCTCGGCGAGTTCGACGATGCCCACCGCGTCGCGACCGAAGAGCGAGTGCGTTTTGGGCACCAGGAGAATCAGATCTTCGGCGAACAACGGCTCGACGGTGAGTTCGGGATCGTCGACGGGCAAGTGGACGATCGCGGCATCGAGCTGGCCGGCCACGAGGCGAGGAACGAGGGTCGAGGTTCCGCCGTCGGAAATGGTGGGTCGAACGGCCGGGTACTGAGTACGCAGCGTGGTGAGGAAGGCCGGCATGAGCCAGCGCGCCGTGGTGCCGATCACGCCGATGCGGGTGGCGCCCGAGATCACGTCGTCGAGGGCGGCCAGGTCGGCCGAGATGTCGTCGACCTCGCGCAGGATGCGCCGGGCCCGTTCGATGACCAGGGCGCCTTCGTCGGTCACCTGACCCGAGGCCCGGTCGATGAGAGTGACCCCCAATTCACGCTCGAGCCGGGCGATATGGGCCGAGACGTTGGATTGAACGGTGTAGAGGGCTCGGGCGGCGGCCGAGAACGAACCGTGGTCGGCGATGGCCACGAGGGTGGAGATCTGGCGCAGATCCATCTCTAAAAATGATACTATCAATCTCATCTATCGGCTTGAACGGTCACCTATTCACGTGCATACTATTTCGTACATACGACGTGGATGTCCCCCCATCTACGCGAACGATCCCCCAGTGGCCATCCCCCAGCGCCACAGGGATCTCAGGTTGAGAGGCCCCACGTCCCCCACGTGGGGCCTCTCCCGTTCAGCGGTACCGTTCGCCTCGTGACAGCGGCGGCCATCTTCGATCTCGATCGCACGCTCATCACGGGCGCGTCCGGAGCGGTGTACTCCGATGCGATGCGGGCGGCCGGTGTCACGTCGCGAGCTCTGCCCGGTGAGAAGGCGTTGTTCGAAATCTTCAACCGCGTGGGCGAAACGCTGCCGTCGATGGCACTGGCTCGTCAGGCCGCCGCGTTGTCGCGTGGACGCAAGCGCGCCGATGTGCGCGCGGCCGCCAAGGTGGCGGCGAAGCAATTGCGCGACATGGTTCCGCCGTACGCGTTGAAGGTGATCGAAGAACATCGGGCCGCTGGTCGCAAACTCGTTATCGCCACCACGACGCCGTACGACTTGGTGAAGCCGTTGGCCGACTTGTTGAAGTTCGACGATCTCGTTGCCACGCGTTACGGAGTGTCGAAGGACGGCACCTACGACGGAACCATCGACGGACCGTTCGTGTGGAACAGCGGAAAACTCGAAGCGGTTCGCGAATGGGCCGGCCAGAACGACGTCGATCTCGGCGAATCGTACGCGTATTCCGACTCGGTGTTCGACGTTCCATTGTTGTCGGCGGTTGCTTTCCCGCACGCGGTGAACCCCGATCCGCGTCTGGCTGTCGTGGCCGCGGCCCGCCGGTGGCCGGTTCTGCATTTCGATCTGCCCAAGGGTGTGGCCAAGGTTCCCGTGGTCAACATGGAACTGCAGAAGTTGCTCCTCGAGTTGGCGCGTCCGCAGTTCATTCCGTTCGCCAAGTTCGACATCGAAGGCACCGAGAACATTCCGGCCGACGGTCCGGCCATCATCTGTGGTAACCACCGTTCGTACTTCGACATCTTCGCCATGGCCGTCACGGTCGCGCGGGCCGGACGTCCGGTGCGCGCACTGGGCAAGAAAGAAGTGTTCGACGCACCGATCATCGGACAACTCGCCACTGCATTGGGCGGTATTCGTGTCGAACGCGGAACCGGCAGCGACGAACCGCTCATGGCTGCGGCCGATGCTCTGCTGGCCGGTGAAGTCGTGGCGATCATGCCCGAAGGGACCATTCCGCGCGGACCGGCCTTTTTCGATCCGGCGCTGAAGGGCCGTTGGGGTGCGGCGCGGTTGGCCATCCTCACGAAGGCGCCAGTGGTTCCGGTGGGGTTGTGGGGTACCGAGAAGGTGTGGCCCCGCTCATCGCGCTTGCCCAACTTGTTGAACGTGGTGAATCCGCCGCTCGTCCGCATTCGTGTGGGCGAACCGTTCAAGATCGGCGGCAAGACGCCGGCGCCGGCCACCAAGAAGATCATGACCGCGATCAGCGGGCTGCTGCCGGCCGAAGCGCGGATGACGCGCGTTCCGTCGGAGACCGAACTCCGACTCACGTATCCGCCTGGTTACAAGGGCGATCCGGAGAAGGAAACCGCGCGTCGTCCCGGCACCGACTGAGATCTCCGCAGTGGGCGCGCCTCAGGCTGCGCGCAGTGCGGGCAACACGTCGCTGGCCAGAACATCGAACGAATCGCGCAACTCGCGGTCGGGCATTCCGCCCATGTCGAGCATGACCAGTTGCGTGTCGAGGTGCAGAGTCTCGCGGGCCACCGCGAATCGCTCGAGAACTTCGGCCGGTGATCCGCAGATGGCGATCGACGACGTCATCGTGTCGTACGTCGGAATCGGGAACGGGCGCGGTTCGCGACCGGCGCGCTGCGCGCTCTCGCTCGTCCACTTCGAGAGTTCACCCCAGTACGCCTCGTAACGCGGACGGAATCGCGCGTGGGCTTCCTGTGACGTGCGCGCGACTCCGAAGTGAGAGATCGCACCGATGCGCCGTTGCGACGGATCGTGGCCGTACTTCGTCCAGGCCGCTTCGTAGTGCTCGACCGCCGGCTTGAACATCTCCCACACGCCGAACACCGAGGGGAGCATGAGCCAGCAGCCCAGGCGGGCGGCCAGATCGACGCTGTCGATGCTGAGACCAGCGCCGACCCAGATCGGCGGACGAGGAGTTTGTGTCGGCCGCGGGTGAACGGTGGCGTGATGAAGGGGTGCACGATATTTGCCGGTCCAGGTGACGTCTTCTTCCGACCACAGCCGCACGATCAATTCGAGGCTCTCGGCGAAACGTTCGGATGCGCAGGCTTCGTCCTGGCCGAATTCGGAGTACACGTCGGGGAACAACGTGCCGCGGCCGAAACACGGTTCGATGCGTCCGTTGGAGATGGCGTCGACCGTCGCGTAATCCTCGGCCACACGCACCGGATCGAGATTGGCCGCCAGCGTCACTCCGGTGGAGAGACGCAGAGTGGTGGTGCGTTCGGCCGCCGCCGCGAGCACGACCTGCGGTGACGACATGATGTAGCGGCTGAAGTGGTGCTCGCCGAAATGAATCGTGTCGAAGCCGGCCGCCTCGGCCCACACCGCCTGATCGACGAGATTGCGGTGGCGTTGCGCAGGCGTGCGCAGCTCGCCGGTGATCGGATCACGGATCACATCACCGAGGGAGAGCAGACCCGTGCGCACGAATCAATCGTACGAGAGCGGGGGTCCGTCGAAACGATCGACCGTGGCGACCACGGGTGAACGCTTCAACCGGGTGGGTCGCCGCTCGGGATGACCAAGGAAGATCACGGCGGCCAAGGCGTGATCGGCCGGTAATCCGAGGATCGGACCGGTGATCGGCTCGACACGCGTCGCGAAGGTGGTGATCACGCCGCCGAGGTCGTGCTCACGGGCGGCCAACAAGATGCTCCAGCAGAACGGATAGATGGAAGCGCCGCCGGCCACGGCCGGGCGGTCGAGGTCCTTGTCCATCATCGCGATGCGTGACAGGTCGGCCGCCACGGCCAGCACCACGGGAATGGATTCGATGTTGGTGAGCAGCGGGTTGGGCGCGTGCGGCGGTCGATCGGTGGGCGGTGTGTAACCCGCTGGTGGTACGGCCGTGAATGGAGTGTGGCCGGCCGCGGTGGCCACCATGTAGTCGTTCCAGACCGGTTGCATGGCGTCGGCGAGTGAGCGACGCACCGCGTGATCTTTCACCACTGCGATGCGCCACGGCTGGCGGTTGCCGCCGCTCGGCGCGAAACGAGCGTCATCGAGAACGGCCGCGATCGTCTCGTCGGAGACGGGGCGATCGGTGAAGGCGCGAATGGCCGCGGTCGACCGCAGTGCTTCGCGCAGATTCATCAGCGGCTTCCGGCTACCTTCGCGCGAACGATGTTGAGGGCCGAACCGGCCTTGAACCACTCGACTTGTTCGTCACTGAACGTGTGGAGCGCCTCGAAGTCGACGATCGAGCCATCGGGCTTGACGATCTGACACTTCACGTTCCGGCCCGGCACCGGCGGAAGGTTCAACACGTTGATGCGGTCGTCCTCGCCGATGAGTTCGTACGTGTTCGGATCGGCGAAGGTGAGCGGCAGGAGCCCCTGCTTCTTCACGTTGGTCTCGTGGATTCGCGCGAACGAACGAGCGAAGATCACCACACCACCGCGGAAGCGCGGTTCCATGGCCGCGTGTTCGCGCGACGAACCCTCGCCGTAGTTGCGATCACCGATCGCGCACCACTGAATGCCGGCCTGGCTGTAACGCTTGGCGATGTCGGGGTACGAGCGAGTGCCGCCGTCGGTGATGTCCTTGCCTTCGCCGACCGCACCCGAGAACGCATTGACCGCGCCGATGAACAAGTTGCCCGAGATGTTCTCGAGGTGACCGCGGTAGGTGAGCCATTTGCCGGCGGCCGAGATGTGGTCGGTGGTGCACTTGCCCTGCGCCTTCATGAGCACCGGGAGGCCCAGATAGTCCTGACCGTTCCAGGCCGGGAACGGCTCGAGCAACTGCAAACGATCGCTGGTGGGGCTCACGGCGACCGTGACACCCGAGCCATCGGCCGGCGGAGCGGTGAACGTGTTCGAGCCCGGGTCGTAACCGCGGTTGGGCAGCACTTCGCCCACCGGCGGGTCGAGCCTCACGTGCGTGCCGTCGGGTGCCGTGATGGTGTCGACCGTCGGATCGAAGTCGAGGCGGCCGGCCAAGGCGATGGCCATCACGGTGTCGGGAGACGTGACGAAGCTCAGTGTGTTGGCCGAGCCGTCGTTGCGCTTGGGGAAGTTGCGATTGAACGAGTTGACGATGCTGTTGGGCTTGTCGGTGACCGCCTTGGCGCGCTCCCACTGGCCGATGCACGGGCCGCACGCGTTGGCGAGAACCGTGGCTCCAACCGCTTCGAGGTCGGCCATCAGGCCGTCACGCTCGATGGTCGCGCGGATCTGTTCGGAGCCTGGGCTGATGAGCAGTTCGCACTGTGCACGCAAACCCTTGGCCGCGGCCTGACGGGCGATCGACGCGGCGCGGGTGATGTCTTCGTACGACGAATTGGTGCACGAACCGATGAGCGCAGCCGACACGTCGAGCGGCCACTCGTTCTCGCGCGCGGCGTCGCCGACCGCCTTGCCGATCTTGTGTGCGCGGTCGGGGGAATGCGGACCGTTGATGAGCGGCTTGAGTTGATCGAGATCGATCTCGATGACCTGGTCGTAGTGCGCGCCGTCATCGGGACGCAGATCGACGGCCACCTCGTCGGCGGCATCGGCGATGTCTTCGCGACCGGTGGCCTTCAAGTACAGAGCCATGTTGTGGTCGTACGGGAACACCGAACAGGTGGCGCCGATCTCGGCACCCATGTTGCACACCGTGGCCTTGCCGGTGGCCGAGATGCTGTCGGCACCGGGTCCGAAGTATTCGACGATCGCGCCGGTGCCGCCTTCGACCGTGAGCACGCGCGCGACTTCGAGGATGATGTCCTTGGGTGACGACCATCCCGAGAGAGTTCCGGTGAGCTTGACACCGATGACCTTGGGCCACTTCACGTTGAAGGGGAAGCCGGTCATCACGTCGACCGCGTCGGCGCCGCCAACACCGATGGCGACCATGCCGAGTCCGCCGGCGTTGGGTGTGTGGCTGTCGGTGCCGATCATCATGCCGCCCGGGAAGGCGTAGTTCTCGAGCACGACTTGGTGGATGATTCCGCTACCCGGGCCCCAGAAACCGATGCCGTACTTGGCCGACACCGACTTCAAGAAGTCGTACACCTCGCGGTTGTCGTCGATCGCGACGCCGAGGTCGATCTTGGCGCCCACCTTGGCGAGGATGAGGTGATCGCAGTGCACGGTGCTCGGCACGAGTGTGCGCGGCAGGCCGGCCGTCATGAACTGCAACAGCGCCATCTGTGCAGTGGCGTCCTGCATCGCGACGCGATCGGGATTGAAGTCGGCGTAACTCGCACCGCGCTCCATCTCCTGCGTCTTCGGGTCGACGAGGTGGTTGATGAGAATCTTCTCGGCCAAGGTGAGCGGCCGTCCGAGGCGCTGGCGGCCGATGCCGACGCGCTCGGACAGCGAGGCGTACACGTTGTTGACGAGGTCGATGGGGGTCCCGGCAGTCACGGCGCTCATAGGACAAGTATGATACAAGTGTGCGGGAGATCAGGTATCGGACGATCGCCGACGAACTGCGTCGGCGCGTGGTCGACGGCACCTACGCGGCCGGTCGGCTGCTGCCCTCCGAGGCCGATCTGGGCCATGAATTCGACGCCAGTCGCGTGACGGTTCGGCGCGCCCTCGAGACCCTGCGCGACGAGAACCTGTTGGACGCTCGACAGGGTTTCGGCTGGTTCGTGGCCGCGGCACCACTGCAGCAGAGTCTGGGCCGACTGGCCACCATCGAATCGCAACTGGCCGAAGGTGGCATTCATCCCGAACGACGGGTGCTCGAATTCGCGTTCGAGCGGGCCACGCGTCGCGTGAAGCAGATCCTCGGAACCGACAACGTGTTGCGGGTTCGCCGACTCAACTTGGCCGACGGCGAACCCTTCGCGTTGGTGACCGTGTGGTGTCGGGCCGATTTGGCGCAGAACCTGTCGCGAGCCGACGTCGAACGTTCGCCGTTCTACGAACTCTTGAACGTGCCGCTCAAAGGTGCGGTGCAGACGATCGGTGCCGATGCGGCATCCACCGACGATGCCGAACTGTTGCAGATTCCGCTGGGCTCGCCGGTGTTGCGTTGCTCGCGCACCACCACCGACACATCGGGTCGATCGGTTCTGTTGTCCGAGCACGTCTTCCCGGCTCACCGCACCGAGTTCGTGGTTGATCTCCCCCAGGCCGAACCCTCGATCGCACCATCGGGTCTGCGTCTGGTCGAGTGATCGAACGCTTGATCAGGCGAGCGCCGACAGCGCCGCATTGACGATCTGCGCCGGTTGCAGATCGAACAATCCGTACACATCGGCGATGGTGCCCGACTGCCCGAAGGCGTCGACGCCCACCGGGAACACTCGGGTACCGAAGACTCCGCCCAACCAGGCCAAGTGGTGACTGGCGGCGTCGTGCACGGTCACGATCGGCAGTGAGCGTTCGTCGCTGCGAATGAGTTCGGCCAGGTGATGTTCGGTCGTCGCGCGACGAGCCGAACGCGCCGAGTCGCGCAATCCACCGCGCCACTCGCGATAGAGGCGATCGGAACTGGTGAGATCGAGAACGACCGCTTCCACACCTTCGTCGGCTAACGACTCGGCGGCGCGCAACACTTCGGGCACGACCGGCCCACAGGTCGCGATCACCACATCGGCCGCGTGTCGCGGTTCGCGCAGGCGGTAGCCGCCGCGCAATACCTGACGACGCAATTCGTCGGCACCCAGACGCGCGCTCGCGTCGGCGAACGGTGATTGATCGATCGGACGGGTGGACAGACGCAGATACAGGCTGTCGCCGTCGACCTGGGCCAGACGCGCGAGACCGTCGCAGAGCAACCAGTCGAGCGCGGTCGCGTAGGCGGGTTCGGCGTAGGTGAGTCCGGGCAGTTCGAGGCCGATCGAGGGTGTGATCGAACTCTGGTGCGCGCCGCCCTCGGGTGCGAGTGTCACGCCGGCCGGTGTTCCGACCACCACGAAACGCGCACCGTTGTAGAGCGCGTAGATGAGGGCGTCGAGCCCGCGGCACACGAACGGGTCGTACACGGTGCCGATGGGCAAGAGGTGTTGGCCGTGCAGATCGTGACCGAGCCCGAGCGCGTGCAGCATCAAGAACAGGTTCATCTCGCTGATGCCCAGTTCGATGTGGTGTCCGGCCGCCGTCTGCTTCCAGCGCAGGAGACGTCCTTCGCCGAGGAAGTCCTGCGGTTCGTCGGGATTGAACACGCCGGTCTTGTTGATCCAGCCGCCCAGGTTGGTGCTCACGCTCACGTCGGGCGAGGTGGTGATCATTCGTTCGAGCAGTTCGGGTGTTTCACCCAAGCGCACGAGCAGGCGCCCGAAGGTTTCCTGGGTGCTGGCCGTTTTGGTTGCGCCACCGCCCACTTCGTGCGGAATCGGCAAACGCGGTCGCTCGGCGAGCGGGCGATTGTTGAGTTCGCCACCCGTCGACGCACACATCCGACCTTCGGGCGAGTTCGGATCGAAGCGGTCCCATTCGATGGTCGCGTCGAGTCCGAGCGAACGGCGGAACTCGTCGATCTGCTCGCGGCTCAGCAGCGCGGCGTGGTTGAGTGGATCGCCGGCGATGGGCAAACCCCAACCTTTGACGGTGTAGGCGAACACGACACTGGGTCGATCGGTCACGGCATCGCAAGCGCGGAAACTCTCGATCAGACACGAGAGGTCGTGGCCGCCGAGGTTCTGCACGAGCGGAGCGACTTCTCCATCGGTGTAGTCGGCCAGGAATCGTTCGACGGTCTGGTCGGCACCGACGAGGAAGCGTCGCCGGAGTTCGGCTCCGGTGAACTGGAAGAGCGACTGGTACTCCTCGTTCGACATCTGATCGATGTGCGCGCGCAACGCGTCGCCGCCGGGTCGAGCGAAAGCGGTCCGTAGTCGGTGGCCGTACTTGGCTTCGACCACGTGCCAGCCCGCACCGTCGAAGAACTCCATCAACTTCTTGATCTTCTGACCCGGGATCACGCGATCGAGGCTTTGACGATTGGTGTCGACGATCCAGGTGACGTTGCCGAGGCCTTGGAGTGCCGGATCCGTGATGGCTTCCCACACGTTGCCCTCGTCGAGTTCGGCGTCACCGGCCAAGGCGATGAACCGGGCGCCGGTCGCACTGGTGGGACCGAAGCGCGATTCGACGTAACGCCGCGCGGCGGCGGCGAAGAGCGGCGCGACGACTCCGAGGCCCACCGAACCAGTGGAGAAGTCGGCGACGTCGGGGTCCTTCGTGCGACTCGGATACGCCTGCAGTCCACCGATCTGACGCAGCCGCGTGAGGTACGAACGATCGAGTTCTCCGGTGAGGTACTTGATCGCGTGGTACACCGGCGACGAATGCGGTTTGACGGCCACTTTGTCTTCACCTGACAAGTGGGCGAACCACAGCGCGGTCATGATCGAGACCATCGACGCCGACGACGCTTGGTGGCCGCCGACCTTGATCTCGTCGGCCGGACGATCGTGGTTGGCGTGGTCGATCATGCGCGTGGCCAGCCACAGAATGCGCCGTTGAACCGATTCGAGCGTCGTCAGATCGACGTCGTCTACGTGACCCCTCACGTCACGAGTCTGTCACGGAGCGGGGTGCCTCGCGGTCGCTTCCAGCCCCGAGAACTAGCCTCGCCTCGGCATGAATCAGCAGCAGTCGACGGTGCGGGCCGAGAGTGTGGTGTCCACTCGTCTTGAACACCTGCCCGGTCTGGACGGCTTGCGCGGCATCGCCGTGTTCATCGTTCTGCTGTATCACCACAGCATCACGTGGATCACCGGTGGCGAACTCACGGTGTCGATGTTCTTCACGCTGTCGGGTTTTCTCATCACCCGACTCATGGTGGGCGAGTGGGGTCGCACCGGCACCGTCTCGTTGACGAGCTTCTACGAGCGACGTGTGCGGCGACTCTTCCCGGCCTCGTTCGTGGTGCTGCTGGCCATCGCGGTTCTATGGACCGCGTTCCCCGGTTCGGGTCGACGCTTCGCCCCGTGGGAATGGTTGAGCGGACTCTTCTATTTCGAGAACGTGTACTTGCAGGCGGCCGGCAAGGACTACGGCGGATTGTTCGGTCTGGGCAATCCACTCCAGCACCTGTGGAGCCTGTCGCTCGAAGAGCAGGTGTACCTCGTGTTCCCGGTGCTGGTGCTCTTCATGATGAAGGCGCGTCACGATCGACGGGCGGTGTGGCGGCTCTTCGCGGTTCTGTCGTCGCTGGCGGCCGTGGGTTTCGCGCTCGGCGCCTACTACAGCGATCACCGGCCGCTCTGGAACGCGTTGCCGGGCCTCTCGGCACAGTGCGACGGTTCGTCGTGCGCGTACTACGCCACCGAGGTGCGGGTGGCCGAGTTCTTGTTGGGCGCGGCCTTCGCGGTGCTCTGGTCGGTGTGGAAGATGGCCCCGCGCATCATCGACACCTTGCGCAAGCCGGTGTTCGCGGCGGCGTCGTGGCCGCTCCTGGCCTTCGCCTATCTGGTGTGGTGGAAGGTCGGCTGGCGCAACGACTGGGCCGATCGCTTCTTCCCGTGGGCCGTGCTGGTGAACGGCCTCATCACTCTCGTTCTCATCGCGTACTCCATCGCCAACGTGGGGATGTGCCGCTTCCTGTCGTGGCGGCCGATCGCTCTGGCCGGTCACACCACGTACACCATCTACTTGGTGCACTGGCCGGTCTTCTTGTGGTGGGAGTCGCTGCGACTCGACTTGTCGTTTCCGCGGTGGCGAGTTCCCGGCACCGATTGGGTGCTCGTCGACCGTTTCTGGTCGTTCTGCCTGAAGACCGCCATCACACTTCTGATCGTCACCGCGATCTATCGATTCATCGAAGATCCGGTGCGCCGCCGAGTGCGGTGGGTGGGTCGGCGCCTGTACGTGTGGTTGGCCGTGATCGCCTTGGTGGGTGTGGCGGTCGTGATCGGTGGCCGAGATCGACGCGCCGAGGCCGGCGATCTCTTGTCGAGCCTTGACGAGTCGGCCCTGGCGTTGCAGCAAACGATCATCGCCGAACTCCCGGCGGTTCCCGACGACGCGCCGTCCGATTCGGCGGTCGATCCGTCGCTGCCGGCCCGCGTGCTCCTGGTGGGCGACTCGCAGAGTTGGGTGTTGTCGGCCGGTCTCGAGTCGTGGGCCGCGACCAACGGCGTGAACATGGTGCCGAGCCCGGGTGTCGGTTGCGGTATCGGCGAGAACACGCCCATCGAGTACCTCGGTGTCGAACAGGACGCGCGCAAGGGTTGCACCGAATGGCGTGACGCGTTGCCCCAGATCGTCGCCAAGTTCAAACCCAATCTGGTGGTGATCGTCGGAGGAACCGCCGACCTCTCGAATCGCCGCCTCCCGGGATCGGACGGGTGGTCGCACATCGGCGAGCCCGACTACGACGGGTGGCTCACCGAGCAGATGACGTCGTTCGTCGACGTGGTCGCGTCGACGGGAGCACGAGTCGTGTGGTTTTCGAGTCCGACGGTGCGCCCCCCGTACGTGGCTGGTGAAACCGGGGTGCCGCCGTTCGACGAATCCGATCGGGTGCGCGTCGATGCGTACAACGCTCTAATCGAGTCGATCGCCGCCGATGACGATCGGGTGGAGTTCGCCGATTTCGCGGCGGCCGTTCGTGCTCACCCGGGAGGCGAGTTCGAGCCCAAGATGCGACCCGATGGCGCGCACATCGATCTGAAGTACGCACCCGAATTGGTCGACTGGATCGACGCCGCGATACGGACCGTTCATGGCAACTGATCGCATCGCGACGTCGGCCCGCCGGTGGTGGAGTGCGTCGGCGGCCGTGCCGGCTGCCCTCACCTGGCTGGTGGGTTATCTCGTGGTCGCTCTCACCGGCGTGGCGTTCAGCACCGCGTATCTCGGATTCGGCTGGCAACTCACACCGTGGGACGTGTTGTCGAACGATCCGTTGCGCAGTGCCTGGAACCTGCACGTGCAGCCACCGTTGTGGAATCTCGTTCTCGGCGTGCCGGCCTGGTTGTCGCCGTGGAGTGATGCGATCACGTTGCAGATCGTGATGCTCGTGATCGGGCTGGCGATGGTCGCGCTGGCCGCGCGATTGGCCGAGATTCTTGGCGCCGGACGTCGGGCCGCGTGGATCATCGCGGTGGCGGCCACGCTGCACCCCGAAGTGTTGAAGGGTGCCTTCGAACCCAATTACGAACTCGCGGTGGCCGCGCTGCTGCTCGGAGTTCTGGTCGCGCTGGCCAGCGCACTCAAAGCGGGCACCACGTCGAATCCGGCCCGCCGCATCGGGTGGCTGGCCGCGGTGCTGACCGTTCTGGTGATGACGCGCAGTCTCTATCACCCGCTGTTCGCCGCGATCGTCCTGGGGGCGATCCTGTGGCGATTCCGTTCGGTCCTCGTGCGCAGGCAGTTGTTGCTGATCGCACTGGTTCCGGTCATCGTCGTCGGCGGCTGGATCGTGAAGAACCAGATCATGTTCGGAACGCCGAACTTGTCGAGTTGGTTCGGCATGAACCTCCAGCGCGCGGTGATCCCGGTGCTCGATCGTGACGACCTCGAATCGATGTACGAACGCGGCGAGGTGTCGGACATCGCGATGGTCGGACCATTCGGTGCCTACGACCTCTACGCCCCGTACGTCGAGCCCTGTGAGCCGGAGCACTCGTTCCGATCGCTGGCCGAACCCACGCGCCGAACCGATGCCGCCAGCCCGAACTTCAACTACGAGTGCTACATCCCCGTGTTCGAACGAGCGGGTCGCGACGCGTGGGCCGTCATTCGTGCGCATCCGGATGCGTGGTGGGAAGGTCGGATGTGGTCGTTGCGAACGACCATCGCGGTGGCCACGTTGCCGAGTGAATCCGATTCGGTCGTGATGCGTGTGCTCGACGACGTGTACTCGGTGGCCCGCATCGACTATCGCGGTGTGCTGTCGACCGAGGGATGGGGAACCCCCATCTACGGATCGCTCGCCGCGCCGGCCGACTTCTCGGTGACTCTCGCGTTCGCGTACATCGGCATCGGTCTCTGGGGACTCGTCTTGCTCGTGACGTGGTTGCGACGCCGTCGCCTCGGGGAGATCGACCTGGTGAATCTGACCGGATCGTTCATCGTCGTGTTCACGGTTCTGGTGGGCGCGGTGGCCGAGTTGGGTGAGCAATCACGTTTCCGAACCGTGCTCGATCCGATCGCCACGGTGATGATCGCGACGGCCATGACCCGGCTCGTGTCGGTTCGTCGTCAGTCGCAGGCGATCGCGCCGGGCGAGTAGATCGTCGCACCCGGCCGACTGGTCGATTCGAGGCGACCGGTTTCCACTTCGGCGTCGAGTGCATCCTGATCGGCACTCGAGAATTCGGCGGTGTCGACGATCACGACGATCGCATTGGCCCGATCGAGCGCACACGGAAGTTCGGCGTAGAGCGGCGCGGTGTCGACTCGCTCACCCGTGAGCGGTTTCGCCGGAGTCGGTGCGTACACCGCGGGGATGCCCGTAGCCCAGTGCATACCGTCGGCGTCGTTCGACACGATCGCCTCGGGGTCGAAGCCGGCGATCATGGCGTCGTACGGATCGGTGCGCGATGGTTCGGTGAACGGTTGGTCGAGCCCGCTGGGAGCCGTGGCGACGGCGAACCACCCGAGGGCGATCACGAGTGACGCCGCTGCCCATCGTGTGGTGTTCGGCACGCTCCACACGAGGGCGCAGATGGTGAGGATGCCGGCTGGCAGCATGAGTCGGTTGTCGGGGACCGCCAACGCATCGAACCCGAGGAAACCGAGTACCAGGCCGGCCGTCACGATCGCGGCCGCCGCCAACGCGAACTCGGCTCGGACGTTCAGTCGGCTCCGTCGCCGAATGACACCGGCCAGTGAATAGACGAGGGCACCGATCCACACGATCGCGAGTGGCCACGACCACCAGTCGGGTGATCGATCGACGAAGTAGGTGCGCGTGAGATCACCTTGCGACGAATCGAACCAACCGCCGATCGAGCGAACGAAGAGTTCGAGGTCGAGCCGTTCGACACCTCGCCAACCGGCATCGTGTCCGCCACCCGCGGTCGAAGCCAGAACGATGTTGAGGAGCGCGGGTGCCATGAGAGCGATGGTCCAGACGATCGACTCACCTCGTCGGCGTGTGCGCTGAAAACGTTCCCAGCCGGCGAGGAGGGCGAGGGGACCGCCGATGAAACGAAGCATCGATGCGACGATCACCAACGTGGCGACCGGCCACCAGCGGCCGTTCGTTCGGTACGAGGCGAGTGCGAGCGCCAGGCCGACGACGGCGGCCGCGAAGAGTGGTTCGGACAATGCTCCGTGCGTGACCAACCGAGTGGTGGGGAGTGTGACGATTCCGATGGCCACCACGACGAGCGTCGCGGCTCGCAGCGGTTGCCTCCCGGTGATGCCGCCGCCGCGCACGACCAGAACCACCAGGGCAACGAGCGCGATCACCGTGAGGACGGCCAGGGCGGCCGACGATCCGATCGCCAGAGCGATGACACCGGCCACCAACGGATACCCGATCGGGAAGTCGACGAACGGCAGTCGCCCACCCCGCGCCAGGAACTCGATGGCGTCGAAGTTGGAGAACGCCGGGGCCAAGGTCGTGGAGAAGACGTGGCCGCGGGTGAGGTCGTCGGTGCCGCTCCAGTACGTGACCGTGTCGAGGATCGGGACCACGCCGTCACGCAACTGCACGACGGCGATGACGAGCGCTCCGAGGGCGGCCAGTGAACCGGCGATCGTGTCGACGGCTGATCGGACGCGCACACGATGAGTTTGCCAGCCCGTGAACCTGCCAACATGATCTCATGGCCGTCGAAAATCGCGTTTCCATCACTCTGTCCGAGGGCATCGCCGATGTCCGTCTCAACCGCGCCGACAAGCGCAATGCGCTCGACAACGAGATGTTCCTCGCGTTGGCCCGAGCCGGCGAGCGTCTGAAGACCGAGAAGGGTCTGCGTGTCGTCGTGCTGTCGGGTGAAGGTTCGTCGTTCTGCGCCGGACTCGACTTCGGTTCGTTCCAGCAGATGGCCGGTGGTGGCAAGGACGCGGCGAATGCCGAGGGCAGCCCGGGCACCATGGCCGAAGGTCGCATCACCCATCTCGGCCAGCAGGTGTCGTGGGTGTGGCAGGAGGTGCCGGTGCCGGTGATCGCCGCGGTGCACGGACACGCGCTTGGTGGCGGTATCCAGATCGCGCTCGGAGCCGATATCCGCATCGTGCATCCCGAGACTCAGATGTCGGTGCGCGAAGTCCATTGGGGTCTGGTTCCCGACATGACCGGAACCCTCGCCCTGTCGAAGCTGGTGCGGCCCGACGTGGCCAAGGAGCTCGTGTTCACCGCGCGGGTGTTCTCGGGTCGCGAGGCGTTCGACTTGGGTCTGGCCACGCGCTTGTCGGACACTCCCTACGCCGACGCCATGGCCATGGCCGCCGAAATCGCCGGGCGGAGCCCCGACGCGGTGCGCGGGGCCAAGGTGCTGATCAACCGTTTGGCCAATCACGACGCGGCCGCTCAGTTCGCCGAGGAACGTCGTGTGATCGGCTCGCTGATCGGTCGACCCAATCAGGCGGAGGCCGTGATGTCGAACTTCGAGAAGCGGGCGGCCCAGTTCGTCGACGTGTCCTGACGCACGTCACCCCTGATCGGGCCGGAAAAACAGTTGGGTCGGCCCGACCCTCCATCTAGTCTTTGTTTTGCCGTTCGGGCCAGCGTCGTCCCGGGGGCCACATCCAGTGTGTTCGTGGACCCGAGAAAGATGACGATGAACATTCCCCTGAACGAGGCCGGACTCCCGGCCAAGTACGGTCTGTACGACCCGCGCTTCGAGCACGACGCCTGTGGTGTGTCGTTCGTGGCCGACATTCATGGTCGCGCGTCGCACGACATCGTCGCCCGTGGCCTGGGTGCGCTCTGCAATCTCGAACATCGCGGTGCCACTGGTGCCGAGGCCGACACCGGCGACGGGGCGGGCATCCTCATCCAGGTTCCCGACCGTTTCCTGCGCGGAGTGGTGTCGTTCGAGTTGCCAGCCGCCGGCGCCTACGCGGTGGGCATGGCGTTCTTGCCGGCCGACACGGTGTACGCCGAGAAAGCTCAGGCGACCATCGAGTCGATCGTGGCCGACGAAGGCCTGCGCGTGATCGGATGGCGTTCGGTTCCCGTCGATCCGACGTGTCTCGGTGCGAGTGCGCGCCAGGTGATGCCGTCGTTCAAGCAGTTGTTCATCGGTGATGCGGCTGGTTCGAGTGGGATCGCCCTCGATCGCAAGGTGTTCGTGGCGCGTAAGCGGATCGAACACGAGTTGCCGGCCGAGCAGAAGACGTACTTCCCGTCGCTGTCGAGTCGCACCATCGTCTACAAGGGCATGTTCACCACACCGCAGTTGGGCGCGTTCTACCCCGACCTGGCCGACGAGCGCATCGAGAGTGCGGTGGCCCTGGTGCACAGCCGCTTCTCCACCAACACGTTCCCGTCGTGGCCGTTGGCCCACCCGTACCGTTTCATCGCGCACAACGGCGAGATCAACACCGTGCAGGGCAACCGCAACTGGATGCGCACGCGCGAAGCGTTGCTGAAGAGCCAGATCATTCCGGGTCTCGAGCGAGCCTTCCCCATCTGTACACCCGGTGGAAGTGACTCGGCCAGTTTCGACGAGGTCCTCGAACTCCTTCATCTGGGCGGGCGGTCGCTGCCGCACGCCGTGCTCATGATGATCCCGGAGGCCTGGGAGAACCACGAGACCATGGACGCCGCCAAGCGCGCGTTCTATCGATTCCATTCGTCGCTCATGGAGCCGTGGGACGGACCGGCCTCGGTCGCGTTCACCGACGGAACGTTGATCGGAGCGTTGCTCGATCGCAACGGTCTGCGCCCCAGTCGTTACTGGGTGCTCGACGACGGTTTGGTGGTCATGGCGTCCGAAGTGGGTGTCATCGACATCGATCAGTCGCGCGTGTTGAAGAAGGGTCGTCTGCAGCCGGGTCGCATGTTCCTCATCGACACGGCCCAGGGTCGCATCATCGACGACGAGGAGATCAAGCAGCAGTTGGCCGCGGCCGAGCCGTATCAGGAGTGGCTCGGCGAGGGGCTCATCTCGTTCGGCGATCTGCCCGAGCGCGAACACGTCGTGCACAGTCACTCGAGTGTGCTGCGCCGTCAGCAGGTGTTCGGATACACGCACGAGGAACTGAAGATCATCCTCGCGCCCATGGCCAAGACCGGGGCCGAGCCGATCGGATCGATGGGCACCGACACGCCGATCGCGGTGTTGTCCGATCGTCCGCGTCTGTTGTTCGACTACTTCCAGCAGTTGTTCGCCCAGGTGACCAATCCGCCGCTCGACGCCATTCGCGAAGAAGTCGTCACGAGCGTCGGATCGACCATCGGTCCCGAGGCCAACCTGCTCGAGCCCGGTCCGGGAAGTTGTCGCCAATTGGTGCTGCCGTTCCCGATCATCGACAACGACGAATTGGCTCGCATCATCCACGCCGACGACGAAGGCTCCTTCCCCGAACTGCACGCCCACGTCGTGTCGGGTCTGTATCGCGTCTCGGGTGGCGGTGCGGCGCTGAAGTCGGCGCTCGACGAGATTCGCATCGAAGTGTCGTCGGCCATCGAGGCCGGCGCTCGCGTGATCGTGCTGTCCGATCGCAACAGTGACGAAGCGTTGGCGCCCATCCCGTCGTTGTTGTTGACGGCGACGGTTCACCATCATCTCGTGCGCGAGAAGAAGCGCACGCAGGCCGGACTCGTGGTCGAATGCGGCGACGCGCGCGAAGTCCACCACATGGCTCTGCTCATCGGATTCGGCGCGGGTGCCGTGAACCCGTACTTGGCCTTCGAGTCGATCGAAGACATGATCCGTGAAGATCTGCACGGTCTGGGCGGAGTCGATGCGCACGCCGCCGTGAAGAAGTACATCAAGGCCTCGGGCAAGGGTGTGCTGAAGATCATGTCGAAGATGGGCGTGAGCACCGTCGCGTCTTACACCGGTGCGCAGATCTTCGAAGCCATCGGTCTGGGCTCCGAACTGGTCGACGAGTACTTCACCGGCACGGTGAGTCGCCTGGGCGGAATCGGTCTCGACGAAATCGCGGCCGAAGTGTCGGCTCGTCATGTCACGGCTCATCCGAAGAACCCCGAGCACCGGGCCCATCGCAAACTCGATCTCGGTGGCGAGTACCAGTGGCGTCGTGAGGGCGAGTTCCACCTCTTCAACCCCGAGACGGTGTATCGCCTGCAGCACGCCACTCGTGCGAAGCGCTACGACATCTTCAAGCAGTACACCAAGGCCGTCGACGATCAGTCGCGGAATCTCGCCACGTTGCGCGGCCTCTTCGATCTGAAGACGGGTCAGCGGACGCCGGTTCCGATCGACGAGGTCGAACCGGTGTCGGAGATCGTGAAGCGCTTCTCCACCGGAGCCATGAGCTACGGCTCGATCTCGGCCGAAGCGCACGAGACGCTGGCGATCGCCATGAACTCGATCGGCGGCAAGAGCAACACCGGTGAGGGTGGCGAAGATCCCGAGCGTCTCTACGATCCGCAGCGTCGTTCGGCCATCAAGCAAGTCGCCTCGGGTCGATTCGGAGTCACGAGCGAGTACCTCGTGAACGCCGACGATCTGCAGATCAAGATGGCCCAAGGTGCCAAGCCCGGTGAGGGCGGCCAGTTGCCCGGTCACAAGGTGTACCCGTGGGTGGCCAAGACGCGTCACTCCACACCTGGTGTGGGCCTCATCAGCCCGCCACCACACCACGACATCTATTCGATCGAGGATCTCAAGCAGCTCATTCACGACTTGAAGAACTCGAACCCGTCGGCGCGTGTTCACGTGAAGTTGGTGGCCGAAGTGGGCGTCGGGACCGTGGCGGCCGGGGTCAGCAAGGCCAAGGCCGATGTCGTTCTGATCTCCGGACACGACGGTGGCACCGGCGCGTCGCCGCTCACGTCGCTCAAGCACGCGGGCGCACCGTGGGAACTCGGTCTGGCCGAAACCCAGCAGACACTCATGCTCAACGGTTTGCGCGACCGCATCGTCGTCCAGGCCGACGGTCAGATGAAGACCGGTCGTGACGTCGTGATCGCCGCGTTGCTCGGAGCCGAAGAGTTCGGGTTCGCGACCGCACCCTTGGTGGTGAGTGGTTGCATCATGATGCGCGTCTGCCACCTCGACACCTGCCCGGTGGGTGTGGCCACGCAGAACCCCGAATTGCGCAAGCGCTTCTCGGGCCAGCCCGAGTTCGTCGTGAACTTCTTCGAGTTCGTGGCCGAGGAAGTGCGCGAGATCATGGCGCAGCTCGGATTCCGCTCGATCGCCGAGATGGTCGGACACAGTGACGTGATCGACTCGGTGCAGGCCGTCGCGCACTGGAAGGCCAAAGGTCTCGACCTGACGCCTATCCTCGCGCCGGCTCAGAACCCGTACGGCCAGTCGAGCCGGCAGACGGTCGCTCAGGATCACGGTCTGTCGGAGGCGCTCGACAACGAGTTGATCGCTCGCTCGAAGAAGGCGATCGAGAACGGCGAGGCCGTTCGATTCGCGGTCTCGATCCGCAACGTGAACCGCACGGTCGGCACGATGCTCGGCCATGCGGTCACCCGTCGTTGGAAGGGAGCGGGTCTGCCCGACGACACCGTCCAGATCGACTTCCGCGGTTCGGCTGGTCAGAGTTTCGGTGCGTTCGTGCCGCGCGGAATCACCATGCGTCTCGAAGGCGACTCCAACGACTACCTCGGCAAGGGTTTGTCGGGCGGTCGACTGGTGGTGCGTCCCGACCGCGACGCCACGTTCGAGGCCGAAGACAACGTGATCGCCGGCAACGTAATCGGCTACGGCGCGACCGGTGGCGAGATCTATCTGCGCGGTCTCGTCGGTGAGCGGTTCTGCGTTCGCAACTCCGGTGCCACGGCAGTCGTCGAGGGCGTCGGTGACCACGGGTGCGAGTACATGACCGGTGGGCGCGTGGTCGTGCTCGGTCCGACCGGCCGCAACTTCGCGGCCGGAATGTCGGGTGGTATCGCGTACGTGTACGACCCGAACGAAGTGTTCGCGGCCAAGGTCAACTACGAACTGGTCGACCTCGAACCGCTCGACACGACCGATGTCGACTTCCTGCGCACCACCATCACGGCCCACACCGAAGAGACCGGCAGTGCGGTGGGCGGTCGGATCCTGGGTGCGTGGGACGCCGAGGTGTCGCACTTCCGCAAGGTGATGCCGCGTGACTTCAAGCGAGTGCTCGCCGTGATGGACGAGTCACGTCGTCAGGGCCTCTCCGAAGAGCAGACGTTGCAGCGAGTGATGGAGAGCAACAATGGGTGAGACGACCGGCTTTCTCAAGTGGAACCGCGAGGCGCCGTCGCGTCGTCCGGTTCCGGTGCGTTTGCGCGACTGGAAAGAGGTCTACGAGCCGTTCGATCGTGATGCTCTGAAGCGTCAGGCCGGTCGGTGCATGGACTGCGGTATTCCGTTCTGCAACAACGGGTGTCCGCTCGGGAATCTCATTCCCGACTGGAACGACCTCGTGTACCGCGAGCACTGGCAGGACGCGATCGACCGTCTGCACGCCACCAACAACTTCCCCGAGTTCACCGGCCGCCTGTGTCCGGCCCCGTGCGAATCGGCCTGTGTGCTCGGCATCAACGCCGATCCGGTGGCCATCAAGCAGGTGGAAGTGGAGATCATCGACCGGGCCTGGGACGAAGGCTGGGTCGTGCCGCAGATGCCGAGTGTGAAGACAGGTAAGCGAGTCGCCGTGATCGGTTCGGGTCCGGCCGGATTGGCGGTGGCGCAGCAACTCACGCGCGCGGGCCACGAGGTCGTGGTGCTCGAGCGCGCCGATCGCATCGGTGGCCTGCTTCGTTACGGCATTCCCGAGTTCAAGATGGAGAAACGTCATCTCGATCGCCGTCTCGCGCAGATGGAAGCCGAAGGCACTGAGTTCCGGACCAACGCGATCGTCGGCCAGAACGTCGACATCGGAGTCCTCACCGCCACCTACGACGCGGTGGTGTTGGCCTGTGGCGCGACGGCCTGGCGTGATCTGCCGGTGCCCGGTCGCGAATTGCAGGGCGTTCATCAGGCGATGGAGTACCTGCCCTTCGCCAACAAGGTGCAAGAAGGCGATCTCGGTGCGTCACCCATCGACGTGAACGGCAAGCACGTGGTGATCATCGGCGGCGGCGACACGGGCGCCGACTGTCTCGGTACGGCGCATCGTCAAGGTGCCGCATCGGTGACGCAGATCGAAATCATGCCTCGTCCGCCCGAAGAGCGGGCCGGCGCCAACCCGTGGCCCCAGTACGCGATGGTGTACCGCGTGTCGTCAGCCCACGAAGAAGGTGGCGATCGCGTCTACAGCGTCAACACCGAACGCTTCGTCGACGATGGCAACGGGCGTGTGCGGGCTCTGCTCGTGCACGAAGTCGAGATGCGCGACGGACGATTCGTGAAAGTCGAAGGCTCCGATCGCGAGATTCCGGCCGACTTCGTGTTCCTCGCCATGGGTTTCGTCGGACCCGAGAAGGGCGGCTGGCTCGACGAGCTGGGTGTGGCGCTCGACGAGCGAGGCAACGTGACCCGCAACGACGCTTACATGAGCAGCATGCCCGGTGTGTTCGTGGCCGGCGACATGGGACGTGGCCAGAGTCTCATCGTGTGGGCGATCGCCGAAGGGCGTGCGTGCGCGGCGGGTGTGGATGCGTATCTGATGGGTGAAACGACGCTGCCGGCGCCGGTGCTGCCCACTGATCGCCCCATGGTCTGAACTAGATTGTCGGCCGTGCGTCGACCCCTCGTGAGCGCCATCGTGATCGCGTCTGCATCGTTCGGTGTGGTCGCTTGTGGCAGCGATCCCAACGCTTCATCCACCACGTTGCGCCCGCTCACGTCCACCAACTACGCCACCACGCCACCGTCAGTGGTCGTCACGGTCGATCCGGCCAACACGTTGCCGCCGCCGCTCACCTACACCGTGGTCGCGGGAGACTCGATGTACGCCATCGCGTCGCGATTCGGTGTGAAGGCCGAAGACATCGCCAGTTACAACGCCTGGGCCGACGGCATCTTGCATCCGCTGTCACCCGGACAAGTGATCCTCATCCCGCCCGGCGCCGCCAACGTCACCACGACCCTGCCCGGTATGCCCATTCCGGTCGACACCACCGCACCCGGTCCGCAACCCGGTCAGGGCAAGTACGTGGTGGAAGCCGGCGACTCGCTGTCGCGCATCGCCGACAAGTGGGGTGTGGAGGTGTCGGCGTTGCTCGCCGCCAACGGATGGGTCGACTCGAGTGTCGTGATCCTGCCCGGTGACGAGATCAAAATCCCGGCTCGCACCAAGAACCCTCAGCCGTAGCGCGGTCGCGAGTGGTCAGCCCAGATCGGGCCAGCGTCGCTTCTGTCGACGTCGTTGGCCGGCGGTGCCGAGGGCGCGTCGTTCCGACAGTGCCCACTGACGTCGCCAGCCGGTGTAATCGGGACCAGTGAGCGTGGGGTTCTCGTTGCGCGCCGCGCGTTGGCGCGCGCTCCAGTAGTCGGTGAGCGATTCGTCACCCAGTGCGGTGACGGCCTTTTCGATTCGGGCTGCGAACCGACGTGTGTTCTCGCCGTCGAGACCAGACATCGGATGACCGAACACCACTTTGGTGGTGCCGGGTCGTGGACGCTTCATTCCCTTGCCGAAGATCGAGCCGGTTCCGTCGATGAACACCGGAACCACGGCGGCTCCGGTGCGACTCGACAGGTAGGCGGCTCCACCCTTGAACTCTTGACCCCACCCGTCGGGCGAGCGTCCGCCCTCTGGATAGATCACGAGACTCCAGCCGTCTTCCACGAGAGCTTTGATCAGGTCGGACGACTTGCGCCCGGTCACTTCGCGGTCGATCGGAATCGCGTTCAGCGACAGTGCGGCCATGGCGGCTTTCCAACGCTTGTCGAAGAAGTAGTCGGCGGCCGCGGCGACGACGATCTTCGAACGCCAGGGTTCGGGAACGACCGACGCCATGATCGCGGTGTCGAGATGCGAATGGTGGTTGGGGGTGAAGATCAACGGGGGAGCGTCGTCGAGTCGAGCCAGATCGGAGAGTCGATCGGTTCCGAACACACTCGGGCTGGCGACACCGCGCACCAGGAGACGAACCGGACCGTTGACGATGAGGCGGCGGGCGGCCCGCGCCGGTGCCCGTCGGGCCCACTGGGTGTCGTAGTCGGCGCCGAGGCTCGGCTCGTCGGCCGGGACCTCCACTCCTCGCGGTGTGGTGGGAGCGGTGTACGGAAAGCCGCGCTTCTTCACACGCTTCACGATCGGCGTCGCGAGTCGCTCGACCACGTCACCGGCTCGCGCCGCCTTGGCCAGATTGCTCGGCCGCCACGGAGCGTCATCGCGTGCCATCAGAGGCTCACGTCCGCGACCATGAGCGGTGGCGTGTGCAAGTGGGTGATGGTCGGCGTGCGACCGACCACGTCGCTGGCGATCTCGAGCGCATCGTCCATCGTGCTGGCCGGTACGAAGCCGAGACGACGCACGGTCTTCTGATCGCCGCCCACCACGATGACCCGACTGCAGTGCTGCATGCCGTGGGTGCCCCAGTACCACATGTAGAACGGATGCACGCCGTGATACGCGTAGCCCGTGCGATAGAGGTGGCGGTACCACTCGTCCTCGGCGTACTGCTTCTCCCACTTCTTCGACATGACGTGCGGATCGGTGGTGTCGGCCAGCACCTGTTCGAAGAAGTCGATGTAACTCGGATGGTGCACCGGGTTGAACTCGGGTCGGCAGGGGTGGGTCATGATGATCACGCCGCCCTCACGCACCAGCGGCATGCCGCGGTACATGTTGAAGTAGTAACCCATCGCCATCACTTGCACCAGGATCGGGTTGAGGATCGAGTGCACGTTGTACGGGCTGATGTACGGAATGCCCATGGTGAGAATGTCGGTCTGACCCTTCACCTCCACGAGCTGCTGCTTGTACACGTGCTCGGTGGTGATGCGATGCACGGCCTCCACTTCACCCGCCTGAACACTGGTCATCTGGTGCGGGGCCTCGATCGAGTGGAAGATGTCGCGGGCCAGACGATGCGGGGTGCGGTTGAGCGCCTTGGTAGTGGCGAGGAAGGTCATGCGGTCGCGCGCGGTCCATTCCCATTCACGCTTCGACAGGAAGTCGAAGGGCTTGGGGAACGTGTCGGTGTTGAGCGTGGTCTCCACTTGGAACACCTTGACGCCGCTGTCGAGCAGGACCTTGCCCATGCGCCAGTTGCTCTTGTGCAACTCGCTGCGGTGTTGGTCCATGAAACTGCGCGAGTGGGTCATGGTGTCGGGGTTGTGGTGATGGCGCAGTGAGCGATACGACGCGAGGCCGGTGGCCGTGCTCTTCCAGCCGCCGTCCATGGCGACCAGGTTGATGTTCACGTACACCAGCAGGTCGCTCTCGGCGGCCCGTTTGTTGATCTCCACCTCTTCGCCTTGCGGAGTGGTGCCCAGGAACTCCAACTTCGCGGGATCTTCGGCGTCGTGTTGGTACAGGTAGCCGCGCGGCGCGAACGCGTCGTACACGCGGTCGCCCACGGCGTGACGCAACTCGGCTTCGGTCATACGACGGTGCAGCGCGAGAGCCGCGATGATGTGCACGTCGTCCACACCGGCTTCGGCGGCCAGGTCGAGCACGGCTTCGATCACGCGTTGGCGGATGTCGGGCCGCTGCATTTTGGGCAGCGGCAGACTCACGTCGTCGAAAGCGATCGTCAGACGCATGCCGGGGAAGAGCTGTGACGGCAGTGGATCCTGGTCGATCGGGTTGAGCAACGCGTGGCGAATCGCGCCGTCGACGTCGTCGATCGCCGGCAGCGGCTCGGGCGGGTAGATCACACGGCTACGACCGGCCGGCAACTTCTCGAGTGAGAAGTTCTCACCGCGCCAGAACAGGATCGGCGGAGTGGAGCGGTCGACGTCGAGAACGAATCCGGGACGGGGCATCAGCGTGTCTCCTGGTGTGGGGGACGGAGGTCGAAGGCGATCTTCACGGCACCGCGCCGGCCAGCGGCGGCGGCGTGCGCGATGGCCTGCTCGTACTCGTCGAGGCGATAGGTCGCCGACAGCAGGCGGTCCAACTGCGCGGTCCGGGCGAGCTCGATCGCGAGGTCGAATGTGTGGCGGCGTGAACCATCAGCGAGAGTTTCGGTTCCATAGGTATAGGCGCCCACGAGTTGGGTCTCGCGGTGCCACAAACCAGTGAGGTCGACGGTGACCTCGGCCGGCATGCCGAGTAACACGACTCGTCCGCGCGGTCGCGTGAACTTGATGCTCGCGGCGATCGACGACGAATCGCCAACGGCATCGATGGTGGCGTGCGACCCACCCGACAAGTGATCGCCGACGACGTGGCAACCGACTTCGCGACGAACCGCGCGCGACAATTCGTCGCTCGGCACGGCCACGTCGGCACCGAACGCACGAGCCAAGGCCTGTTGATGCGGATAACGAGCACCGACCACGATGCGTACTCCGGGCGCGAACGCCCGCAGTCCGGCCACCGCGCACAGCCCCATCGTTCCGGCGCCGAGCACGGCGACCACGGGTGTCTCCCCACGATCGAGGGCGGCCTGCACGGCCGGCCAGGTGGCGAGAGCGGCGTGAATTCCGCCGGCCGCCGGTTCGACCAACACGGCGCACTCGTCGCTCATGTCGTCGGGGATGGCGTGCAGTTGACTCTCGTGGGCGATCAGTTCGGTGGACCAACCTCCGCCCGTCGACGAACAGAATCCGGTTTGGATACCGGGTTCGAGGCAGCCCCCCACCAGATGTGCGTAGTTGTCGCCGTCGCCGGGAGCCGCTCCGTCGAACGGAAGGGCCAGTCCGCGCGCGGCATGACCGAGCACTGGTTCGAGCACCACGCGTCGGCCGTCGTCGCAATCGGCCACGACTTCGTGGCCGGGTACGAACGGGAACGAGACCCAATCGTCGAAGTACGTGGACGCGTGCCCTTCGACGAGCGACAAATCGGAACCGCAGATTCCGGTGAGTCGTGGTGTGATGCGATGCCACCCCTCGCCGGTCGGCAACGCCGGCGCGCTCTCGTTCACGAGGTCGAGCGGTCCGTACTTGGCGGCACCCGATGCACTGATCGGACTCACCAGACGAGCCACCGCGAACTTCGCGGGCTTGCGCGAGATCTTGAGTGCGCGCATCAGAAGAGCCTCCGCGAACGCACGGCGAAACGCTTCTGTTCGGATTCGGACACCAGTGGACCGATGGGCAGCAACCGGCGCGGCGCGCCTTCGGCCTTCTCCCAGTCCTCGACGAGCCAACCACGTTTGCGTGCGATGGCCGCGAGACGAGTCTCGGGATTGACGGCCACGGGGAAGCCCACTGCTTCGAGGAGCGGGAGATCACTGGTGGAGTCGGCGTACGCCACGCACTCTTCGAGGCGGAAACCTTCGGCCCGGCAGTAGTCGGCCAGGATCTGCGCGCGGGTCTCACCGGTCGGCGGCACCACCGCCAACTCGCCGGAGTACGTGCCGTCGGGGCGCTTGGTCATGTCGGCCGCGACGATCTCGTCGAACAGCGGTCGCAAACCTTCGACGGCGAAACTCAGAGCGCCGGTGATGAGCACCGTGCGGTGTCCGAGAGCGCGGTGCTCGCGAACACGCCGCAACCCGGCCGGGAACGACTTGGTCATGATCAACTGCGACAGCAGTTCGGCGGCATCGGCTTCGATCTGCTCGACCGGCGCGTCTTCGTAGCGGCGGTAGAAGTAGCGCAGGAAGTCGGCGCGGTCCTTGCGATCCATCGCGAGAAGACCGGGGGCCTCACGCAAGGTGCGCGCAACGTAACGAATGCGTTCGGGGGTGTTGAGACGGCGAGTCGCGAGCCACGAGTAGGCCTCGACCACGTTGGAGGCGATCAGAGTGTTCTCGAGATCGAATGCGGCCACCTGACGCGACGGGTCGAGCACTTGTTTGCGCAGGCGATCACGACGGTCGACCGTGGTCTTGCCGGGAGCGGTCTTCACGCGGGCGTGTTGAACCACCGAGGGCAGGTGAATCGTCGAGATGTAGAGCGGCCAGTCGACCGAATTCGGATCGAGGTTGAACGTGGCGCGGTCGGCCGCATCGAAGCCCTCGTGGATACGCATCAAGTTGTCGACCTGGTAGATCGCTTCGCATTCGGTGTAGAGGCCGTAGAGCTCGACGTATTCGAGCGCGCGTTCGATGTTGCCGCGGCGCTCTTCCAAACGGGCCGACCACGACGCCTGCACGCCGCGCAAGGGGAGTGACTGCAAGGTGCGTTCGGCGCGGGTGACCACGGTCTTGGCCCGCGACAACTGCTTCTGCACCCGACCGCGTCCGGGGAAGTTCCAGTCGGGGACCACGATCGGTTGGCCGTGCGAGTCGTAGATCGGATGCTCGGTGAACCAGTCGCGCACGTTGTCGACCAAGGTGCGGTACTTCAACGGATTGGTGGAGCCCGATGCGACCTGAGTGATCGGCGGTGCCGATTCGGGGCCGAGAGCGGCCACCGCGATGATCGCGGCAACCACGATGTCGACCGGGATGACGTCGATGGTTCCTTCGGGAACGCCAGGGAATTCCTTCAGAAGACCGCGCGCGTACGAGATGATTACGGGCTCGGCCATACGGAAGCCGCGAATCCAGCCCGGGAACGGTTCGGCCAACGCCGACTCGATGATGGAAGGCCGCACGATGCTCACCGGCACCGACCCCTTGGTTTCGTGCAACGCTTGTTCGCCCAACGCCTTGGTGAACGCGTAGGCATCGGGCCAACCCACACTCGCCGCGCGCGAACGTCCGGCGGCGACGAGTTGATCCTTCACCCAGCGCTCACGACACTGTTCGGTCTTCTCGGCGAGAGCCGGTGCGCCGGCGGCACCGAGTTCACGACGCGCATCGGCCCGGAATCCGGCCAATCGCTCGGGTGTGCGGCTGGCCGCTTCGGTGTCACCGCGCAGACGACGTGCCGCTGCCACTTCGGCGCGCCACGACAATCCGATGTCGAAGGGTCCGGCACTCACGAGTTCTTCGGGCGCGCTGCCGCGCCGATTGCCGGCCACGTAACAGGTGGACACGGCCACGAGGTGGGCGAGTCGTCCCGAGGGACCCGGACCGACGTCGTTGAGCAGTTGCGCGATGCGCATGGGGCCGAGAAGGTTGATCTCGATCGCGCTGTCGAGCGGTGAATCGAACGCGACACTCGCCGCTGAGTGAATGATGATGTCGCACGACGCGAAGGCTCGACGATCGTCGGGGGAGAGCCCGAGCCCGTCGGTGCCGACGTCGCCACTCACGACGCTCACGCGCGACGCGATGCGGGCATCG
Source organism: Actinomycetota bacterium (assembly GCA_016871355.1). Lineage (GTDB taxonomy): Bacteria > Actinomycetota > Acidimicrobiia > Acidimicrobiales > Ilumatobacteraceae > Casp-actino8. The sequence goes on from VFZC01000006.1 coordinate 41,754, forward strand.
AACTGGTCGCCCCATTCGGATCGCAGTCGATCGAACGCGTTGTTCCTCATGATCTCGCGGCGCACTCGCTCGGCGGCCGAGGTTCGTTTGCCGTCGCGAACGAGCAACACGAGTGAGCAATCGGGGACCGCGCGGAGCAATCGTTCGACGAGGGCCGTACCCACGAAGCCGGTTGCACCGGTGACGCCGATGCGCCGGCCGGCCAGGGCGGAGGAGATCACGATACGGTTCTAGCACCGCTCTCTACCAAATGGTAGAGAAGAGCCGGTTTTTCTGGTAGACACCCGTCGTGGCCCGTCGGACCGGAACCCGAGACCTGATCCTCGAGCGGGCTACCGACCTGTTCGGACGCTGGGGTTTCGAGGCCGTGAGCCTCGACCAGATCGCGGCCGAGGTGGGGGTGGCCAAGCAGACGGTTCTCTATTGGTTCCCGTCCAAGGACGACCTGGTTCAGCAGGTTCTGGCCCGCACGGCGGCCGACCTGGCCGTGGTGGTGGAAGCGGCCATTCGCACCGCACCCGACGACCCACTCGACCGTCTGGAGGCCGTCGTGAAGGCGGTGTTCCGCCCGGCCGTGCGTCGCCCAGCGTTGCTCGGACTCGTGCGTGAGATCAGCCGTCTTCCGGCCGATGCATCCGAACGTTTCACCGACACTCTGCGCCCGCTCGTCGATCGGGCGGTGCGGTGGATGGAGGTGGAGATGCGCGCGGGTCGCTTGCGCCGTGGCGATCCGTCACTCGTGATCGCCTTGGCCTACGCCACCGTCACCGGAATCGCGACCGAACCCGAAGCGTTGCGCGTGGTGGGTTGGAACGCCGACATCGCGGGTCTGCGGCGATTGCGCGACGAGTTGGTGGCGTTCTTACGCGCTGCTCTCGAGACGTGATGTTCGAGACGTGAGTCCGGTCAGCGAGCGGTATTGCGTCGACGTCGGGCGTGACGCTCGAAAGCCAACTCGATCAACTCGTCGATGAGTTCGGCGTACGACACTCCCGAGGCCTGCCACAGCTTCGGGTACATCGAGATCGGCGTGAAGCCGGGCATCGTGTTGACCTCGTTGCACAGGAATCCACGGCCACCCTCGTCGTAGAAGAAGTCGACACGGGCCAATCCGTCGCAGCGCAGGATGCGGAAGATGTCGAGCGCCAACTGCTGAATTTCGGCCGCTGCACCGGCGTCAAGCGGGGCGGGCACGAGCAACTGGGCGCCGTCGGTGACGTACTTGTCGTCGTAGTCGTAGAACTCGTTGCCGGGCACGATCTCGCCCGGAACGCTGGCCCGCGGTGAGCGGTTGCCGAGCACCGCGACTTCGATCTCGCGACCGGGCACACCTTCTTCCACGATCAACATCTCGTCGTACGACGAGGCGAAGGCGATGGCGGCCGACAACTCGTCGCGGTTGCGAGCCTTGCTCACGCCGATCGACGAGCCCATGTTCGCGGGCTTGACGAACATCGGATATCCGAGATCGCGCGCGATGGCGTCGAGACGTGATGGCGATACTTGGTCCACCGGCAATCCGACGTAGCGCGGTTGTGGAACTCCGTGGCGGGCGAGCACGTCCTTGGCCATCACCTTGTCCATGGCCACGGCCGAGGCCAACACACCCGAACCCACGTACGGAAGATCGAGGAGTTCGCAGAGCCCTTGCACGGTTCCGTCTTCACCGAGCGGGCCGTGCAGGAGGGGCAGAATCACCGCGCGGCCACGGGAGGCGGCGGCCTGCAGAACCGGCGCCGACGACACCGGCAGTCCGTCGGTGGCCAGTCGATCGGGCACGCGGCCCGCCTCAATTTCGCGCATCGCGGCCTCGGCCAATTGCCATTGTCCGGCACGATCGATCCCGACCGCGGTGACCGAGTAACGGGTGCGATCGATCGCGCGCAGAACATGGGCCGCCGTCACGCAACTCACGTCGTGTTCGGCCGAACGGCCACCGAAGAGGACGACCACATTGATCGGGGCCACGGCGAGACCCTACCGGAGGGGGCCGAAGCGGGTCGGGAACTCACCGAGGGGGCGCACTACGATCGGCGTTCATGTCGAGTTCACGTGGTTCCGATCCTCGATTCCTCACGCATCACGCCCTGCGCATCAAAGGCTTCGCCAAAGTCGACACCCTCGCCGACATGACGGCCCTCGACGGTGCCGAGATCGAGTCGCATCTGGGTCAGATGGCGGCGGCCGAGTTGGCGATGTTCCGCGAGGCCCGAGCGTTGTGGCAACTCACGCCGCAGGGCAAGGCCGCCCACCCCGAACTGCTCGCCGCCGACCTCGGCGGCGTCGATCTGGACGGACTGCAGAGCCTCTATCACGGGTTCCTCGAACTCAACACCGCGTTCAAGACGTTGTGTGGCGACTGGCAGTTGCGCGACGGTGCACCGAACGATCATTCCGACGCCGCGTACGACAAGAAGGTCATCGGCCTTCTGGTCGATCTCAACGCCGAGGCGCAGCCGGTGGTGTCGGCCATGTCGGCGGTGCTCGGCCGACTGTCGCCGTACGCACCGCGGCTCGATGCCACCTGTCGCCTGGTGCAAGTAGGTCAGCAGAACATGTTCACAGGTGTGATGTGCGGGTCGTTCCACGACGTGTGGATGGAACTGCACGAAGACCTCATTCTCACGCAGGGCGTCGATCGCTCGGCGGAAGGGAGTTTCTGATGGCTCGCTTCGGCCAGGTCATCACCGCGATGGTCACCCCGTTCGACGCGGCGGGCCGTCTCGATCTCGACGGCGCGCGCCGTCTGGCTCGTTGGTTGCAGGACAACGGCAATGACGGACTCGTGATCGCTGGAACCACGGGTGAGGCTCCCGTCCTCACCGATGACGAACGGTTGTCACTGTTCGCCGCCGTCATCGAAGCCGTGACCATTCCGGTGATCGCCGGATCGGGTACCAACGACACGTTGCACTCGATTCACATGACCAAGGAAGCCACCAAGTTGGGTGCCGCGGGCGTGCTCGTGGTCGCTCCCTATTACAACCGCCCTCCGCAATCGGGTATCGACGCGCACATTCGAGCGGTGGCCGGTGCGACCGATCTGCCCGTGGTCGTCTACGACATTCCGGTGCGCACGGGCCGCAAGATCGCCACCAGCACGCTGCTCACTCTCGCGCGTGAAGTTCCCAACGTTCTGGCCCTCAAGGACGCCGCGGGCAATCCGGGTGAAACCGCCAACGTGATCGCTCAGGCGCCGTCGTCGTTCGAGGTGTACAGCGGCGACGACGGGCTCACTCTTCCGTTGCTGTCGGTGGGTGCCGTCGGGGTGATCGGTGTGGCCACGCACTGGTCGGCGCCCGAACACCAAGAGATGTTCCGGGCCTGGGCCGCCGGCGACGTGGCCGGTGCGCGCGCCGTCAATCAAGCACTGCTCGAGAGCTTCTCGTACGAGACCGGTGACGATTCGCCGAATCCGATTCCGTCCAAGGTGATGATGAATCATCTCGGCGTGCCGGTCGGGCAGTGTCGCCTGCCCATGGGACCGCCGGCCGACTTCGTGCTCGAGCGGGCCAAGAAGGTGTGGGCCAACCTCGAGGCCCGTCGAAACAAGGTGGCCTGATGCCGGCACCGATCCGCGTCGTCTTCCTCGGAGGGTTGGGGGAGATCGGCCGGAACTGCATGGCCATCGAACAAGACGACCGCATCTTGTTGATCGATTGCGGCTTGATGTTCCCCGATGCCGACATGCACGGCATCGACTTGGTTCTGCCCGACTTCACGTGGCTGCGCGAGAACGCCGATCGCATCGTCGGTTGCGTCGCCACCCACGGTCACGAAGACCACGTGGGTGGATTGCAATTCCTCCTGCGCGACGTGTCGTTTCCGGTGTTCGGTTCGGCCGTCACGCTCGGACTGGCTCGCGGTCGAATCGAAGAGGCCGGATTGCTCGGTGCCACCGAATTCGTCACGGTGGCCGACAACGAGCGACGCCACATCGGTCCGTTCGACGTCGAGTTCATCCCGGTCACGCACTCGGTTCCGCACGCGTTCGCGGTGGCGGTACACACACCGCAGGGCGTCATCTTGCATTCGGGCGACTTCAAGCTCGACCTCACTCCGGTCGACGGTCGGCGAACCGACCTGGCGCGTATCGGCGCCATCGCGGCCGGACCGGGTGTTCGTTTGCTGATGTGCGATTCGACCAACGCCGAAGAACGCGGTCACGCACCGAGCGAGAAGACCATCGGCGCGGTGCTGCGCGCGCTGTTCCACGAACATCGCGACCGGCGTATCATCACGGCGTCGTTCGCCAGCCACATCCACCGGGTTCAGCAGATCATCGACGCTGCGGTCGAGACCAATCGCAAGGTGGCCACGCTCGGACGTTCGCTGCAGAAGAACGTTCGTATGGCGCGCGACCTCGGTGTGCTCACGGTTCCCGACGAGTCGTTGATCGACATCGAACAGATCGACGACTATCCGCCCGGGCGGGTGTGCGTGATCTCCACCGGCAGCCAGGGTGAACCCATGTCGGCGCTGTCATTGCTGGCCCGCGGCGACAACAAGTGGCTGAAGGTCGGTGACCAGGACACGGTCATCTTGTCGAGCCACGCGATTCCGGGTAACGAATTCAACGTCACACGGGTGATCGATGGCTTGTTGCGGGCCGGTGCCGACGTGGTGCACTCCGGACTGGTCGACGTGCACGCCACCGGTCACGCGCAGGCTGACGAACTGAAGACGTATTACTCGATCGTCAAGCCCGAGTGGTTCGTGCCGGTGCACGGCGAGTATCGACATCTGGTGGCCAATGCGCGTCTGGGCGAATTGATGGGCGTTCCGCGCTCGAATGTTCTGATGTGCGAAGACGGTGACGTGATCGAGTTGTCGGATGAAGGCTTGAATCTGGCCGGACGCGTGCCGGCCGGTTATCTGTACGTCGACGGAATCGTGGGCGACGTGAGCCATGGTGTGCTGCGCGATCGACGAGTGCTCGCCGAAGAAGGTGTGGTGGTGGTCGTGGTGACCGTCGACATCGAAAGCGGCAAGGTGCTCACCGGCCCGGAGATCATCACGCGCGGATGGGTGTACGCACCGGAAGCCGAAGATCTGCTCGATGAAGCCTGCGACACCGTGGCGGCCGCCGTGGAAAGGGCGCTCGCCGAAGGTGTTCGCGACCCCGAAGGACTCGAACGAGATGTTCGACGCGCGGCTGGTCGATTCGTGAACGAACGAACCAAGCGTCGTCCGATGATCGTGCCGGTGGTGATGGAAGCCTGACATTCCCGGGGCGCGACGCGCCCCGTTGGTAGCGTTCGGGTGTGGCTGCGAAGAAACAGAGCGCTGGTCGAGCCTCGTCTCGATCCGGGAAAGCTCCTGGTCGCACGCCATCGACCGACAACCCCACGTCAGCGTCGCCGCGACCCAAGCGCAGTTCGGGTGAAGTGCGCACGGCCATCTCGGGGCGCGAGAACGAGTTGGGGGCCATCGCCGCCTTTGCGGTCGGCTTGTTGATCGCTCTGGCCGTGTACTTCAAGTTGGCCGGCCCGGTGGGTCGTGGCGCCGATGATGCACTCGGCGCCGTCATGGGCTGGGGTCGATATCTGTTGACGTTCGTGGCGGCCGCGATCGGTGTTGCCCTGCTGCGCGGCGATTCCACTCCGAGCGGCACGAAGTTCGCTCTCGGTTGGGGCGGGGTCGGCATCGCCGCTCTCGGCCTCCTGCACGTGTTCCGCGGCCCTGACGGTTACACCGGTCTCGACGAATTGTCACGCGCGGGCGGCTGGATCGGTGCGTTATTCGGCCAAACCCTCGATTCGTTGCTCGGCACGATCGGCGCGACGCTCGTGCTGGTGGCCGTCGGATTGGGTGGAGCACTGCTCATCACCACGTTGTCGATCGTGGGGGCCTACGGAAGTGTGCGCGACATCATGGGCCGACTCCTCGCGCGGCTGCGCGCGGGGGTGCGGGCCGCCGCCGATGATCTCGGTTCACTGCGTTCCGATCGCGAGGACGATGCGGTTGGCTCCACCGCGTCCGGAGTGGTGATCGAACCCGGATTCGCACCGCTCATTCCGGCCCCGGCCGACGACGATCATGACGACAACGATCACGACGACGAAGAAGACGATGTCGATACCGACGACGAACGCGACCCGACGCCGATCCCGGCGGCCACGGGTGTGCGTAAGCCGTCGTTGCCGCCCATCGATCCGTCGATTCCGGTGAAGCAAGGCGAACTCGACGTGAAGGTTGCTCAGCCGCGCGGCGACTGGGAGTTGCCGCCGTCGTCGTTCCTGGTTCGAACCGGTGCACAGTCGATCGACGAAGCCGAGATCGATCGCCGCGGACGCATTCTCGAAGACTCGTTGTCGTCGCACGGCGTCGAAGTGAGGTTGGTCGGCCGCACCGTGGGCCCCACCGTCACGCGATACGAACTCGAACTCGGACCGGGTGTGAAGGTTGCGCGCGTCACCAGCCTGCAAAAGGACATCGCCTACTCGTTGGCGGCGGTCGACGTGCGCATCCTGGCTCCGATCCCGGGTCGTTCGGCCATCGGTATCGAAGTGCCCAATTCGTCTCGCCAACTCGTCGCGCTGGGCGACCTGATGAACTCGGCCGAAGCCAAAGCGGCCAGCCATCCGCTCGACGTGGCCATCGGCAAGGACATCTCGGGTCGTTCGGTGTTCTTGAACCTCTCCACCACGCCGCACCTGCTCATCGCCGGTGCAACCGGGGCCGGTAAGTCGAGCGGTATCAACTGCATCATCACGTCGTTGCTCATGCGCACCACGCCCGATCAGGTGAAACTCATCTTGGTCGACCCCAAACAGGTGGAGATGGGCCAGTACGCGCGACTTCCGCATCTGCTCACGCAGCCGGTCGACAACCCGCGCAAGGCGGCCAACGCGCTGTCGTGGGCCGTGCGCGAGATGGAAAAGCGTTACGACATCCTCTACGAGATGGGCTACCGCGACATCACGGGCTACAACGCGGCCTTCGATCGCGGCGAGATCACACCCGCCCCCGGTTCCGATCGGGTGCTCGAGCGCATGAAGTACATCGTGGTCGTGGTCGACGAGTTGAACGACCTCATGATGGTGGCGGCGCGCGACGTGGAGGAGAGCATCACGCGTATCGCCCAGAAGGCGCGGGCGGTCGGTATCCACCTCATCGTCGCGACGCAGCGCCCGTCGGTCAACGTGATCACCGGTGTGATCAAGGCCAACATTCCGGCCCGTATGGCCTTCGCGGTGTCGAGTCAGATGGACAGTCGCGTGATTCTCGACCAGATCGGCGCCGAGAAACTGGTGGGTCGCGGCGACATGTTACTGCTCCCCGGTAACACATCGGTCGCGCAACGTATTCAGGGTTGCTGGGTCACCGAAGACGAAGTGCGCAAAGTGGTGACGCACTGGCGTAAGCAGGCCCCCGAGGTCGAATACGTGAAGGGCGTCGAAGGTGATGAACCGTCGACGGGGAGTGCTGCCGGTTCGGCCATCACCGATTCGTACGGTGGCGGCGATGACGACGACGAGGCCCTGTTGCGTCAGGCCATCGAACTGGTGGTCCGATCACAGCTCGGTTCCACCTCGATGCTCCAGCGCAAACTCAAGGTCGGCTTCGCCCGAGCCGGGCGCATCATGGATCTCCTCGAAGAACGCGGTGTGGTGGGCCCGAGTTCCGGGAGCAAGGCCCGCGAGGTCCTCATGTCCGTCGAGGAACTCGAAGCCCAGGGCTGACGTCCGGGTTCCCGGTCGTGGCATGATCTCGCCATGACCACTGCACCGTCGTTCACCGAAGTCACCGCGGGCCTCAAGTTCCCCGAAGGTCCGATCGCCATGAAGGACGGCAGCGTCGTCCTGGTGGAGATGTTCGGACCGCGCATCACACGCGTGTGGCCCGATGGTCGCAAGGAGACCGTGGCCGAGATCGCCGGTGGCCCCAACGGCGCCGCCATCGGACCCGACGGCGCGTTGTATCTGTGCAACAACGGTGGCTGCTTCACCGAAGTCGACTTCGGTGGCTTGTGCTTCCCCGGCCCGTTCGATCCGAAGAAGTACATCGGCGGCCGCATTCAGCGTGTCGATCTCGCGACCGGTGCAGTGACCGATCTCTACACGTCGTGCGGCGGTCGCGCGTTGCGCGCACCCAACGACCTCGTGTTCGACGGTCTGGGTGGCTTCTATTTCACCGATCACGGTATTCGCGACAACGAAGCGCGCACCGCCGACCTCACCGCGCTGTACTACGCCCAGGCCGACGGTTCGTCGATCAAGGAAGTCGCTTTCCCGGTGGAAGGTCCGAACGGCATCGGTTTGTCGCCTGATGGCAAGACGCTCTACTACGCCGAAACGCACACCGGCCGCGTGTTCAAGCGCGCGATCGTTGCCCCGGGCGAACTGGCACCCACCGCACCCGGTGACACGTCGTCGTTGCTATGCGGTCTGCCCGGACTGCAGTTGCTCGACTCGCTCGGCGTCGACGGTGCTGGCAACGTGTGCGTGGCAACGCTCGTGAACGGTGGCGTCACCGTCATCGCGCCGAACGGCGACGTCCTGCAGCACATCCCCACCGGCGATCTGCTCACCACCAACATCTGCTTCGCGGCCGATGGTTCGTCGACCGCGTGGATCACGCTGTCGGGCACCGGTCGATTGGTGAAGATGGACTGGTCGTATCCGGGGCTGCGTTTGGCTCATTCGGCCTAACCCACCCCGGGGGTAGCATCGGGGGTCGTGGCTCAGCAGCGCTTCTATGTCGAGACGCTCGGCTGCCCGAAGAACCAGGTCGACTCCGACAAACTCATCGGCACGTTGTTGGCCGATGGCATGGTGCCCACCGACTCGGCCGAAGGGGCCGATCTGGTCGTGGTCAACACCTGCGCATTCATCGAAGACGCGCGGCGCGAATCGATCGACACCATCTTGGCGCTCGACGAACGGCGCAAGGCTTCGGCGCGCCTGGTGGTCACCGGCTGCATGGCCGAGCGCTACGGCGACGAACTGGCCACGGCGCTGCCCGAAGTCGATCTGGTGGCCGGTTTCGGTGTTCCGGTCGCACCGGCGGCCAAGAAACTCATTCCGGTCTCGTCGAGTCCGGTGCCATCGCTCGATCTGCTGAATCTTCCGCGCCCGAAGTCGGTGTCGCCGTGGGCCTACGTCAAGATCGCCGAAGGCTGCGACCGCACGTGCGGCTTCTGCGCCATTCCGTCGTTCCGCGGACCGCAGCGCAGTCGCGACGTCGCGTCGATTCTGGCCGAGGTCGAACAACTCGAAGCTCGTGAGATCGTGTTGGTCGCCCAAGACCTCGCGAGTTACGGCAAGGATCGCCCCGGCGAGTTGGGGGCCGGCAGCATCGTGCCGCTCGTGAAGTCGGTGTCGGCGCTCGTCGATCGCACTCGCTTGTTGTATCTCTACCCGAGCGATCTGAGCGACGAACTCATCGATGCCATCCTCGCGTCGGGTGTTCCGTACTTCGATCTCTCGCTCCAGCACGTGAGCAAGCCGCTGTTGCGTCGCATGCGCCGTTGGGGAGACGGTCAGCGATTCCTCGACCGCATCGCCGACATCCGCGCCCGCGAGGCGGCCGCGGCGTTCCGGAGCAACTTCATCGTCGGCTACCCGGGGGAGATCGAGGCCGATCACGATCAGTTGCTCGCCTTCGTGGAAGCGGCCCAACTCGACTGGTGCGGTTTCTTCGCGTACTCGCCCGAGGAAGGCACCTACGCCTACGACCTCGACGGCGCCGTGCCCGAATCGCTGGTGCGCGAACGACTCTCCGAACTCTCCGAGTTGCAAGACGCGATCACCGCACGCAAGCGCGACGAGTTGATCGGGAGCACCATCGAGGTGTTGGTCGACACACCCGGAGTCGGTCGCAGTCATCGTGAGGCTCCCGAGATCGACGGAATCGTCGAACTGCCCGAATCGCTCGCGGTGGGCCAGTTCCACACGGTTCACGTCACCGACGCGTTGGGACCCGACTTGATCGCCGAGGCGATCTGATGCCGGTCGATCCGAACGCCATCGCCACCTGGGCCAACGCCGTCACGGTTGGGCGCATCTTGTCGGCTCCCCTCATGTTCCTGGTGGTCCCCGACGGAACCAGTGGTTCCTGGGTCGCCTTGGCCGTGTGGTTCGTGCTGTGTGTGAGCGATGGTTTCGACGGCTACCTGGCCCGTCGCCACGGAACCACCCGAGCCGGTGCGTTCCTCGATCCCTTGGCCGACAAGATCCTCGTTCTCATCGCCATGTTCACGTTGGTGAGCAACGACATCTACTGGATCGTCCCGGTTCTCATCATCGCCGTGCGTGAAGTGGCCATCAGCATGTACCGCGTGGTGGTGGGTGCCCGCGGGGTGAGCATGCCAGCCAGTCGACTGGCCAAGTACAAGACGACCATTCAGCAGTTCAGCGTGGCCTTCGCCATCGCTCCGGTCACGGCCGAGAACGCCACCTGGCTCTGGAAGTGGTTGCTCTGGATCGCGGTGGTCCTCACCGTCACGAGTGGCTTGCAGTACTTGTGGCGAGCCCAGCGCCGGAGGACCTGACGTGCGTTGTTCGGTGATCGCCGTCGGAACCGAGTTGCTTCTCGGTCAGATCGTCGACACGAATTCGTCCTGGATCGGCGAACGCCTGGCCGCCAACGGCATCGACTCGCACGTGCAGTTCAAGGTGGGCGACAACCATCGGCGCATCGTGTCCTTGCTGCGTGGCGCCCTCGACGAAGCCGATGCGGTGATCATGTGCGGCGGGCTCGGACCCACCCACGACGATCTCACGCGCGAGGCGATCGCCGAGGTAATGGGTGTCGAGCTCGAGATGAATGATCGCGTGGCCGACGTGATCCGCGAGATCTTCTCGTCACGGGGTCGGCGCATGGCCGACAACAACTTGCGTCAGGCGATGGTGCCGCGCGCGGCCACGGTCATTCCGCAAACGCGCGGTACGGCCCCCGGACTCATCTGCCCGATCGGACCGAATGGTGACAAGGTCGTGTACGCGGTGCCGGGTGTGCCGCACGAGATGTACGACATGATGGAGCGCGCGGTGCTGCCCGATCTGCGACGACGCATGGGTGACGTGAGTGTGATCGCCAGCAAAGTCGTGCGCACCTGGGGCGAGAGCGAGAGCGGTCTCAACGAACGCTTGGCCCCGCTCATCGAACGACTCGACGTCGAAGGAAATCCGACCTTGGCGTTCCTCGCCAGCGGCTGGGAGGGCATCAAGGTGCGTCTCACCGCCAAGGGCGCCGACGCCGCGCGGGCCCAGGCGATCATCGATCGCTGGCTGCCCGAAGTGCATCGTCACGTGGGTGAGTTCGTGTTCGGTTACGACACCGACACGATGGAATCGGTCGTGCTCGATCTGCTCGACGCACGCGGCTGGTCGTTGGGCCTCGCCGAGTCGGTCACCGGGGGATTGGTGGCTGGTCGTATCACCGCGGTGCCGGGAGCCAGTCGCACGTTCAAGGGATCGATCGTGTCGTACGCGAGCGACGTGAAATTCGACGTGTTGTCGGTGCCGCACGGTCCGGTGGTGAGCGCGGAAGCCGCGGTCGCGATGGCCGATGGTGCGCGCCGCGTGCTCGGAGCCGATGTCGGGCTCGCGCTCACCGGAGTGGCGGGACCATCCGAGCAGGACGACCAACCGGTCGGAACGTTGTGGGTCGGGCTGGCGTTGCCGAATCAGGCGACCACCGCCACACTGTTACGCATGCCGGGAACACGCGATCAGATGCGCCAGATGTCGGTCATCTCGGCCCTCGATCTTCTGCGAAGACGTCTCGCCTGAGTACGCCTGAGTTCGTACCCTGTCTCATCGGCCCTCGTAGCTCAGTTGGATAGAGCAACGGCCTTCTAATCCGTAGCGCGCACGTTCGAATCGTGCCGAGGGCGCCCAAATCGGCCAGTCGGGTCTAGAATCTCACGTCGGCCTGCGTACCCCCAACGATCGAGGTTTTCGTGAAGTTCAAGAAGGGTGACACCATCATCTATCCCCAGCACGGGGCCTGCAAAGTGGTGGCGACCCGCAAGGAAGACCCGTTCGGTAGCGGCAAGCAGATCGAGTACTTGGTGCTCAGCACGGTCATCGGCGAGATGATGCTCAAGGTCCCGATGGCGAAGGTCGACGACGTGGGTGTGCGTCCGCCGGTGTCGCCCGACGAGTTGGCCGACTTGGTCGCAGTGTTGGCCAAGCCCGATCCGCGCGTGCCGAGCAACTGGAGCCGCCGCTTCAAGAATCACCAGGAGAAGTTGAAGAGCGGTGACGTGTACCAGGTCGCCGAAGTGGTGCGAAACCTGTCGGCGCGTAATCGCGACGCCAGCCTGTCGGCCGCCGAGCGCACCATGTACGAGCGCGCTCGCGTCAACTTGATCTCCGAAATCGCACCGGCGCTCAAGGTGTCGCCCGAGGAGGCCGAGCGCTATCTCGACGATGCGTTGGCCAAGGGAGTCTTGAAGGCCATCAAGGCCGCACCCAAGAAGACTGAAGCCGCGGCCCCGGCCGCTGCTGCCGAGCCGGCCAAGAAGTCAGACGCGAAGCCTGAGCCGGCCAAGAAGACAGAAGCGAAAGCCGAGCCGGCCAAGAAGTCAGAAGTAAAGAAGGCTGCTCCGGCCAAGAAGCCCGAAGCGAAGAAAGCCGCTCCGGCCAAGAAGCCAGCCGAGAAACCCGCAGCCAAGAAAGCAGAGCCGGCCAAGAAGGCTGTCGCGAAGAAAGCCGCTCCGGCCAAGAAGCCCGCCAAGAAGTAGTCGCTCGCCGAGGCCACGAGGTGGCTCGGTAGGGTGCGCACATGGTGAAGTCCATGTTGAACAGGGTGTCGATCACGCGCGACGACCTGATGTCGAAGATCGCTCACGGCGAGATCGACACGGTCATCATGGGCTTCCCCGATCGCTACGGGCGTCTGACCGGGAAGCGAACCGGGGCCCCGTTCTTCGTCGAGCACGTGGCCGACCACGGCACCGAGAACTGCGACTACCTGCTCACGTGCGATCTCGATTATCAACCGCAGCCCGGATTCCGTTTTTCGAGTTTCGACAAGGGATACGGCGACATGGTGGCGCTGGCCGATTGGTCGACGGTGCGCATCTTGCCCTGGGTTCCGAAAACCGCTCTGGTGGTGTGCGACTTGCGCACACCCGACGGCCAGCCGGTCGATGTCGCTCCACGCACGATCCTGGCTCGCCAAGAAGAGGCCGCCCGCACGCTCGGTTTCGCGCCCATGGTGGGCAGCGAGATCGAGTTCTTCCTGTTTCACGAGTCGTACGAGGAAGCGCACAGCCGCGGCTATCAGCACCTGCGTCCGCACTCGGCGTTCGCCGAGGACTACAACATCCTCGCCACGACACGTGACGAAGAAGTGATCGGCCGTATTCGACGTGCGCTGGTCGAAGCCGGCTGTCCGGTCGAGTTCTCGAAGGGTGAAGCCGGTGCGGGTCAGCACGAGATCAACATCGGCTACGCCTCGCCGCTCGAGATGGCCGATCGCAATCTCGTGTACAAGACGGCGGCCAAGGAGATTGCGGCCGCGGCCGGCAAGTCGATCACGTTCATGGCCAAGCCCGGTTTCCACGACGTGGGCTCGTCGTGTCATCTGCACGTGAGCCTCTGGAGTCTCGACGGCAAGACACCGGTGTTCCCCGATGACGATGGCCACTGGGGGATGAGCGACACCTTCCGACACTTCCTCGCCGGACAAATCGCCACCGCGCGCGAGTTCTCGTTGCTCTGGGCCCCCACGGTCAACAGTTACAAACGCTTCCAGCCCGAATCGTGGGCGCCCACCGGAGTCGGTTGGGGTGTCGACAATCGGACGCTCGGTTTCCGCAAGGTCGGCCACGGAGCGTCCGCGCGCGTCGAGAGTCGTATTCCCGGGGCCGACGCCATCAGCTATCTCGCGTTCGCCGGAGCCATTGCCGGCGGCTTGTACGGCATTCGCCATCGCCTCGAACTCTCGGCGCCGTACGAAGGCAACGGATACACCGCGCCCGACGTGGGTCGTATCCCGTGGAACCTGCCCGATGCGATCGAACTCTGGAGAACGAGCGACATCGCGCGCGAATGTTTCGGTGACGACGTGCACCACTGGATCCTGCGCTGTGCCGAATCCGAGTGGGAAGCGTTCAATCGCTCGGTCACCGACTGGGAACTCCGCCGCTACTTCGAGCGGATCTGACGAAAGGTTGTCCATGGGTCGTCTCGACGGCAAGGTCGCTTTCATCACTGGTGCATCGTCGGGCCTCGGCCGGGTGGCCGCCGAACTCTTCGCTCGCGAGGGTGCCGCGGTGGTGGTTGCCGATGTGGTCGATGGTGACGAGGTCGTGTCGGCGATCGACGAAGCCGGCGGCGGCGCCACCTTCGTGAGTTGCGACGTGACCGACGACGAGTCGGTGAAGAATGCGGTCGATCATGCCGTGGCGACGTTCGGCGGTCTTCACGTGCTCTACAACAACGCCGGTGTGATGTTGGGTGACGACGACAATCCTGAGACCACGTCGATCGCGACCTACGACAAGACGATGGACATCAACGTCAAGGGTGTTCTGCTCGGTTGTAAGCACGCCATCCCGGCCCTGCGCGCTTCGGGTGGCGGATCGATCGTGAACGTTGCGAGTTTCGTGGCCCACATGGGAGCGGCCACGCCCCAGGTCGCGTACACCGCGTCGAAGGGCGCGGTTCTGGCCTTGACTCGCGAGATCGCCGTGATCTATGCCCGGCAAGGAATTCGCGCCAATGCCTTGTGTCCGGGGCCGGTGATGACCCCGCTCTTGGCCAAGTTCTTGAGTGACGACGCCAAGCGCAACCGTCGCCTGGTTCACATCCCGATGGGGCGTTTCGGCGAACCGCACGAAATCGCCCAGGGTGCGCTGTTCCTCGCGAGCGACGAAAGCAGTTGGATGACGGGACAGTCGCTCGTCATCGACGGCGGCATCACGGCCGCCTACGTGACACCTGAGTGACTCAGTCGAGCACGACGGTTCCGCGCGCGGTCTGAATTCGCGCCGCCAGCGTCGGTCGGTCGGCGAAGTTGACGGCGATGCGGGCCGGTTCGTCTCCCAATGTGGTGTCGTCGCTCACGGCCGACAGCATCAGATCGATCGTGCGCGGTTCGGGATGGAAGATCTCGAGGTCGATCAACAGACCGGCCACCGGTAGACCGCTCGACGGATGAGGCGAGTGACCCCAGTCGATGAAGAAGGGCAGAACACTCGACGTGTCGGTCGGTCGAGGTGCGACGGTCAGTGACCACTCGAGAATCACGCCGTCCGGTCGTTGACGTGACATCGACACGATCGATCCCGGATCGAATCCGGACTCGCGAGCCAACGCCACCACATCGACGAGGGAGCGGCGCGACGACGAACACCACGCGGCGAGTCGCGGTTCGTCGAGATCGTCGATGCCGAAAGGTCGAGGTGCTGTCGGTTCGGGTTGGGCCGGGTCGGGGCCGATGACTTCGAGATAGGTGGAGCCACCCAGTCCGACCAATGCGTTGTACGTACCCCAACCGAGATGAGCTCCGCCCGGTACGGGTGCAACTCCGAGTAGCTCTTCGACGTGGCGAACGCTCTGCCCGAGGTCGGGTGTCGCGTACACGAGGTGGTCGATCGTCAAGTGAGTACCCATGGGCTCCCTCGAGCCTGCCAAACTCGACGTCATGTCAGAAACTTCTCGCGTTGCCTTTCTCGGTTTGGGAGTGATGGGCGGGCCCATGGCCGGACATCTCGCCAAAGCCGGTCACGACGTCACCGTGTACAACCGCACCGCGCCCAAGAGCGATCAGTGGGTGAAAGACAACGGTGGCCGCAGTGCGGCCACACCAGCCGCGGCTGCTTCTGGTGTCGATTTCGTGATGATGTGCGTCGGTAACGATGCCGATGTTCGTTCGGTTGCACTCGGCCCCGATGGTGCGTTGTCCGGTATGGCGCCGGGATCCGTTCTCATCGATCACACCACCGCGTCGGCCGATGTGGCGCGCGAACTCGCGGCGGCCTGTGCGGCCAAGGGGGTGGGTTTCGTGGATGCGCCGGTGTCGGGCGGACAAGCCGGCGCCGTGAACGGTGCGTTGACCATCATGTGCGGTTGCGACGACGCCGCCGTGTTCGCACGGGCCCGCGCGGCGGTGGCGCCATACGCACGAGCGTGCGCTCTGCTCGGTTCGGCCGGAGCCGGTCAGCTCACCAAGATGGTCAACCAGATCTGTATCGCCGGTGTGGTGCAAGGTTTGTCGGAGGGCGTGAACTTCGCGCAGAAGGCCGGTCTCGACGTGGAGGCCGTGGTCGAAGTGATCGGCAAAGGCGCGGCCCAGAGTTGGCAGATGGACAACCGGGCCAGCACCATGGCCAAAGGTGAATTCGAGTTCGGGTTCGCCGTCGAGTGGATGCGCAAGGATCTGGCCATCTGTCTGGCCGAGGCCAATCGCAACGGTGCGCGTCTTCCGCTCACGGCCTTGGTCGATCAGTTCTACGCCCAGGTTCTGGCTCGGGGTGGTCGACGTTGGGACACCAGCAGCCTCGTTCATCTGCTTCAGAACGACTGAGCGGGCGTAAGGTACGGGCATGGGGGAGAAAGACGTTCGTCGCACACTGCTGGCCCAGGCCGAGCGAACCCTGGCTCACAACCAGGCCGGGACCACCGATCTCACCGAGTCGGTCACGCGAATTCCGGCTGCCAATTATTTCGATCCCGAACGGTGGCAGCGTGAAGTCGACTTGATCTTCAAGCGGGTTCCGCTCTTGTTGGCCACCTCGGCCGAAATCAAGGAGCCGAACTCGTACAAGGCCATCGAAGTGTGCGGTATGCCGGTGTTGGTGGTGCGCGACTCCGACGGTGTGGTGCGCGCGTTCGTCAACATGTGCAGCCATCGCGGTGCGATGCTCGTCGACGAGGGTGTCGGCTCCACCCGCCGCTTCACGTGTCCATATCACGCCTGGAGCTACAACCAGCAGGGCGATCTGGTGGGCATCTTCAAGCAGAGCGACTTCGGCGAGATCGACTTCTCGTGCATGAGCCTCACGAGCCTCCCGGTCACCGAACGGGCCGGACTCGTCTGGGTGATCTTGTCACCCACGTCGACTCTCGATCTCGACGCGTTCTTCGCGGGTTACGACGAGCTGCTCGGATTCTGCAACTTCGCCGAGATGAACCACTTCGGTTCACGTCGACTGGTCGGCCCCAACTGGAAGGTGTCGTTCGACGGTTACGTCGACTTCTACCACTTGCCGATTCTTCACAAGAACACTTTCGGCGCCAACTTCCCGGCCGATGCGCTGTTCCACCGCGTGGGTCCGCATCAGCGCGTCACCGGTCCGCGCGGCTCCTGGTCGAAACTCGAAGGTGTTCCGAAGGACGAATGGCCCGACAGTGTTCTGACCGGCGGCGTCTGGAGCGTGTTCCCGCACGCGTCCATCGCCGGTTTCGACATCGGCGAACACAAGATCTACCAAGTGGCCCGCATCTTCCCGGGTGCCAACGCCGACGAGTCGATCTCGTATCTCGACTTCATCTCCACTGCTCCGCTCACCGACGAGTTCATCGCGACGGCCAATCAGCAGATCGACTTCCTCGAGCACGTGGTGCGTGACGAGGACTACGCCACCGGCCTCAAGATCCAGCGCACCGTCAAGACCGGCGCCAAGAAAGAACTTGTGTTCGGTCGCAACGAAGGCGGCGCGCAGTACGTGCACGGCTGGCTCGATGCGATTCTCGAGACTCCCGACAGCGAACTATCGGACTTGTTCCGCCGCGGCATCTCGGCCGGGCGACTCGTCACCGACTGACGGCGTCCAGGGCCTTCGGGTCGTTCAGCAATTCGACGATCGTCTGCGCGAACTGCGCGGCCGGCGCTCCGTCGAACACACGATGATCCCAGGTGAGGCTCAGCGTGAGTCGCTTGGTGGTGCTCACCTTGCCCTTGGCGCCGAGCACCAGATCCTCGCGCAGGCGACCAACACCGAGAATCGCCGCGTTGGGCGGATTGATCACGGGGGTGAAGGCATCGACACCGAACATGCCGAGAGCGCTCACTGAGAACGTTCCGCCTTCGAGGTCGTTGAGCGCCAGACTTCCACCGCGCGCGGCCGTGGCCAGTCGCTTGGTTTCGGCCGCGAGGGCCGTGAGGTCGAGTCGTTCGGCGTGACGTACCACTGGAACCACCAAACCTTCGTCGAGCGCCACGGCAATACCGACGTGCACATCGGGAAGCAGAGCGATGCCGTCGGACGTGACCTGGCTGTTCACGATGGGGTGGGCCCGCAGTGCGCGCGCGGCGGCCGCGATCACGTAGTCGGTGAAGCCGGGTTTGTTCTCGCGCGCGTCGCGATCGGCGATCACCGCGTCGAGATCGGCATCCATCGTGAGGGTGAGTTGTGCCATCTGCTGGAGTGACGCATGCATGCGCTTGGCGATCGTGCCGCGCATGCCCGACATCTTCTTCATCGACGTGGGTGTCTGGCTGGCCGGCGGTAGCGCCTCGGACGGAGCAGCGACTGCGGACGTGGCGGACGTGGCGGTCGGTGAGCCCGTGGTTGTCGCCGCCAGGCGTCGACGAACGTGGGCGGCCACTGCATCGCGCGTGACGCGGCCGTCGTGTGCGTCGTAGGGAACCGAGGCCAGATCGATGCCGAGCAGTTCGGCCAGTTGACGCGCGGCCGCCGTGGCCAACACCTCACCCGACGCCGACACGATGGGAGCGACGGCGACAACCGGTGCTGCGGCCGGTGCCGCGGCACGGGGACGAGTGGCCGCGAGTTCAACGTCCTCGGACACGATGCGACCCTCGGGTCCGGTGCCGACGACCGTGTTCAGATCGACGCCCAGTTCGGCGGCTCGACGACGCGCGTTGGGTGACACGAACAAACGACCGTCACGACGGGCCGGTGCGGCCGGCGCCGCCGAAGCGACAGCCGAAACAGAGGCCGCTGCTGTTGCTGTCTGGGCGGCCGCGGCCGGAGAGTTCGCCGCCGGTGGCCGTTCACCGTCGGCGAGCAGCAGCGCGATCACCGCACCGCAGGGGTGCGTGGAGCCGACGTCGGCGATGTGGTGCAAGATGCCTTCGCCAGCGGCCTCCACGTCACTCTCGACCTTGTCGGTTTCGATGCGCAACACCGCCATGCCGGGTGTGATCTTCTGGCCCGACGGCACGAGCCATTCGAGAATGGTGCCTTCTTCCATGGTCAGGCCGAGTTTGGGCATCAAGAAATCAGTGGCCATGGGAATCCTCCGCGGGGAGATCGAACGAGAATGTCGACGCTGCTCGAACGAGCGTGCGCTCGACGTCGATGACGAGTGGTCCGGACGACTCGACGCGCACCGTGACCACGCCATCGGGGCTCACGGCCCGATCGCGTTCGCCGTCGAAAGCGAGAATGGTGCGACCGCGCAAGGTGATCGACTCACCTTCGACGAGTGGACGAACTTCGGCCACGTCGATCGTGGTGAACGATCCCGGGGCGAGCGGAACACGCACCCGCCGTCCGCCGGCGCCCAGGCGCACGAACACGCCACCGGACTCCCAGCGATCGATCGGATGAATTCGACCAGCGATCGACGACAGGCCGGTGCTAGCCGGAGTTGCGACCGCGGCCACGACCGCAGTGATGGTGCTCGGGTCGCGAACGGCGCGGGCACCGATGAAGTCGGCGTCGATGAAAGCCAAATCGACCAGAGCGACGTCGTCGACCGATGAGTCGCGGTCGTCCACGCGCACGACGATCTTCTTCGAACGGCGAGCCACCTCGGCCACCGACACGACGCCGGCGGCGATGAGGCCCGCCGCCGCTCCAGCCGACGTGCCGTCGACGGCAACGGGATACACATTGTTGGTGCCGGTGGAGATGGCGATGAGCGGAGCATCGGGCCAACCCAGTGCGATGTCACGCGAGGTGCCGTCACCACCCAGAGCGATCACCGCTCCCGCCTGCTCTTTCCAGAAGCGCCGGGCCGCACCGATCGTGTCGTAACGCGACCCTGTGACGGGCTCGTCGACGATCTCGACCGGAGTATCGAGTCCGTCGGCGGCGCGTCGACCCAAATGATGCGTGTCGGGAGCGATCAGGATGCGCTCGGCACCCGCTTCAGCCGCGGCCACGATCGCTCGCCGCACGATGCCGACCTTGGTGACATCGCTCGTGTGCGTCGCCGGCGTCACGAGACGCCGGATGTCCTTTCCCGCGTTGGGGTTGACGATGATGCCGACGGTCGACACGTGTCGTTCAGGCTCCGACCGGTGTCCGGAAGAGAACGCTGCGGATTCCGGCTTCGATGCGCGCGGCATCGGGGATGTAGTGCTGCTCGAGAGCCGGTGAGAAAGGCACGGGTGAGAACGGAGCCGCGATGCGGCCGACCGGAGCATCGAGATAGTCGAACGCGTGCTCCTGGATCTGCGCGGCCACTTCGGCGCCCAGTCCTCCGAAGCGCACCGCTTCGTGCACCACGACCACACGATTGGTCTTCTTGGCCGACGCCACGATCGTGTCGATGTCGAGCGGCTGCAGTGTGCGCGGATCGATGACCTCGCACTGGATTCCTTCACCGGCCAACTTCTCGGCCGCGGCAGTTACTTCGTGGACCATGCGTCCCCACGCCACGATCGTCACGTCGTTGCCGGAGCGCACCACATTGGCCACGCCGAGCGGCACGATGTAACGCTCTTCGGGCACCGGACCCTGGATGCCGAGCAGACGCTTGTGCTTGATCATCACGGTCGGGTTGTCTTCGCGAATGCAGGCCGCCATGAGACCCTTCATGTCGTAGGGCGTGGCGGGATGGACGACCTTGAGGCCGGGGATGTGGCAGAGCAGAGCTTCGAGTGACTGACTGTGCTGTGCGGCGGCCGAGAGTCCACCACCACCAGCAGTGGTGATCGTGAGTGGAATACGGGCCTCGCCGCCGAACATGTACTTCAACTTCGCGGCCTGGTTGACGATCTGGTCCATGGCCACGCACATGAAGTCCATGAACATCAAGTCGACGATGGGACGCAAGCCGGTGACGGCCGCGCCGACGCCCAGACCGATGATCGCCTGTTCGCTGATGGGAGTGTCGACCACGCGCTCGACACCGAACTTGGCCTGCAGGCCGCCGAACGTGCCGAACACGCCACCGAAGGCGCCGATGTCTTCGCCGGCGCAGAACACGTTCGGGTCGTCTTCCAATGCCTGACTGACGGCCTCGTTGAAGGCCATCACGTACGGGAGTTTGCGCTCGTCGCTCATCAGTTGCCTCCATTGGCCGAGTAGACGTCGACCAGCACTTGATCGGACGTGGGCAGTGGGCTGTCTTCGGCGAACTTGATCGCCACCTCGATGTCGTTGCGCAGTTCGGCCCAGATGTCGTCGAACTGTTGACGCGTTGCGACCTTGTTCTCGATCATGCGGTCTTCGAGGGTGAAGATCGGATCGCGTTCCTTCCACTGCGCGACCTCGTCGTCGGAGCGGTACTTCAGGCCGAGGTTCTGCACACCGTGGTGGTTGTAGAAGCGGTAGGTCTTGGCTTCGATCAGCGACGGTCCGCCACCGGCTCGCGCCTTGGCCACGGCTTCGAGGGCCGCTTCGTGCACCGCGATCACGTCCATGCCGTCGACGATCACGCCCGGCATGCCGTAACCGGCCGCGCGGTCGACGATGTCGGTGATCGCCATGGTCTTGTCACGCGGAGTGAACTCGCCGTACTCGTTGTTCTCGCAGGCGAACACGATGGGCAGGTGCAGTGCGCAGGCCATGTTGGCAGCTTCGTGGAACGCGCCGATGTTGGTGGCGCCGTCACCGAAGAACGCCACCGCCACTTGGCCGCGACCGCGGTACTTGTTGGCGAAGGCCGCGCCCACTGCGATGGGGGAGCCCGCACCCACGATGCCGTTGGCGCCGAGCATGCCGAGCGAGAGGTCGGAGATGTGCATCGAACCGCCCTTGCCCTTGCAATAGCCGGTCGACTTGCCCATCAGTTCGGCCATCATTCGGTTGAAGTCGCCACCCTTGGCCACCAAGTGACCGTGACCGCGGTGGGTCGACGTGATGTGGTCGTCGTCGTTGAGCGCACCGCAGATTCCGGAGGCCACGGCCTCTTCGCCCACGTACAAGTGGAGAAAGCCCGGCAGTTTGGCGGCTTCGGCCAGACGACCGGCTGCTTCTTCGAACAGGCGGATGCGAACCATGCGCCGGTGCAGGTCGAACTGAACGGCGGGTGTGATGCTCATGAGGCTCCTAGGCGTCGAGGCCGCGCGCCCAGCGGAGCGAGCGACGCAGCAATTCGTAGTAGGCGGGCTTCTCCCACGAGCACCGTTCGATGCGCGGGTAGTAGTCGAGGATGGGGGCCATGTCGTAGTGGCCGCGGCAGTGACCGAGTGTGTTGTACAGAATCGATCCGTTCCCGAGATCGCGCAGGTACATCACGAGATGTTGCGCATCGGCAGTGGTCCAGTCGGCTTCGGCGAATCCGACGGCTTCACCTTGCCAGGTGGTGTGCAACAGCGGTTGCAGAGCCGAACGGTCGGCGTACTCGCTCAGGTACAACTCGTCGTCGGTGTCGAACGGTTCGACACCGGCCACCAGCCAGTGCTTCGGATCGGTGATCTCGACGCGGTACGGCTGAATGGGCGGGTGAGCCACGAATTGGCTACCGAGTGTCTCGGCCCAGAGTGGGAACACTCGTGGCGACTCGACGCCGTTGGGTCCGCCCAGAGTGAGCGCGGCGTTGGTGCCGTGCAGGGCGACCCATCGACCGCCACCTTCGACCCAGGCCCGGATGGCCTTTTGGGCGCCTTCACTCGGGCGGACGTCGCAGGTGTACGAGACGAGAATCGACGACTGCGTGATACCGGCCGTGTCTTCGTAGTCGGGCTGCACGCGGACGCGGAACTCGTCGTGCTCGGCGAGCAACGTGAGGAGCTCGCGCCGCGCGAAGTCGATGTCGTGGTACTTGCCGCCCGCCACCAGAGTGACGTCGATGCGAGGGCCGCTCATCGCGCGATCAGAAGTCGACGCGCTTGAGGAAACCGCCGTCGACCGTGAGGTTGACGCCGTTGATGTGCTGGGCGCGATCGCTGGCGAGGAAGGCCACGGCGTTGGCCACATCGGACGGCTCGCCCATGTGTCCACCCGGGTGGGCCTTCTCGGTCGACTCGAAGAACGGAGTCATGTGCTGCTTGATCATGTCCCAGTCGCCACCCTGCACGAAGATCGGGCCGGGGGACACGACGTTGCAACGCACGCCCTGAGCGCCGAGCACCTGAGCCTGACCGAGCGTCCAGTTGGTGACGGCCGACTTGAGCGCGCTGTAACTGCCCGAACCGGTTGCGAAGTGCTCGGTGGTCGCGGTGGTCCCGATGGAGATCACGCTGCCGCCGCCGTTGGCGAGGTGCGGTGTGGCGGCCTCGACACCGTGAACGAGAGCCATGAGGTCGATGTTGAAGTTGTTGATCCAGCCTTCGAGCTTGCGAGCTGGCTTGCCCGAGGTGTTGTGCACGTAGATGTCGATGCCGCCCAGCTGCTCGGCCGACGAGGCGACCCACGCGCGCAGCGTTTCGGCGTTGCCGGCGTCGACGGCCGAACCGACGACCTTGCCCTTCGACGAGAGCTCGGCCACGGCGGCCGACACTTCGTCGGCGTTACGCGCGCAGATGGCGACCGAAGCGCCCTCGGCGAGCAGGACTTCGACGATGGCGCGTCCGAGTCCCTTGGTCGAGCCGGTCACCAGAGCCTTCTTGCCCTTGAGTCCGAGATCCATGATGTCCCCCTGTTGTCTTGTGTCGTGTTGTGATGTGTTACTGCGAAAGAAGAAGTGAAGCCCGGCCGCCGATCAGCGACGGGTTTCCTTCCAGGCGACGTCCTTGTCGACGCGCACGTCGCCGGGAAGTCCGAGCACGCGTTCGCCGATGATGTTGCGCTGGGTCTCGTCGGAACCGCCGGCGATGCGATAGCCGGGCGCACCGAGAACTTGTTCGCCCCACGCATAGGTGCCCCACTCGCCGGTGTCGGCGATGAGAGCCGGTCCGAGAATCTTGGAGATCACATCGGAGATCTTGCGCATGCCTTTGGTCCAGACCAGCTTTCCGAGCGAGCCCTCGGGCCCGGGGGGTGAACCAGCGCGACGCATGTCGGCTGCGCGGCGGTTGACGAAACCCTCCACGCGGAAGTGCGTGTAGAGCTCGGCGAGTTCTTGGCGCATCACGGGATCGGCCGTGACGCCCATGGCGCGTGCGGTGGCGAGAACGAGGCGCCACGATCCACCGACGCGGGATCCGCCACCGCCACCGTCGCCGGAGTGATCGCGTTCGAATCCGAGAGTGGTGAGCGCGACCTTCCAGCCCTCACCTTCGGGTCCGAGGCGCATCGAGTCGGGGATGCGCACGTCGTTGAAGAACACTTCGTTGAACGACGATCCGCCGCTCATCTGCTTGATGGGTCGGATCTCGATACCGGGCAGGTCCATCGGGATGATGAACGCGGTCATGCCCTTGTGCTTCACGACGTCGGGATTGCTGCGCGCGATCAGTTCTCCCCATTCGGAGAACTGCGCACCCGAGCTCCAGACCTTTTGGCCGTTGATCACCCATTCGTCACCGTCGCGCTCGGCGCGACACGCGAGTGATGCGAGGTCGCTGCCGGCGCCCGGTTCGGAGAACAACTGGCAGCAGAGATCGCGGGTCGCGATGAAGCGGCCCACGAACTGCTTCTTCTGTTCGGGAGTGCCGTAGATGTTGATGGTGGGTGCGATGAGACCCACGGTCACGCTGTGCGTCTCATGACCAGTCGGCGTCTGAAACTGGGCCTCGAGTTTCGAGAATGCTCGCGAGTACTCGCGCGGGTATCCGAGGCCGCCGTGCTCGACTGGTGACGTGATGGCGTGATAGCCGCGCTCGGCCTTCTTCTGAGTCCAGGCCTTGGCGCGTTCGAGCAACGCCTTCTCTTCTTCGAACGACAACGAGTGGAACACCGACACGGAGAATTCGCCTTCACCCCAGACGACGTCTTTTTCGTCGGTGCCCGAGGTGCGGTATTCGGCGTTGGCTTCGAGCCAGGCCTTGGCCTCGCGGGTGAAGTCGTCGAGGGACGGAAGGTTGGGGACAGTCGAGTCAGCCACGTGACCACGGTAATTGACCATCCGATCAATACGGCAACCGTGGCCGAACCTCTCGACCCGCTGGCCAGACGTCGTCGCGGCCATACTCGAACCCGTGAGCAGGGGGAAGAAATCGACGTCGCGTCTGGGCCGCCCACCGGCCACCGACTCGGCCGACACCCGGCGAACGATTCTCGATGTCGCCCGGGCCGCCTTCGCCGACCGCGGGTTCGAGGTCACCACCAACCGTGAGATCGCCACCGAGGCCGGCATCACCCCGGCCGCGCTCTACCACTACTTCCCGTCGAAACTCGACCTCTTCGTGGCCGTGCATCACGACACCCAGGAGCGAGTGCTGGCCCGGTTCATCCAGGCGATCGAGGACGTCTCCGGATTCGTTCCGCGTCTCGAGGCGATCCTCGACGAGTCGCACCGGATGAACAACGAAGATCCTTCGCTGGCCCGATTCCTGGGTGCGGTGCGGGTCGACGTGGCGCGGCATCCCGAATTCGAGATGGCCCTGCAGGTCGACCAGGCGGCCATGGACACGTTCTTCCGTTCGATCGTCGACCAGGGCGTGGAGACGGGCGATGTCGACCGGAGCCGCCGGGCCCTGGTGCTGTCGTTCGTCGCGACCACTCTCACCGGGCTCACCACGGGGCAGTCGGCCAGTGATCGCCAGCACGCGCTGGCCGTGGAGGCCATCAAGGCCGCGGTCCGGGGCGACCTGGTGGCTCGTCTGCCCCACGCCTGACTCGCCCTGGTCAAGTTCGACGACGAGCGTCTACTGTTCGGCACGCGTCCGTGGGGACGGGCGGCTTGGGGGTGAAGATGGGTGCGTTGGACGGACGGGTGGCCTGCGTGACGGGCGGGACCCGCGGAATCGGGTTGGCGATCGCCACCGCCTTCCTCGACGAGGGGGCCAAGGTCGTCATCAACGGCCGCGACGCCGCCAAGGCTCAGCGCACGCTGGCCGAACTCGGTCGTGGCGATCAGGTCCACTTCATCGCGGGTGACGTGAAGAAGAAAGACGATTGCGAGGCGATCGTCGACGGGACCGTGGCCCACTTCGGGCGTATCGACATCCTGGTCGCCAATGCCGGTGGTGCGGCCGACTTCGCACCCATCGCGCAGTTGCCCGACGAGCCGATGCAGGACGCATTGCTCTGGAACTTCTGGCACTCGTTCTGGGTCATGCGTCGCGCGTTCAACTACATGATCCCGCAGCAGTGGGGCCGCATCATCAACATCTCGTCGGTCGAGGGCAAGGTCGGCAAGCCCGGCATGTCCACCTACGTCGCGGCCAAGCACGCCGTGAACGGCCTCACCAAGTCGGCCGCCAAGGAAGTCGGAACTCTCGGCATCACGGTCAACGCGTTGTGTCCCGGTGTGATCGAGACCGACATCGTGAAAGAAGGTGGCGCGGGAGCCGCTGCGGCCATGGGACTCACCTACGACCAATTGCTCGCGCAGTTCGCCGCCGACTCGGCGATCAAACGCATCAACGAAGTCGAAGACGTCGCCAACGTGGCCGTGCTACTGGCGTCCGACATCGGAGCCGGTATCACCGGTTCGCTCATTTCCATCGACGGCGGAACCGCTCCGTACTGATCGTGAAGGGAACCGACATGTCAACGAGCACAGGAAAACTCGCCGGGAAAGTCGCCTGCATCACCGGTGGAACCCGCAGCATCGGCCGCGCGATGGCCGAGGCCTTCCTCGCCGAAGGTGCGCGCGTGGTCATCAACGGACGCGACGAAGCCAAGGGTCGTCGGGCCCTGGCCGAATTGAACGCGGGCGACCGCGCCGACTTCTACGGCGGTGACGCCGCCAAGCAGTCGACGGTCGAGGGGTTGATCGACTTCACGATCGCGCGGTTCGGCCAACTCGACGTCTGCTGTCTGAATTCGGGTGGCGTCCAGGCCACCGCGCCGGTGTTCCAGATGAGCGACGAAGAGTGGAATCTCGAAGTCGACTGGAATCTCAATCACGTCTTCTGGGGCATGCGCAAGTCGCTGCAGTACATGATTCCGCGTCAGAGCGGACGCATCATCGTCACGTCATCGGTCGAAGGCAAACTCGGCAAGCCGGGCCTGCCCGGTTACGTGGCCACCAAGCACGCGGTGAACGGTCTCGTGAAGTCGGCTGCACACGAAGTGGGCACGCTCGGCATCACCGTCAACGCGATCCTACCCGGCATCATCGAGACCGACATCGTGCGCGAAACCGGTCCGGCGTCGGCGGTGGCCATGGGTGTCGGTTCGTACGAGGCGCTCATCGAGATGTTCTGCTCCGAGTCATCGATCAAGCGTCCGAATCGGGTCGAAGAAGTGGCGGCGGTAGCCGTACTCCTCGCGTCCGATGCGGCTCGCAACATGACCGGCTGTTTGTTCCCGGTCGACGGCGGAACTCTTCCGTACTGACCCGTGACGTACTCGCACCTCGCCCGCGCGAACGACCTCGAGCCGGCGAGCGGCCACCATCACCTGTTGGCCGAGTGTCCGTATCACCGTGAAGAGTCGTTCGAACCGCCGTTCTACGTGGTGTCGCGGCATGCCGACGTGCTGGCGATGCTGCTCGAACCCGAGCAGTGGCGCAACGGCGACGGCCCCGGTGTGTTCACACAACGCGGGGGAGTGCTCGGCTCGCCGACGATCCCGATCATCGACGCCAGCGCAAGGTGTTACAGGACGGATTTCGTCCGGCTGCCATCGCCGCGCTCACTCCGCGAGTCGACCGGATCGGTCACGAGTTGTGGGTGCAGTCGTTCTCGCGCGACGGTGAAGGCGACTTCGTTCGCCTGTTCGCGTTTCCGTTCCCGGCCATCGTGATCGCCGAGATGCTCGGTGTGCATCCGGACGATCGCGAGCACTTCGGCGAATGGTCCGATGACATCGTCAACGGTCTGGGTGGCGGTGACCTGTCGCTCGTCCAACGAGCGATGGACGGCATTCACGGCATCGTCGGCGGATTGGTGGCCGAGCGTCGGGCCGCGATCGAGAACGGTGACGAACCACCCGACGACCTCACCACGGTGTTGACGCGCGCGCATCTCGCGGGTGACGTGTCGTACGGCGAAGTGCAGCAACTGTGCCAGCAAATCCTGGTGGCCGGCCACGAGACCACGGCCAGTCTGATCGGCCTCATGTTGTATCGACTGGCCACGCAACCCGAGTTGGCGGCTCGTTTGCGCGCCGAGCCCGATCTCGTTCCGCAGGCGGTGGAGGAGTTCTTGCGCTTCGACTCGCCGGTGCAAGGACTCTTCCGCTCGAACACCGATGCGTGTCCGCTCGGCGATCACCAACTCGACCCGGGCACCAAGGTGCAGTTGCTCTTCGCGGCCGCCAACCGCGATCCGCGGGTGTGGGACGACCCCGACACCATCCAGCTCGATCGATTCGCCGAGAGTCGACGATCGCATCTGGCCTTCGGCTGGGGCGTGCATCACTGCATCGGTAATGCATTGGCTCGTCACGAGGCCCAGTTCGCCTTGCGTCGCATGCTCGACACGTTCACCACCATCGAGATCGTCGGACCGGTGCACGTGAACGAGCCGTTCATCCTGCGCGGCCTCACGACCCTGCCCATTCGCTGGACCGTGCGACGTGACTAGGGTCGGCGCATGAGCCGTGTGATCGTGGTGACCGGAGCAGCGTCCGGTATCGGCCGGGCGACCGTCGAACTGTTGGTCGCGCGGGGCGATTCGGTCGTGGCCCTCGATCGTTCGAACGACGTCGACGCACTGGCCAGCGGCCAGGTGCGCTCTCTGGTCGGTGATGTCACCGATGACGACGTGAATCGCGAAGCGGTGGCCGTCGCCGAGCGCGAATTCGGTGGGCTCGACGCCGTCGTTCTGAATGCGGGCGTTCCGGCCAGTGGCGACATCGTCGAGTTGCCGATCGAAGTGTTCGATCGCACCTGGGAAGTGAACGTTCGTGCGGTGCTCCTCGGTATTCGCGCCGCCACACCCGCGTTGCGCCGTCGTGGTGGTGGACGCATCGTCGTCACCGCATCCACGTCGGGTATCGGTGCCGATCCCAACATGTGGCCCTACAACTCGGCCAAGGCTGCGGCCATCAACCTGGCGCGCGGCGCCGCACTCGATCTGGCCGCCGACGCGATCACCGTGAACGTGGTGTGTCCGGGACCCACTGAAACCGGAATGACGGCCGGCCTGGCCAACGTGAAGCCGGTGTACGAAGGTTTGCGGCGGGCGGTGCCGTTGCAGCGCTGGGGTCGCCCCGAGGAAGTGGCGGCCGTGATCGGCTTCCTCGCGTCGGCCGAGGCGAGTTTCGTGACCGGTGCGGTGGTGCCGGTGGACGGCGGGATCACCGCCAATACCGGGCAGTTCATGCCCCGCGAGAAGAACTGATTCGAGAAGACGAGAAGAGAAATCAGGAGAGACCATGGCCGAGCATCCCGAGAACTACGAAGACGTCACGGTCTACGGACTCGACGACGACGTCGAAGAGCAACTGCTCCTCACGCACAACGAGTGCACGTTCATCTGGTCGAACAAAGAGGGTTGGCCCGTCGGCGTGATCATGTCGTACGTCTGGCGCAAGGGCTGTTTCTGGCTCACGGCGTCGTCGCAACGGGCCCGTATCTCGGCGGTGCGCCGCGACCCGCGGGTATGCATCGTCGTCACGTCCACCGGAACGTCGATGCCGCGCAACATGACGGTCACGTGGAAGGGAACCTGTGAGGTCCTCGATGATCAGGCCACCAAGGACTGGTTCTACCCCGAACTGGCCGAAGCGATCATGGGCGGCAAGGGAGCCCGGGCCCAGGCGTTCGAAGAGTTCCTCGATTCGCCACGTCGAATCATCTTGAAGGTCACTCCGACCCAGCGAATCGGTTACGACGGGACCAAGATGGGCAAAGCCACCACCGAGTGGATGAAATCGCGCGCCGCCAAGCCGGCCGACTGACAGGAGAGATCATGAAGCTGGGACTGACCGCCGACGAGGTATTGACCACGACCCGATCGGTTCGCAAGCGCCTCGATCTCACCAAGCCGGTTCCGCACGACGTTCTGCACGAGTGCATCGAGATCGCGCACCAGGCACCCACCGGTTCGAACATGCAAGGGTGGCGTTGGCTGTTCGTCGACGACCCGGCCAAGAAGAAGGCGCTGGCCGACATGTATCGCAGCAACTTCTATCCGTACATCAACGATCCCAATCGTCCGAAGCGCGACGATCAGGGTGAGCGCATCCTCGATTCGGCCACGTACCTCGCCGACGTTCTCGACCAGGTCCCGGTGCTGTTGATTCCGCTCATCGCCGGCCGTCTCGACACCGGCACCCCGGCGTTCCAGCAGGCATCGGCGTGGGGCTCGCTGCTTCCCGCGGTTTGGAGCTTCATGCTCGCGTTGCGTGAGCGCGGCCTCGGATCGGCCTGGACCACACTGCACTTGCCGCACGAGAAGGAAGCCGCCGAACTACTCGGAGTTCCCTTCGATCAATACACGCAGGCCGGCTTGTTCCCGATCGCGTACACCATTGGCACCGACTTCAAGTTGGCCAAGCGTGTGCCGGCCGAGAAGTTCATTCGCTGGAATTCCTGGTCCTGACCCACTCGCGAGCGGTATCGCTCGCGACCCAGTCGATCGAGTTGCGCAGGACCCGACGGAAGTTCGCGTCGGCGTAGGTGACGGGGCCGTCGCCGAACTGCAGATACACGACTGGTGAGTTCCCGGCCGTCTTGGCCCACGCCACCAGAGCGCTACCGGCCGGGTGACTCCAGCCGTCGTTGCTGTTCCGACGTCCGCGAATGGCCAGATCGGCTGAATAGAAGTGCGACGAATCGTGCACCGGGAAGTCGGTGCGCATCAACGGCACGATCGAATCCTCGAAAACCGGGAAGCAGTAGAGCTCGTCGGTGATCGTGAACGACGGTCCGATGCCGGCGCACACCGGATGGGTGGCGTCGAGAATCGACACCTCGTGGGTCACGTCGAAGACGTAGCCCGAATCGGGATACGACTGCCCGTGAAGTGAACCGGGTTGGTAGTGGAACCGACCGCCGACGATCTCGGCGTACCGTTCCCAGGCCGGCCAACCCGCCACCGCGTGATGCATGAACACCAGACCCGTGCCGTCGCTCAGCAATCGTTCGATCACCGCGCGTGTCTCGGCACTGGGTTCGGGGAAATCGACGGGTGGGTTGCCGCCGGTGAACCGCAGGCCCGGCATGTCGTAGAACACCACCACGTCGTGGCCGACGGCTGGTGACGTGGCTCGGGACCACTCGTCGAGTTCGAGCGCGTCGAAGATCGCGAAGAACGGCTCGGCCTCGAAGGGGTGACCGCCGGTGACGACGAGAACCGATGTCACGCGCGCCCGACGAACGCCCACTCACCCTTGATGCGGTTCTCGTGTTCGAGGCGCAGGTCGAGGATGGAGCGAGCCTTCAAGTGCAACGCGACGTGGTTCTGAGCCACGGCGTGTTCGAGCGCGGCCGAGAAGCAATGGCCGGCCAGGCTGTACGTGGCCGAGACGTCGTCGAGGTGCAGGCTCTCGGAACGGCCGGAATTGAAGGCGCCCAGTGCGGAGTCGACGGCGGAGTTGCCGGGCAACGTCTGGTCGACTTCACGGGCGAAAGCGACCATGGCATCGCCCTCTTCGCGCATCCAGGCGATTTCGTGAGCGGCACGTTCGGCGCAGTTGCGCAGGACGTTCTCCATCATCTGAATGGCGATCTTCACCGGCGGCGACTCGACGGCTCCGTCGACGGTGGTGAGCAGTTCGTCGCGCAGATCGAGGAGGATCTGCTCGGTGGTGGGGCGAGTGAGCATGGTGCCTCCTAGGCGGCCGGCGGGATGCAACCCGCCATGAAGTTCGAATGTCCGACGGTGAGTGCGTTGAGCGTGTAGGTGGTGAGGATTCCGGCGTTGAGGCCGCGAGCCATCGCGCCGGCGCCACCCAAGACCTGCGCGTACACGGTGATCGCGGCGAGCGACGAGAAGTAGCCGAGCGTCGCGAGATTGACGGCTTCCTCGCTGAATCCAGTCTGCTCGCGGTAGCGCGCGAGGAACGCGACCGGGTCGGACATGATGAGGCTCGGTCCTGACGAGGCCGAGTACACCGCGTAGTACCCGATGTCCTCGCGCGGATCGCCGATGTGGGCGAGTTCCCAGTCGATCATCAGATGATCACCCGACGGGTCGACCATGATGTTGGCCGGCTGGAAGTCGCTGTGCACGAGACGCAAGGGGAGCGGGGCCGGCTTGTTGGCCTGCAACCAGCCCGCTACGTAACGCAGGAACGGATTCGACTCGACGTGAGCGGCTTCGGCCTGACGGAAGCGATCGATGAGAGTGTCGATGTACGACGACCAGTCGGTGGGCCGCGGAATGGCCGAGCCGACGTCGTTCGGATCGATGCGGTGGACGCGGGCCATCGTGTCGACGAGGTCGAACGTGTGGCGGCCGTAGCCCTGGGCCGGATCGCAGGTGTTGAGCAGAGCCTGCAGCGAACTGCCTTCCACGAACTCGAGGACGATGCACTTCGTTCCGAGTTCGGAGCCGGTGCCATCGTAGTGCAGGGCCTTGGCCATCGGAATCGACGAGGCCTGGGTGAGCGATTGCAGCAACGCCCACTCGACGTCGCGATCGGTCTCCATCATCGCTTTGCCCGGAGGCGGGTCGCCGCGCAGCACCACGGTCTCGGTGCGACCGTCCTTCCAGCGGATGTCGGCCCGAGCCATGAGCCGGCTGTAGCCGCCGATCATCGGTTTGTACGACACCACGGTCGCGTCCTGTCCGGCGCGAGCCGTCAGGAAAGCGCCGAGGCGGCGCGGCATTTCGTCGGGATTCAGCATGTTTCGTCTCCGTCCAGGTGGGATCAGTCGCGGTCGATGGGGGCTTTGCTCACGCGATGGTTGGCGATCTGCGGACCGCCGATCCATCCGCACAGTTGCGGGTCGCATTCGCGGATTTCGCCGTGCAAGTGGCGACCGTTGGTGGCGAACACACCCCACTGGCCGTCCTTGGTGACGCGAATGTTGCCGTCGTCGTCGAGTTCGTAGTGAGCCTTGGTGAAGGGGTGAACGATTCCGCGCATCAGCGCCCCACCCACTCGCCGAGCTTGGTGTGCAGCCAGCGCACCTTGGACTCCTGATAATTGGCCAGGGTGATGCCGGGCTTGAACGTGGTTTCGAGTCCCAACTGCACCTTCGACATGTTGAACACGTCCTGGTCGAACACCTTGGCCAGCATTCCGAGTTCGGTCGCGGTGGTCCAGGATTCGTCGATCGTCAGATCACGACGAGCCGCCGGAGCCGGACGCTCACCTTCGAACGGCGACAGGAACAGCACTTCCATGATCGCCGAGCGATGGTTGTCGCCGTTCGGTCGGAAGCGGTACACGATACGGTTGAATGCGCCCCACGGATGGAAATTGGGGAACAACGTGTAGTCGATGCTGTCCATGAACTCGGCGTCGCTCATCGAGTCGACCATGTCGCCGGCGATCGGGCGCCAACGTTCGCGTCCCATGGCGGCACCGATGGCCCGAGCCGACGCACCGTCGGGAACCGGCACCGGTGAATCCTGATCGGTGCGCACGTCGAGCATCGACCGCATCATCTCGTCCTGACTCACCTCGTACCAGAGCAACGGACTGGGGGTGAGGGCGGGAGTGATGACGCGCGAGCAGTTCTCCCACACGTCGACCTGCGAGTTGGTGTCGCCGAGGTAGTAGAGGATCTGCGGGTGCGTGGCGTTCACGTGGTACGCCTCGGAGAACGCTTCTTGGGCGATCTTCCAGTTGGCGGCGATCACCTTGGTGACGTGAGCCTCCACGTAACGATCCTCGAGTTTCCAGACCTCGAACTGCTCGGCCAGATCGCGCACGAAGTCGTCGAACGGTTCGCAGTTCGGATCGGGGTTGATGAACACGAATCCGCCCCACGTGGCGACCTTGCATTCGGGCAGCATGAAGTCGACCTCGGCGCGATCGTCGACGTGCGGGAAGTCCCAGCGGGCCGGAACGTCGGCGAGCGATCCGTCGAGGGCCCACGCGAAACCGTGGAACGGGCAGCGCAGTTCGGAGCAGTGGCCGTCGTAATCCTTGAGGCGGCGACCGCGGTGCAAGCACGCATTCGGGTAGGCCTTGATCGACATGTCGGGTTGACGCACCACGATGAACGACATATCGGCGATTTCGTACAGGTTGTAGTCACCGGGTCCGGGGATGTGCTCCTCGCGACAGGCGAACTGCCACACCCGCTTCCAGAGTCGCTCCTTCTCCAGTTCGTGGTACTCGCGCGAGATGTAGCGCTCGATCGAGATGTCGGCGTCGCCGAGGAATCGGGGCGACTCGAGACGCAGGACGTCGGGCACCGGGTGGGTGTCGGTGTCGAGCAACTCTTGGTACGTGATGCCCGGGGAGCGGGCCGGGCGCGGATCGAGAGCGGTCATGGGTCCATTATTGACTCGGTGATTAGTTCCGTCCAGGGTCCGACTACTCTCGGCCCGAGCCAGCACTGGAGGAGCCACCATGTTGACGTTCGCCAACATCTTCGAAGCCCATGCCGACGCCATGCCGACAGCGACCGCGATCGCCTACGGCGACCGGGAGACCACCTGGGCTCAGTACGACGACCAGGCGGCCCGAGTGGCCGCGGCCTACGGGGCCCAGGGCATGGGCCTGGGTTCGAAGGTCGGCATGTTCATGTACAACTGCCCCGAGTATCTGGTCACGCAATACGCGGCGTTCAAGTCGCGGGTCACCCCGGTGAACGTGAACTACCGGTACCTCGACGACGAACTGCACTACCTGCTCGAGAACGCCGACTGCGAAGCCGTCGTGTTCCACTCGAGCCTGGGCGACCGCATCAAGCGCGTGAAGGATCGCCTTCCCAAGTTGAAGTTGCTGGTCGAGGTCCTCGACGGTCCGTCGGCCGAAGTGCCCGGTGCGGTGTCGTGGGACTCGTTGCTGGCCACACACTCACCAGCGGCGCGCCAGGAGCGCGGCCGCGACGACCTCTACATGCTCTACACCGGCGGCACCACCGGAATGCCCAAAGGCGTGATGTATTCGCTCGGCACGTTCACCGAAGGTTTCCTCGGGTTCTACACCGGACCGATGGGCCGGGGACCGTTCTCGTCGGTCGAGGAAGTCGTGGGCACCGCCAAGGTCGTTCATCAGGCCATGGGTCAGCCCACGGCCATTCCGGGATGTCCGCTCATGCACGGAACCGGCGTGTGGTTGGGCGCTCTGCTGCCGCATCTCATGGCCGGAAAGGTCGTGTTGCTCGAAGGTCGTTCGTTCGATGCGCACGAGATGTTCCGCGCCATCGAGAAGCATCGCGTCGGACAACTCGTGATCGTCGGCGACGCCTTCGCTCGACCGATGCTCACCGCGTTGCGTGAGAAGGTTGCATCGGGCACGTCGTACGACACGTCATCCGTGCAGATGATCATCTCGACCGGAGCGATGTTCTCGTCCGACATCAAGGCCGGCATCTTCGAACACATGCCCACGTCGGCTGTCATGGACATCCTCGGCTCGAGTGAAGGCGGCATGGCTCAGACCATGGCCACCAAGGACAACATCAACACCACCGCATCGTTCGGCGCGATGCCCAACACCAAGGTGTTCGGCCCGGACGACAAGGAAGTCGCCGCGGGTTCGGGTGTCGTGGGCATGGTGGGCGTGAGCGGTCCGGGCGTTCCAATCGGTTACTACAAGGATCCCGAGAAGTCGGCCCGCACCTTCCGCGAGATCGACGGTGTTCGCTACAGCTTCCCGGGTGACATGGCTCTGGTCGAAGCCGATGGAACCATCACGTTGCTCGGTCGCGGCTCGAACTGCATCAACACCGCTGGCGAGAAAGTGTTCCCCGAGGAAGTCGAAGAAGTCGTCAAGACGCACCCGGCCGTGGCCGACTGCCTCGTGTTCGGTGTGCCCGACGAGAAGTTCGGCAATCGCGTGGTGGGTGTGGCGTCGTTGGCGGCCGGCGCGACCGCACCGAGCGGTGACGACGTGATCGCTTACACCAAGACCAAACTGTCGAGCTACAAAGTGCCCAAGCAGTTGGTGTTCGTGGCCACCGTGCCGCGCGCCCCCAACGGCAAGGCCGACTACAAGACAGCCAAGACGATGTTCGAAACGGGAGGGGTTTCGTGACGGCAATCGACGATCAGATCGGACGAGCCCGCAGCACGGGTCCGAGTGTGCAGGACTTGCTGGCGGCCGACACGCGGCCGGTTCCCCAGTCGCTCACCGACCACTCGTATGTTCCGCAGGGGAAGGCCGACGTGCCGAAGGTTCGGTACACCGCGGCCAAGTTCGCCGAACTCGAGTACGAGTATCTCTGGACCCGCACGTGGCAGATGGCGTGCCATGTCGACGAGATTCCGCAGCCCGGCGATCACGTCGTGTACGACGTGGCCGACCAGTCGTTGCTCGTCACGCGTGCGAAGGACGGCTCCATCCGCGCGTACCACAACTCGTGTCTGCATCGCGGCACGAAGTTGCGCACCGAAGACGGACGCGTCGGATCGTTCCGCTGTCCGTTCCACGGCTGGAAATGGGATCTCGACGGCAAGTTGGTCGAACTGCCGGCCGAATGGGACTTCCCGCAGGTGTGGCAGCAACCCGATTCGTGCCTGCCCGAGGCCAAAGTTGCGGTGTGGGAAGGGTTCGTGTTCGTGAACCTCGATCCCGACGCCGAACCGTTCGAGTCGGTGGCGGCCAAGCTCATCGAGCACTTCGGTCGCGATTTCAACATGGCCAACCGTTACGTCGCGTTCCACGCGGTGAAAGAAGTGCCGGCCAACTGGAAGGTCTGCATGGAGGCCTTCGCCGAGGGCTATCACGTGATCGCCACGCATCCGCAGATCCTCGAATTCGCCGGTGATGCCAACAGCGAGTACTCCATCTGGGAGGACTCGCAGTACGTCACCCGTTTCGTCAACGGTTTCGGCGTGCAGAGCCCGCACCTCGGCAACTTGCCCGAGCAACAAGTGGCCGATGCGTATCTGGCCTTCTCGGCGCGGGCCGGTCGCGGTGCGATCCAGGTTCCCGACGGCAAGTCGGCGCGCGAAGTCGTGGCCGAAGTGTTCCGCGGTGCGATGGGTCAGGTGTTCGGCGTCGATCTCTCGACCGCGTCCGACTCCGAGATTCTCGACGCGCACCTTTATCACTTGTTCCCCGCGTTCATGCCGTGGGCCGGTGTGGGTCAGTCGCTCGTGTATCGCTGGCGGCCGGGTCGCACGCCCGACACGTGCTTCATGGACGTGTTGCGCATGATGCCGGTGCCGCCGGGCAAGGAACGGCCGGCCCCGGCACCCACCCAACGGTTGCGCCTCGAGCAGTCGTGGAAGGAAGCCGAAGGGATGTCCGGTCTGGCCGACGTGTTCGAACAGGACATGGAGAACCTGCCCAAGGTTCAACTCGGCTTGAAGATGACCGCCAAGCGCGCGAAGAAGGGCGTGTCGTTCGGTTTGTACCAGGAGACGCGTATCCGCCTGATCCACCGCAACATCGATCGCTTCATCGCCGAGGGGTTGGCCGCCGACGGACGTTCCGTCGACGAACTGACTCCCTTCATCGTTCCCGAGGGCTGAACGTGTTGAACGAGAGCTGGGCCACGCTCTGGGAAGCGCTGGCCGCGGCTCAACCCGATCACGTCGCGGTCGTCATCGGCGACACCCACATCACGTGGTCGCAACTCGATGGTGGTGCCGCGCGCGTGGCCACCGTGATGAACGGTGCCGGGATCGGCCACGATCACAAAGTCGGCCAGTTGCTCTACAACTGCCCCGAATACCTCGAGTCGGCGTACGCGTCGTTCAAGGTGCGGGCGAGCACGGTCAACGTCAACTACCGCTACAAGGCGCCCGAGATCGTGCACGTGTTGTCCGACTCGGGCGCGACGGCACTCGTGTACCACTCGGCGTTCGCTCCGGTGGTCGAAGAAGCCCGCCGCTCACTGCCGGGTCTTCGCCTCTTGCTGCAAGTCGACGACGACAGTGGCAACGCCTTGCTGTCGGGAGCATCGTGGTACGGCGAAGCCAAGTCGGCGGTTGACCCCATGGCACCCATCGCGCGCGCCGGCAGCGATTCGCTCCTGCTCTACACCGGTGGAACGACCGGACTGCCCAAAGGTGTCGTGTGGAGCCATACCGGTTTGTTCGGCGCACTTGCCTTCACCGGTTACGCGTCGCTGGGTTTGCCTCTTCCCGAGAACGTGGCCGACGTCGCGCGCGTCGCGGTCGAGTTGCAATCGGCCGGTCGAGGACCGGTCAACATGACCGCACCGCCGCTCATGCACGGCACGGCGATGTTCCTCGCATTCTCCACGTTCGTTCTCGGTGGCACGGTCGTGTTGTTGGCCGGTCGTCGTTTCGACCCGGCCGAACTGCTGCGACTCGTGCAACGCGAACGCGTCACGCAGGTGTCGATCGTCGGTGACGCTTTCGCTCGTCCGATCGTGGCCGAGATCGAACGCGCCGAGTCGGCGGGTCAGCCCTACGACCTGTCGTCACTCGCCCGCATCGTGTCCACCGGCGCCACGTTGTCGAGTGAAATGAAGTCGGCCCTCATGCAACGAGCCACCAGTGCGGTGGTTCTCGACATGATCGGAGCTTCCGAAGGCGGACCGTTCGCGGTGGCGATGACCATGCCGGGCCAGGATCCCGTGGCCACCGCCAAGTTCATGGCCACTCCGGCCACGGCGCTGTTCGACGATCAGACATGGGAGAAAATTCCGTTCGGTTCCGACCGCGCCGGCGTGTTGGCGGCGGCTGGTCCGATGCCCGATGGCTACTTCGGAGACGCCGAGCGAACCGCCCGAACGTTCCGAACGATCGACGGAGTGCGTTACACGGTGCCCGGTGACTACGCGCGCATCGATGCCGACGGAACCGTGCATCTTCTCGGTCGTGGTTCGGTGTGCATCAACACCGGTGGCGAAAAGGTGTACCCCGAAGAAGTCGAAGTCGCGGTGCGATCGCACCCGAACGTCGTCGATTGCGTGGTGGTGGGTGTACCCGATCAGCGTTACGGCGAAACGGTGGTCGCCGTGGTGTCGACCGATGGTGGCGCGCTCTCGGAAGCCGATCTCATCGCTCACGTGAAGACACGCATGGCCGATTACAAAGCGCCCCGACGGGCGGTGTTCGTCGATCAGGTGTACCGCAGTCCGTCGGGCAAGGCCGATTATCGCTGGGCGCGCGAGCGCGCCCAGTCGTGATCGTGCGCGAGCGCGCCCAGTCGTGATCGTGCGCGAGCGCGCCCAGTCGTGATCGTGCGCGAGCGCGCCCAGTCGTGATCGTGCGCGAGCGCGCCCAGTCGTGATCGTGCGCGAGCGCGCCCAGTCGTGATCGTGCGCGAGCGCGCCGGAGTCTGACCGCGCGCGTTCAGTCGAACGAAGCGGTGGCCTTGAAGTCGGGGCCGTACACCGGTGCGGTCTTGTCGATGCGCAGTTTGCGGCTCACGGCCGACTTGAGGCCGAACTTGCCGAGCAGGTCACGCATGCCGTGATAGTTCGGGTGATCGAAGTGCGCCGCCAACGTGGCTTCGTCTTCCCACAGTTCGTACACCTGGATCAGATCGGGCTCGACGGGGTCGGCCGCGAAGCAGTACACGAGGCAGCCCGGCTCGTCGTCGCGGGTGCCCTTCTGGAACGGAATGGATGCGGCAACGGCGGCGTCGCGCTGGGCCGGATCGTTGATGCGGATGGCTGCTTCGATCGCGATGAGTGCCATGAGTTCCCCTGTTGGTCGGATTGAACGTTCGGTTGTCCGAACGCTGTGAGACGTGTCGGGGCGAACCCTAGGTCATCGTTCGCCTACTGTGAGATTCCGATCGAGGGGGAGACATGTTCGCAGCACTGATCACCGGTCGGAACCGAGTCGAGATGGTCGAGTTCCCCGATCCGGTCCCGGCCGACAAGGGCGTCGTGGTCGACATCGCGCTCTGCGGAATCTGCGGAACCGACATTCACGCGTACCAATCGGGCCAGCCCTACAACCCCGCGATCTGCGGGCACGAATGGGCCGGCACGGTGTCGGCGGTGGGTCGCGACGTGAAGAACCTCAGCGAAGGTGACCGCGTGGTCGTGGCCATCGCACCGTCGTGCGGCAAGTGTCCGGCGTGTCGCGCCGGTCAAGCCGATCGGTGTCTCGTGTCGTTCATGTCAGCCCTCGGACGTGACCCGCTGGCGCCACCGCACGGTGGTTTCGCCTCGCGTATCGCGGTGGCGGCCGAACGAGTGGTGCACACCAATTCGGCGTTGTCCGACGAGCAGGCCGCGCAGGTCGAGCCCACCACGGTGGCGTTCCACGCCGTGCGCAAGAGCGGACTGCGGCTCGGCGACGTGGCCGTGGTGCAAGGTGCGGGTCCGATCGGTCTCGGCACGATGCAGTGGGTTCGTTCGGCCGGCGCCGGTGTGGTGATCGTGATCGAACCGAATGCTCGACGTCGTTCGCTCGCCCTCGAACTCGGCGCGCATCACGCGGTCGAGCCCGGTCAGCCGGCCGATGCGCTGGTGAAGGAACTCACCCACGGCTTGGGCGCCGACATCGTGTACGAGTGCGTGGGTCGGCCCTTCGCGGTGCAGTCGGCCGTCGATCTCGCGCGACGCGGTGGTTCGATGTGCCTCATCGGATTGGCCGACGAGAACGCGTCGATCGTTCCGGCCACCTGGCTCATCAAGGAAATCGCGGTCACGTCGGCCCTCGCGTACACGAACGAAGAGTTCGACATGGCCATGGGCATGATCGCCGATGGCCGATTCCGAACCGAACCGCTGCACTCGTTGACCATCGGGTTGTCCGACCTCGACGCGGCGCTGGCCGACCTGGCCAGCGGATCGTCGACGCAGACGAAAGTGTTGGTCGACCCTCGTCTCTAGGAACGCTCGCGAATTCCGGCTTCGCGGAAGAGTTGAGCGTCTTGTTGATGGAAACG
This sequence comes from Actinomycetota bacterium, assembly GCA_016871355.1. Taxonomy (GTDB): domain Bacteria; phylum Actinomycetota; class Acidimicrobiia; order Acidimicrobiales; family Ilumatobacteraceae; genus Casp-actino8. Next base: position 82,681 of record VFZC01000006.1, read on the forward strand.
GCCGTTGCCACCGATCGTGGTCTGTCCGGCGTCCACCACCAACGTGTGGGCGGTGACGTAGCGCGATTCGTCGCTGGCGAGGTACACCGCGGCGTTGGCGATGTCGATGGGTAGACCCGGGATGCCGAGCATCGACGACGCGGCGATGTGCTTGGTGGCGGTTTCGATCTGCGTGTGATCGCCGGTCATCACGGCCGAGGTCATGGCGGTCACGGTGTTGCCGGGCGAGATCGCGTTGACGCGAATGCCGTGTTGGGCGACTTCGGAAGCCACCGACTTGGTGAGTCCGATCACGGCGTGCTTGCAGGCGGTGTAGCAATGCGGTCCGAGGCCACCGAGGATGCCAGCGGTGCTGGAGGTGGAGATCACGGCTCCCGAACCTTGTGGGATCATCACGCGCGTCGCGTGCTTCATGCCGAGGAACACTCCGCGTAACAAGATGGCGACCGTACGGTCCCATTGATCGGCCGGGGTCTCGGATATCCGACCCACCGCGCCCACGATGCCGGCATTGTTGAACATCACGTCGAGGCGACCGAATGTCGACACGGCGGTGTCGACCGCGCGCGCCACCTGGTCTTCGTTGGTGACGTCGGTGTGCGCGAAGGTCGCGACCGAACCCAATGACGCCGCCAGGGCCTGACCGGGCTCGTCCTGGATGTCGGCGATCACGACCCGCGCACCTTCTTCGACGAAACGGCGAACCGTTCCCTCGCCGATGCCGCTGGATCCGCCGGTGATCACGGCCACCTTGCCGTCGAGTCGTCCGCTTGCCATGTGAGCCCCCTGTGCATTCGCCGGGTCGCCGTCGTGCGACACTGGCGACGTGGCTCAACCTAATCCGCGCACCATGGCTCCCGAGCAGTTGATCCTGAGCCATTTCACGTTGGCGCCCATGCACCCGATCGACGAGCGCGTTCGACTGGCCGCGGCCAACGGCTTCGCTGGCATCGGGCTCTTCGTGGGGCAATACCTCGCACTCGAAAAGGAGGGTTTCGCCCCGCACGGTCTGGCCGATCTGTTGAGCGAACACGAACTGTGTCTGGCCGAGATCGAAGTCGTGACCGGTCTCGGACGCGACGGTGTGGGTGGTGAGCGGGCCGCGCTGTTCGAAGACGCCGCGTTTCGCATGGCCGACCACTTCGGCTGTCGCTACATGCAAGTGATCGGACCGGCCGGCGACATCGAATCGGGAACGCGAGCGTTCGGTGCCTTGTGCGATCGGGCGGCCGATCACGGTCTGGTGCTCGGCCTCGAGTTCTTGCCGTTCACCGACATCTACTCGGTGGACGACGCGCGTCGAATCGTGGAAGGTGCCGGACGATCGAACGGCGGCATCTGCGTCGACTCGTGGCATCACCAGCGAGGCGCCAACGACTTGGCGGCCATCGGACGATTACCCGGCGAGCTCGTGACCGGTGTCCAGATGAACGACGGCACGCGCGTGCCCCAGCACGACGACTACTACACCGACTGTCTCGCCAACCGCGTGGCTCCGGGTGAAGGCGAATTCGATCTCGGCGGACTCATTGACACGTTGCGTCGCATCGGCGCGTCGGTGCCGTGGTCGGTGGAAACTCCGTCGGCGTGGGGTTGGGAGAACGCGAGTGAGCACGTGGCACGATGCGCGACGGGCCTGAGAAACGTGATGGGCGAAGGTTGATGGGAGAACGGTGATGGGAAAGGTGGCCAGATGATCGTCTCGGGTGAAGAACTGCGCGATCAGTACCGCGCATCGCGTCTGCGCATGGAGCAGGTGGCGGCGTCGCTGTCCGACGACGATGCGCAGCGAATCGTTCAGGCGTGTCCCGACTGGAACGTTCGTGACTTGTTCTCCCACGTCACCGGAATCGCGGCCGATCTCGCGGGTGGCAATCCGCCCCAAGGCGACTCGCAATCGTGGGTCGATCGACAGGTGGCCGAACGGCGCGAACGGTCGTTGTCGAGCGTCGTCGACGAATGGCACGAGAAGGCGCCGGCTTTCGAAGACATGATCGCCGCATCGCCCAAGGGCTTGTGGGGGCTCACGTACGACACCGTCGTGCACGAGCACGATCTGCACACCGCCGTCGGTCGCCCCGGCGATCGCGACTCCGAGGGAGTTCGTCTGGCCGCTCGTCTCGGCCTGCGTCTGGTGAAGATGGATCTGGCCAAGAGCGGACTCGGTGCGTTCCGGGCCGTGATCGACGGTGACGAGTCGGTGGTGGGCGAGGGCGACCCCGAGCTCACGTTGCGCACATCGGCGTTCGAGTGCCTGCGTTTGCTCGGAAGTCGACGGACCCTCGATGAGATGCGGGCCGCCCCGTTCGAGGGTCGACTCGATCAGTACCTCGCCGGAATCGTCCACATGGACCTTCCCGTTCGGTCGTTGGGGGAGTAGCGGCTCTACTGTGGCGTCGCGGCGCACGGGCGCCGGAAAGGACGATCACCATGGGTCAGTTCAGCGGAAAGACGGTTCTCATCACGGGCGCCTCGTACGGACTAGGCGAAGGTTTCGCCGAGGGTTTCGCCAAAGAGGGCGCCGATCTCGTTCTCACCGCGCGTTCGAAGGACATGCTCGATGCGGTGGCCGAGCGGTGCCGGAAGCTCGGCTCGAAGGTCACCGTAGCGACCGGAGACGTGGCGATCGAAGAAGACGTGGTGCGGGTCGTGCAGACCGGCATCAAGGAGCACGGCAAGATCGACGTGCTCGTCAACAACGCCGGTGTGAGCGATCTGCGCGGTCTGTCGGCCGAGCAGTACGACACCGCCACCTGGAACTGGATCCTGTCCATCGACCTCACCGGCGCGTTCATGTACTTGCGCGAGGTCGGCAAGCACATGCTCGAGCGTCAGTCGGGTTCGATCGTCAACATCTGCTCCATCATGGGCAGTGGAGCCAACGAGTCGAACATCATCGCGTACGCCGCGGCCAAGGGTGGCCTGCGCAACGTGACGATGCAGGTCGGTTGCGAATGGGCCGATCGCGGCGTGCGTGTGAACTCGGTTTCGCCCGGGTTCATCATAACCGAGATGGTTCGTCCGGCCCTCGAGACGTTGGGCATGGACAAGTGGATCGCCAGTCGCACGCCGATGCGTCGCATCGGTGAACTGCACGAGATCGTCGGACCGGTGATGTTCCTGGCGTCCGATGCCGCGAGCTACATCACGGGCCATGACTTGTTGGTGGACGGCGGAACCAACGCGGGCAACGGCTACTACCAGATTCCGCCGATTCATCAGGAGTGGAACGCCGACACCGCACCGAAGGTCGGTAAGGGTTACCCCGGCATTCAGCCGCGTCCCGATTGGTATCAGGCGTTGGCTCCCGGAATCCCGGGCATCCACTATCCGATGCCCGAAGCCTGACGCGTCACGTTCGCGAAGCCTCAGCTTCGCGGAGCTCAGCTTCTCGGTGACGGTTCGAATCGGCCCGGCGGAAACGCCGGGTCGATCGTTTCTTTGAGGTCCCAATCGTGTGTGAGGGCGCGATGTGCGATGCGCCAATCGCCGTCACGGCACTCGAAGCGGTCGAAGTAACGACCTCCGAACTGTTCGAGATACTCAGAACCATCCTCGTTGTGCACGCGGTGCCAGGCGAGCACTTGTGACTCGACCTCGGCGGTGGTGGACGATGTGAAGTCGATGAACGCATTGCCCAGGAAGTGGGTGGTGGCCACCGCGTGTTGGCGCAGCACGGTGGTGGCCATGCGCGCGAAGTCGACCCCCAGGCCCTTGAACGATCCGTGGTCGTCGGTTCCGTCCGGGTGATACACCGACGCCACCAGGTCGGCGTCGCAACGGTCGATGCCCCGGCAGTAGTCGAGGAGGCAGCGTCGGATGGCGCGTTCGGCGGCGATCGCCGCCACCGGATCGAGGGGGCCGTTGACGGACGCTGGACTGACCATGGCCGAACCGTAGTGGCTAGTCTCGTCCTCGGTTGACAGTCAGCCGCGTCGACTCGCTTTGGGGGAGAAGATGGCACGAGTTCCTGTAACAGAGGGTGTGTTCACCTGGCCGTCCGCGAAGCCGGCCCTCATCGGCAGTCGTTGTGTGAAGTGCGGCAACCACATGTTCCCGGTGCAGTCGGGTTGCCCGAAGTGCACGGGAGACACCACCGAGACGGTCGAGCTCGGTCGCCGCGGAACGCTCTGGACCTGGACAGTGCAGGGCTTCCCGCCCAAGGCGCCGCCCTACGCCGGCGACGCCGACCCCAAGACGTTCAAGGCCTTCGGCGTCGGTTACGTCGAACTGCCGGGCGAATTGAAGATCGAGACCCGCCTCACCGAGGCCGATCCCGAGAAGTTGAAGATCGGTATGGAGATGGAGATGGTGATCATCCCGCTCTGCACCGACGAGAACGGTAATGAAGTCGTCACCTTCGCGTTCGCGCCGGTGGCCTGAGAGGACGAGGTAGGAACATGACCACGGAAGTCGCCATCGTCGGCATCGGAATGCACGAGTTCGGACGCACCGAAGGTGTGTCGGGCATGGATCAAGGTGTGATCGCGGTTCGCCGGGCTTGTTCCGACGCCGGACTCAGTTGGGAAGACATGCAGTTCGCATTCGGCGGCTCGATGGCCGCCGGTGCCGCCGACACGATGGTGTCGCTGCTCGGTCTCACCGGTTTGCAGTTCATCAACGTGGCCAATGGTTGCGCCACCGGTGGTTCGGCCCTGTTCTCTGCATACAACACCATTCGCTCCGGAGTCTTCGATCTCGGTATCGCGATCGGTTTCGACAAGCACGAGCGCGGAGCCTTCCGCGTCAACACCAAGGGCTCTGGTCTGGGCGATTGGTACGGCGCATCAGGTCTGGCCCTCACCACGCAGTTCTTCGGCATGAAGATCAATCGCTACATGCACGAGTACGGCATCACGCCGTCCACGCTGGCCAAGGTGTCGTCGAAGGCGTTCCGCAACGGCTCGCTCAATCCGATGGCCTGGCGTCGCAAGCCGATCTCGGAAGAAGAAGTGGCCAACTCGCCCATGCTCTCGTATCCGCTCACGCAGTACATGTTCTGCAACCCGGGTGAAGGTGGCGTGGCCCTCATCCTCTGCCGTGCCGACAAGGCCCACTTGTACACCGACAAGCCCGTGTACTTGCGCGCGGCCGCGGTGCGTAGTCGCCGTTTCGGTTCGTTCGAAGTTCTCGCTCCGTCGATCGCGCTCGAGCACAACGCCGGCCCCACGGTCGACGCATCGAAGGCCGCGTTCGAGATGGCCGGTATCGGACCCGACGACATCGATCTGGCCCAGTTGCAGGACACCGAGGCTGGCGCCGAAGTGATGCACATGGCCGAGAACGGCTTCTGCGAGCACGGTGAGCAGGAGTGGATGATCCAGGCCGGCGAAACCGAGATCGGTGGCAAGTTCCCGGTGAACACCGACGGCGGATGTCTGGCCAACGGCGAGCCCATCGGGGCATCGGGTTTGCGTCAGGTCTACGAGAACGTGTTGCAGTTGCGCGGCGACGCCGGTGCGCGTCAGGTCCCCAACAACCCGAAGGTCGCCTACACCCACGTCTACGGTGCCCCGGGTATCTCGGGCGTCACCATTCTCTCGCGCTGACATGGCCACGCTCACGCGTGATTCGGCGTCGTCGCGCGGCGGCGAGATGGCGCTCGTCGACGAGCGCCGCACCGTGTCGTGGGCCGAATTCGACGAACGGGTCAATCGTCTCGTCAACGGTCTGCGTGATCGCGGCCTGACCGCGGGCGACACCATCGCGGTCATTGCCGGCAATCAGTGCGAATGGTTCGAGATCGCCATGGCCTGCGCGCACGGTGGCTGGACCTACGTTCCCGTCAATTGGCACTGGGTCGCCGACGAGTTGGCCTACGTCTTCACCGATGCCAACGCCAAGGCGGTCGTGGTCGACGAGCGTTTTGGATCAGCCGTGGCCGAGGCGCTACGCGATGAACGCGCCAACGGTGTGCAGATCGTCGTGGGCGTGGGCACGAACGCGTCGGCGGCGGTGCGCAGCGATGCGCGCTTCGTCGAGTTCGAGACCGTGGTCGCCGGTGGCGATCCGTCCGAGCCGGCCGATCAGGCGTTGGGTGGCCCGATGTTCTACACCTCGGGCACGACCGGCCGCCCCAAGGGTGTGCGCGGTGCGTTGTCGGGCGGACTCGCCGTCACCCCCGACATCATGAAGTTGGTCGCGGCCGGCTTCACGAACTTCGTGCCGAGCCCGGGCCGCACGTTGTTGTGCGGGCCGTTCTACCACTCGGCCCAGTGGGCCTTTTCGTTCTTGCCCATGATCAACGGTTCGTCGGTCGTGATGCAGCACAAATACGACTCGGCCGACGCCATCGAGTTGATCGATCGTCATCAGTGCACCAACGTGCACCTCGTTCCGACACAAATGAAGCGTCTGCTCGATCTCACCGACGAGCAGAAGAAGTCGTTCTCCGGTGCGTCGTTGGCGGTGGCCTGGCACGGCGCCGCACCGTGTCCGCCGGCGGTGAAGCGCGGTCTCATCGAGTGGTGGGGGCCGAAGGTCACCGAGTACTACGGGTCCACCGAGGGCTCCATCATCTCGGTGATTCCGGCCGACGAATGGCTCCAGAAGGGCGGCAGCGTCGGCCAGCCGCTCGAGACCGTCGAAGTGATCGTGGTCGACGACGCCGGCCAGCGGGTGGCTCAGGGGAGTGAGGGCACCCTCTACTTCCGCAACAAGATGGGCACCGACTTCACGTACCACAACGACGAAGCCAAGACGAAGGCCGCTCACCTCGAGCCCGGCGTCTTCACCACCGGCGACGTCGGCTACATCGACGCCGACGGTTACTTGTGGTTGTCCGACCGCAAGATCGACATGATCATTTCCGGTGGTGTGAACATCTATCCGGCCGAGATCGAAGGTGTGCTCGCATCGCATCCGGCCGTCGAAGACGTCGCCGTGATTGGCGTTCCCGACGAAGAGTTCGGTGAGAGCGTGAAGGCGGTCGTACAAGTGGCCGAGGGCCACACCGCGTCCGAACAACTGGCCAGCGATCTCATCGCGCACTGCCGCAAACTCTTGGCCGGCTACAAGTCGCCGCGCTCGGTCGACTTCATCGACGTCATTCCGCGCACCGGCACGGGCAAGATCCAGAAGGCTCCGCTGCGCGCGCCCTACTGGGAAGGCCAGCAGAGGCGCATCTGACGATGATCGACTTCGGGTGCGCCTACCACCTCGGCATTCGAGTGCCCGATATCGAATCGGCGATGGACGAGATGGGTGCGAGCCTCGGTGTCACGTGGTGTTCGTTGCAGGAGCGTGAGCAGTCGGTCTGGACTCCCGACACCGGTTCGGTCACGATTCCACTGAAGTTCACGTACTCGGCCGAAGATCCGATGCATCTCGAACTGCTCGAGGGGGCACCTGGTTCCATCTGGGACGGCCGAGTATCGCCCGGTGCGCACCACATCGGCGTCTGGTCGGATGACGTGCGAGCCGACACGCAAGCGTTGGTCGACGCCGGTTGGACGTTGCTGATGGCCCAGGCCGAACCGGCCCAGGGTTTCGGCGCTTTCACCTACGTGCAACCGCCATCGGGTCTGATCGTCGAATTGGTGTGGAGTGCGATCAAGCCGATGTTCGATCGCTGGTTCGCAGGAGGGCCGCTCGGATGACGACCAATCACGACACCACGTACGACGACCGACGGGGCAGTGGCTTCGACGCGGCCAGCTCCACCGACGACGTGTTGCAGGGCCTCGATTTGTCGGGTCGGCGGTACCTCGTGACCGGATCGTCGGGTGGTCTCGGACTCGAAACCGCCCGAGCGTTGGCCGCACACGGTGCAACCGTCGTGATGGCGGCACGCGATCGCGCCAAGAACGAGGGAGCCGCTGCGGGTATTCGAGCGGCGCATCCGAACGCACAGCTCGAATTCCTCGATGTCGATCTCGGTTCACTCGAGTCGGTTCGGTCGGCGACGCGCGGTTTCGTCGCCGCCGGCGGTCCTCTTCACGGTGTGGTGGCCAACGCCGGCATCATGGCCGCGCCGTTCGGCTTGTCGACCGACGGGTTCGAGAGCCAGTTCGCGGTCGATCACCTCGGACACTTCTTGCTCGTGCGCGAGTTGCTGCCGATGCTGGCGGCCTCGGCGCCCGCGCGCGTGGTGTGTGTGAGTTCGGCCGGCCATCGCATGGGCGACATCGATCTCGACGATCTCAACTTCGAGCGCCGTCCGTACGAACCGTTCCTCGCGTACGGAGCAGCCAAGTCGGCCAACGTTCTGCACGCGGTCGAACTCGACCGTCAGTGGAAGGATCGGGGCGTTCGGGGTATCGCGATCCATCCCGGTGGGATCCACACCGAACTCGGTCGTTACATGACCCCCGAGGTGATCAAGGCGCTGATGTCGCGTATGGAAGGTGGTGGTTCGTCGTTCTCGTGGAAGTCGATTCCGCAGGGCGCGGCCACCCAGGTGTGGGCTCTCACCTCACCGTTCCTCGAGGGACGCGGTGGGATGTACTGCGAGGACTGCGATGTGTCGCCGGTGCTCGCCGACGACGTGACGACGGTGGACGGCCGAGGAGTGGCGGCCCGCGCGGTCGACCCGGTGAAAGCCCAAGCCCTCTGGGCCCTCAGCGAAGAACTCGTCGGCTGAGTTTGTTACGGTTCGCTCGTGGCCACGATCCTCGCCCATATCACCGTGAAGCCCGGCTCGGAGGCGGCGTTCGAGGCCATCTCGCGTGATCTGTACGCGGCCAGTCACGCCGGCGAAGAGGGGCTCATCCGCTACGAGTACTGGCGAGGGAGCGAACCGTGCACGTACTACACGTTGCTGGCGTTCCGTGACTTCGCGTCCTTCATCGCCCATCAGACGAGCGATCACCACGAAGCGGCCTCGCCCCAACTGGGTTCGGTGCTGGCCGGCCTCAAACTCGAGTGGCTCGACCCCGTCGACGGCGCGGCGCCCCTTCCGCGCACCGAGGCTCAAGATCTGTCGCAGGCGGCCGATGAATTGACGCGCCTGTACGCCAAGCGTTTCGCGGCACACGTCGCCCCCTGGTGGGCGAGCGTGCGTTCGTGAGTGGTTCCGACATCGACCGACACCAAACCATCCACATTCGACTGCAACAGGAGAGATCATGACCGACATCCTCGACGAGAAGAAGCCCTGGTTCCTGAACGGAAATTACGCACCGGTGTTCGACGAAGTCACCGACACCAATTTGAAGGTGACCGGCACGATCCCGAAGGCGTTGTCGGGTCTCTACGTGCGCAACGGTTCGAACCCGAAGAGCGGCACGGCCGGTCACTGGTTCTTCGGTGACGGCATGGTGCACGGTGTGCGCCTGGAAGGTGGCAAGGCGCAGTGGTATCGCAATCGCTACGTGCGTACTCCGAAGCTCGAGAAGGGTCTCGATGCGATGGACGCCGACTGCATCTTCGACCCCACCGCCAGCGCGGCCAACACACATGTGCTCGCGCACGCCGGCCGTATCTGGGCGCTCGAAGAGGGACACCTGCCGTGGGAGCTCTCACCCGAACTCGAGACCATGGGATGCGACGACTTCGGCGGCAAGTTGAAGACGGCCTTCACCGCGCACCCCAAGTTGTGCCCCGAGACGAACGAGTTGCACTTCTTCGGCTACGGCGCGGTTGCTCCGTACGTCACGTACCACGTCCTCGACGCCCAGGGTGATCTGGTGCACACCGCACCGATCACCACGCCCAAGGGCACGATGATGCACGACTTCATGATCACGCGTGATCACGCGATCTTCATGGACCTTCCGGTCGTGTTCAACATGGACAACATGGCCAAGGGATTGCCGCCCATCGGCTGGGACGACGATTACGGCGCACGGATCGGAATCCTGCCCCGTATGGGCACTGATGCCGACGTGAAGTGGTTCGAGATCGATCCGTGCTACGTGTTCCATCCGCTCAACGCCTACGTCGATGGCGACGAGGTGATCTGCGACGTGGGTCGTCACGCGTCGATGTGGCGCGGGTCCATGGACAGTTTCGAGCCCTGCTACATGTACCGCTGGTCGTTCAACATGAAGACCGGTGCAGTGAAGGAAACGCAGATGGACGACTGGGCTCACGCGTTCCCGCGCGTCGACGACCGCGTGGTCGGCCTGAAGCATCGGTACGGCTGGGTGTCGGGCAGTCGTCCGAAGGCCATGGGTGGCATGGACGCACCCGGTGTGGTGGCGCGTTACGACATGTCAGACGGTTCGAAGACCGTTCACGATCTCGGTCCCTCGGCTCACCCGGGCGAGTTCGTGTTCGTGCAGGAGACGTCAGCGTCGGGTGAGGACGAGGGTTGGGCCATGGGTTTCGTCTACGACGACGCCACCGATTCGAGCGACCTCGTGATTCTCGACGCCAGCGACCTGTCGAAGCCCCCGGTGGCCCGCGTTCATCTCCCGCAGCGCGTACCTTTCGGATTCCATGGCAGCTGGATCGACGACTCGGTGATGAACTGACTCACGCTGTCGCGAGCTGACGAACGTGGTCGTAGAACCCGAGGAGTCGTTCCGAGGGTTCGTACATCTCCACCAAATGGCCGAGCGACTCGCGCGCATCGGCGAACACGAAGCGCTGACCGGTACCCGTGTGCGCGTCGAGCAGGGTCGGCCAGTGCTGTCGTGCGCACCACGCGATCGATTCCTCGAGGTCGGGAACCATGAACGCCAGATGGTGCAGGCCCGCGGTTCGGCCGATGAGTGACGGAGTGTGCTCCTGCACGAGTTCGACCATCACGTCGCCCCACCATCCGTAGGCCGACGAGTGATCGAATTCTCCGGGACGACCGCCGATGGTGCACGACGTGAGTGAGATGTTGCGCGCCACGACGAACGGACCGGCTCCGGTGGAGGCCCTGAACTCGGCGGCCACATGCTCGAGATCACGTGACGGGTCGACGGCGTAGGCGATTTGTACCGGTCGCGCCAGCGGACTCACGTTCGAAGCCTGCCAGACGCCGACTACCGTGGCGCACATGGGGAGAGACCCGGTTCGGTTCGGTGCACAGTCGGTGGAAGACGTCGAGCCGTCACGTCTGCTCGTCGACCGCGCTGCGATCGTCGACCTGACCGTGCGGTACACCTGGGCCCTCGATTCGAAGAACTGGGACGACCTCGATCACGTGTTCTTTCCCGACGCCACGGCGTTCCTCACCGAAGAACTTGTGGGCGTGGGTGCCATCAAGGATCGAGTCCGGCGCGCCTTGTCGCACCTCGACGAGAGCCAGCACATGATCTCCAATCACCAGATCGTGATCGAGGGTGATCGCGCGTCGAGTCGTTGCTATATGCAGGCTCAGCACGTGAAGCGTTCGGCTCACGGTGGCCCCAACTTCATCGTGGCCGGCCGTTACGAAGACCAACTCATCCGAAAGGCCGCCGGTTGGAAGATCGCGCGACGCGAACTCGTGATCATGTGGACCGACGGCAACCCGGCCGTGGCCCGCGGCTGACGCGGCGCTTCGATCCGCGTCAGCGTTCGATGTACGGCCCGATGAGTTGGGCGACCTGGAGTTCGGTCGGGATGCGATCGCGACCGACCATGGTGTCGAGCTGTTCGTGGAAGTGCCAGATGCGCCGTTCTTGGTAGTTGATCGGCACGCCGCGCATGGCTGGCGATTCGAGCGACTTCTGCATGGGTGCCATGTTCCAGAAGTCTTCGGCCATGATCTGTGCGAAGTTGGCCAGGCGACCTCTCCAGAGGTCGGGTAATCCGTCGGTCGGATCGAAGTCGATGGGCGCGTAGTGCGTCCAGTCGATGCGCGTGGTGCGTTTGTCGATGGGCCAGAACGTGATGAACGGAAACCCGTAGGCCGCGATGGGAGTGATGAGGTTGGGGAACACCGAGTAGGCAGAACTCGTGCAGCGAACCATGTCGTTGACCGTGTCGATGTCTTCGAATCCGGGCAGCACGATGTGCTTGTAATCGTCGAAATCCTGCATTCCGAGAGCCGAGAAGGTGGCTTTCGAGTACGGCGTGATCATGCGCGAGTTGCCGTTGGGCAACAGCGACATCACCGCACCACGGTTGTCGAGCAGGCTGTCGCCGCCGCGTGAGTGGATGTGCTTGAAGTGGTACACCTCGAGGAACGCCTCGGCTGTCACCTTCCAGTTGCACGGCACCACTTCGCTCTCGCGGGCCACCGTGCGCAGACGCGGTCCCTGCAGTTCGGCGAGTTCGCTCGGAATCGGGCCGAGCCAGTCGGTGAGGGGCATGGCGTCGGGGTCCTGGTTCAGGAAGATCCAGCCGTCCCACACCTCGCAGCGAATGGTGGCCAGACAACGCTGGCTCTTGTCGAGGCCGACGAAGTCGCGTTCGTCCGGAACCGAGACGAGACGGCCACTGTCGATGTCGTACGACCACGAGTGGTACTGGCAGCGCAACAACTTCGACGTGCCCTTCGCTTCGCGAACCACCGGGGCGCCGCGGTGCTGACACGTGTTGTAGAACGCGCGGACCTGTTTGTCGCGACCGCGAACGAGAATCATGGGGGGACCGAGATCATCGAAGGTGATGAAGTCGCCGACATTCGGCACGTCGTCCACGCGACCGGCGATCACCCACACCTTCGGCCACAGGTGTTCGCTTTCGAGTTCCCAGAACTCGTCGCTCGTGAATCGCTCGACGGGAATGTCGGGAAACCTCGGGAACCCGTCGGGTGGCGCGGTACGCGCGAACTCGTACCGCATCTGCTCGGTGAGCCGGGTGACGAGTTCGGGTGTCATCAGCGAGCGAGTGACCCGGCGTCCACGACCAAGGTCTCGGCGTTGACCCAGGCGGCCAGATCGGATGCGAGGAACACGATGGCGCGCGCGATGTCGTCGGGCACGCCGCCGCGTCCGAGCGGCGTCTTCGTCAGCATCGCACCGACGTCGACACCGGCCGCCTTGAGCGGAGCCAATTGATCTTGCACACCGGGGGTGTCGATCGGACCCGGAGCCACCGCGACCACGCGGATGTCGAGTGGAGCGAACTCGCGCGAGAGCACCTTGGTCATGCCGATCACGGCGTGCTTCGACATCACGTACGCACTGATGCCGGGCGTGGCGCTCAGGCCGGCGATCGACGCCAAGTTGATGATCACGCCCGACTTCATACGCTTGGCCGCTTCGCGAGCTCCCGCGAAGCTGCCGCGTACGTTGATGGAGAGCATGCGATCGATGAACTCGTCGGTTGCCTCGATGGCCGGACCGGTGGTGGGGTAGATGCCCGCGTTGTTGACCCAGATGTCGATGCCTCCGAGTCGACTCACGGCCACGTCGGCCGCGGCCACGATGGATGCGGTGTCACCGACATCGATGAACGAGGCCACGGTCGTGCGACCGGTTGCGCTGGCGATGTCGGTGGCGGTGGCGGTGGCGGCCGACAGATCGAGATCGGCGATCACCACGTCGGCTCCGGCCTCGGCGAGACGGCGAGCGGTTTGCGCACCGATTCCCTTGGCGCCACCGGTGACCACCGCTCGTCGTCCCGACAGATCGAGCAACTCGGCCAGTGTCTTGTTCGAGTGGTCGGGAATCATGGATCTCCTTGGAAGGTCGAGTGTCGGCGGTGTTCAGCGACGGTGTTCAGCGACGGTGTTCAGTGACGGGGCGTGAAGCCAACGTGCAGTTCCTTGAGCGCGCGTAGGCAGAAGTTGGGGTGATGGCGGAAGTCGTTGGCGCCATCGACGAACCACAGACGCTCGACCCGATCGACCAGAGCGCGAAAACCGATCACGAGTTCGCGGCGAGCCAGTGGAGCGCCGAGGCAGTGGTGGGTTCCGAAACCGAAGGCCAGATGGCTGCGCAGGTTCTCGCGATCGAGGTCCATGTCGGCCGGACACTCGAACTGCTGCGGGTCGCGGTTGGCGGCGGCGTACCGAACGTTCACGACCGACCCGGCCGGAATGGTCGCACCGTGCATCTCCACGTCGACGGCGGCGGTGCGGAACAGACCCTGCACCGGCCCTTCGAGCCGGAGAACCTCCTCGGCGAGGAGCGGAACGTACGTGTCGGGATCGGAGGTGACCTTCTCCCACTCGGACGGGTTCTGCACGAGGAGACGAACACCTTCGGCCAGTGCGTTGGTGGTGGTCTCCGATCCGCCCACGAACGTGTCGGCCATCATCTCGGAGTGCAACTCGTTGTCGGTGAGCGTGCGGCCCCATTCGGGGATCACGGTGTTGACCAGATCGGAGAGCAACGTGTCGTCGGGCTCGCGGCGGAGACGTTCGAAGATCGGCTGGAAGTAATGTTGGGCTGCGATCTCTTGTTCGGTCGACCAGATCGCTTCGGCTTCAGTCTGCATCATGCCGAGGCGCTGCACCCATGCGTCGGTCCAGGCCTTGATCTGCCAGATGTCTTCTTCGGGTGCGCCCATCTGACGGCCGATCACGATGAGTGGTAGCGGAATCGCGAACGACCGCACCCAGTCGCAACGTCCCTTGTCGATGAAGCCGTCGATCAGACGGTGAGCGAGCGACTCGATGAACGGGTCGAGCTCTTTGATCTTGGTGGGTCGGAAGGCGTGATTGAACAGACCGCGCATCTCGCGGTGCTCGGGGTCGTCTCTTCCGGCCAAGGTGGCGGCCGGAACCCAGCCCTTTTCTTCGTAGATGCGGCGCAACATGGCCGAGCGTGGGTCGACGCGACCACGGTGGCGTGCACTCGTGAACCGTTCGACGTCGAGGAGCACCGTGCGGACGTCGTCGTAGCGTGTGATCACGAACATGCCGGTGCGGGGATCGCGCCAGACCGGGGCCTCGTCACGCAAGGCGTCGTACGCCGCGTATGGGCAGTCGGACACGTCGGGATCGAGCAGCGTCAACTGCGCGAGATCGACCGGGGGCGTTCCCTCCTCCGCCATGGGGCAATCATGGCTCAAACCGGGCTCGCCGTCTTCATGGGGCTGGGTCGTGGACTAGAACGAGACCATGACTTCACCTCATGCTCCCGGCCGTCCGGCCAGCACCGACGATTACGTGGCGGTTCAGCGCCTCATCAACCGCTACGCCGATGCCGTGGTGCATCGCAACGGTGTCCAGTGGTCCAGTTGCTGGGCCGATGACGCCGTGTGGGATCTGGGCGGTGGTCGACTGGTCGAGGGCAAGGAAGCCATCGTGAAGCTCTGGTACGCCGCGATGGGTGGCATGGCCTCGGTCGTGCAGCAGGTCTACAACGGCGACGTCTGGTACGAGGACGGCGCGACCGACCGTGCGGTGGGGCGCTGGGCCATCGGTGAGCGTTTGCGCACCATCAACAACGATCGTGGCATTCTTCTGGCTCACTACGACGACGGCTATCGCAAGGTGAACGGGGAGTGGCTCTTCACGCGCCGGTTCCTGCAACCGCACTACCGCGGCCCGGCCGACCTGTCGGGCGACTTCAGCAACGACCGAGCCGGCCTCGAAGCGCGCGGCGTCGCGCCCGACGTCTGATCGCGCGAGTTCGCCACCATGCCCGCCTTCGCCAGCCAACTGGCCGCTGAACGCCCTCACGAGATCGCCGTTCGCGACCCCGACAAGACCCTGACCTGGGCCGAGGTCGGCGACGTGCTCAACCGAGTGGCCAACAACGTGTTGTCACGCGATCTCGGTTCGTCGCGTCGTGTCGGCGTGTTCGCCGAGAACGCGGCCGAAACCGCGTTGGCCCATCTCGGGTCGCTGCTCGGCAGCGCGTCGACGGTGCCGGTCAACTTCCATCTCACCGCAGAAGAAGCCGCCTACATCCTCGTCGACTCCGATGCGCGCATCGTGTTCGTGGGTCCCGAGACCGTCGATCGCGGTGTGGCCGCAGTCGACATCGCGCGAGCCGAAGGACGCGAGGTCGAACTGGTTGGTTGGGGAGTGAACGCAGCGGGCGTCACCCCGTGGCGCGAGTGGCTCGACGCTGGCGATCCGGGCGATCCGCCGCTCGACGTGAAGCCGCGCGCGAATCTGCTCTACACGTCGGGCACCACGGGTCGTCCGAAGGGCACCGAACTGCCACCCACGATGTTCGCCGGCGGCTCGACCATGGCCGAACACCTCGAAGCCATGAAGGGCAATCGCTTCGCGATCTTCGGAACCCACTTGGTGGTGGGGCCGATGTATCACACGGGTCCGCTCACGGGTATGCGTCTGTTGGTGTGCGGTGTGCCGATGGTGATTCTGGCCAGGTTCGACGCCGAGAAGACGCTGCAGGCGATTCACGACCACAAGACCGAGTCGTCGGTGATGGTGCCCACTCACTTCGTGCGCTTGTTGGCTCTGCCCGATGAGGTGAAGAAGAAGTACGACGTGTCGTCCATGAAGTTGGCGGCCCACACCGGCGCGTTGTGTCCGGTGGACGTGAAGCGCGCGATGATCGAGTGGTGGGGTCCGGTATTCACTGACGCTTATGGCGCCACCGAAGTGGGAACCACCTGTCAGATCACGAGTATGGAATGGCTCGAGCACCCCGGATCGGTGGGTCGACCCATTCCGCCGTTCACGGTGCTGGTTCTCGACGACGACGGCGACGAAGTGTCGGCCAACACCGAGGGCCGTTTGTTCTTCAAGGACGCGACCGGGCGTGGTGTGGTGTACCCGAACGATCCCGAGAAGACCAAGCAGGCCAACATCGCGCCGGGTGTGTTCACCCTCGGTGAGATCGGGTACGTGGACGCCGATGGCTACGTGTACATCACCGACCGCTTCAGCGACATGGTGGTGTCGGGTGGTGTGAACATCTACCCGGCCGAAGCCGAGCAGGTGCTCGTTCAGCATCCGGCCGTCCTCGATGTCGCGTGCATCGGTGTGCCGCACCCGGAGATGGGTGAAGAACTCAAGGCGCTCGTGATGTTGCGCGACCCGTCGTCGCCGCCCGAACCGACCGAGATCATCGGGTTCTGTCGCGAGCGGTTGAGCCACTACAAGTGTCCGCGCACCGTCGAGTTTGTCGACGATCTCGGACGCAACACGATGGGCAAGATCAACAAGCGCAAGTTGCGTGCGCCGTACTGGGAGAAGTGATGTCCGAATCCGTTCTGCTCATCGACGATCCGGCCCCCAAGGTGCGCCGGTTCACTCTCAACCGACCCGAGAAGCGCAATGCGCTCAACGACGCGTTACGGGGTGCGTTGTTCGACGCCCTGCGCGCGGGCGACAAGGACAAGAACGTCTCGGTGATGATCATCCGGGGTGGCGGTCCGTGCTTCTCGGCCGGCTACGACCTCGGTTCGGCCAACAGCGACGTGGAACGCGCCATCTCGCGGGCCGACGGTTGGTGGTCGCGGCACGTGGTCAACAACTGGTTCGAGATGTGGGACATGACCACGCCGATCATCGGCCAGGTGCACGGCTACTGCTTGGCCGGTGGCACCGAACTGGCGACGGCCTGCGACCTCGTGTACGTGGCCGAGGATGCGCAGATCGGGTATCCGCCCGTACGCCTCATGTCGCCGCCCGACATGCAGTGGCAGACCTGGATGATGGGGCTGCGGCGCGGCATGGAGGCCCTGCTCACCGGCGACTCGATGTCGGGCACCGAGGCCGTCACGAACGGATTCGCCAACCGGGCCTTCCCGCTGGCCGACCTCGACGCGGCCGTGGTGGCGGTGGCCGAGCGGGTGGCCAAGATTCCGCCCGACCTGCTGGCCCTCAACAAGCGAGCGGCCCACCGGGCCATGGAGGCCATGGGGATCCGGACCGGTATCCGGGCCACCGCCGAGATCCAGGCCCTGGGGTTCCACCAGAAGTCGTCGATGGAGTACATGCAGTCGTTCGCCACCAAGGGGGTCACGGCGGCCCTCAGCCAGCGTGACGCGGCGTTCGGTGACTACCGGGAGTCCGGCCCGAATCCGTGACTTCGGTTACTAACCGGACGGTTACTTCGTGCTAGGAAAGCACTCTGAATCCGGTTGCTACCCGGCAACCGGTCGTCCATCCAGGGGGATAATCACGTGAGAAAGAGAAGTACTGCTCTTGTCGCGGGCATCGCCGTTATCGGCCTGCTCGCGTCGGCATGTAGCGAAGATGACGGCGGCTCGGCTCCGGCCACGGAAGCGCCGGCGGCGACCGAGGCTCCGGCTGGTTCGGAGGCTCCGTCGACTGAAGCTCCGGCCGGCGAACTGCCCGTGTTGCAGTCGTCGATCGACGTCGGAATCGCCTATACCGGCGGACCCGGCGGTGTTGCTTCGGGCGACCCGATCAAGATCGGTTACGTCAACCAGGAAGGTGGCACGCCCGCATTCCCCGAGGCCACAGTTGGAGTTGACGCCGGCGTGTGGTTCATCAATAACTTCCTCGGCGGAGTTGGCGGTCGTCCGATCGAGATCGTGGAGTGCTTCGTCACCAAGGAAGAAGACGGCCTGAAGTGCGCCCAGGAGTTCCTCGCCGACGACGGGATTCAGGCCGTGCTGGTCGGTGCGATGTTCAACGGCAACGCTCCGTTGCTCGACACGCTGAAGGACAAGAAGCCGGTCTTCCTGCCGAACCCGGTCACCACTCCTGAGTTCCTCGCGTCCGACGCGTACGCGTTCACGCCGGGCTCACCGGGAGTCGTCCAGGGTCTTGCTGTGTTCGCGGCCAAGTACGTGCCCGAGATCGAAGGCAAGGAAGTCAAGTCGGTCGCCGTCGTGTACAACGACAACCCAGCCGGCACCGTGGCCTTCACCGCTCTTACCAAGCCGATCCTCGAAGCCCTCGGTGTGGAAGTCACCGGCGTTCCGGTGGCCGACACGGCGGGTGCAACCGAAATGGCCACGGCCATTCAGTCGTCGGGTGCCGACAAGGCTGATGTGTTCTACCCGCTCGTGACCATTCAGGGTTGCATCGGCGTGTACGACGCACTCAAGACCCTGGAGATCGAGACCACGGTTGTCACCACCGGTCTGTGCTTCGGCGTTCCGATGCAGGATCACCTGAAGTCGGTCGGTGAGGCCGGCAACTTGCCCGACGGTTGGTACTTCGGTGGTTACGGGTTCGCTTATGAGATCCCGGGCAACCCCGAGTTGGACGCGTACATCGACGCGGCCCTCGCTTGGGCCAAGGAGACCGGCGTGGAGAACCCCGAGTACACCGGTTTCGCTGGACCGACCTTCGGGACGCTGATCACCATCGTGAAGTTCATGAACGAGGGAGCGATCGATTCAGCTGCGCTGCGCGCGTCGGCCAAGGCGTTCACGGGCCCCATGTGGGCCGGCGTGGGTGACTTCAAGTGCGGCGGCAACCCCACCTTCCCGTCGCTTTGTGGTTTCTCGATTGGTATCCAGCAGCAGCAGGGCACCGAGTACGTCTCCATTGCTGACGGCTACAACGGCAAGGCGATCAACCCGATCGCCGAACTGGCCGGCTGATCCTTGATCAGCAGGTCGTAACTATTCATTCACGAGGAGGGTGCGGGGGAATCCCCGCACCCTCCCTTATGGACCGGTTGGTCCGTTGATGCTGTTTGGCTCGATGAAGCCTGCAGGGGGAGTGACATGGAGCAATCGCTCAAGGCCTTCGTGAAGAAGCAGAAGGTTCTCGTCGGCGTCGTTGCAGTGGTCGCGGTGTTCGCGATTTTGTACGCGTGGGATGCTCGCCAGTTGGCGCCGATGTTCTCGAACATCGGAACCGGCGCGCTGATGGCGGCGGTGGGTCTGGGCGTGGTCCTCACTTTCCGTGGTTCGGGCGTCGTGAACTTCGCCAACGGTGTGATCACCGTGTTCGTGGCGTACTGGTATTACGGCCTCAAGGTCGAGGGCAAGTTCTACATTCCACCGTTGCCCAACCCGCTTGTTCTTATCGAAATCCCGGTCAACTGGTTCCGCGACGAGGGCAAGTACCTCGACTTGCCGAACTGGCCCACCACCATCGACATGCCAGGCGATCGCCTGACCACCGTCGCGGCGATGCTCATCGCTCTCGTCGTGGCCGTCCTCCTCGGCCTCTTCTTGCACTTCGCGATCTTCAAACCGTTGCGCAATGCACCCGTGCTCGCGAAGGTCGTCACCACCGTCGGTCTCTTCGTGGTGTTGCAGGAGTTTCTCCGCATTCGCTTTGGCGAGCTGGCTAAGACGGGCGTTCCCTTCCCGCTCCCTAAGGGCAAGTTCGATCTTCCTGGTGAATTGGGCATCGTTCCCAAGAACCAGTTGTTCCTCGTGATCGTGGTGACCGTCATCGCGATCGGTCTGTGGGCGCTTTTCAAGTACACGCGATTCGGTCTGGCCACGCGTGCGGCCGCCGAGAACGAAAAGGGTGCCATCGTGTTGGGCTTCTCTCCCGATTTCCTCGCCGGTGCCAACTGGGTGTTGTCCACGCTGATCGCTGGTCTGCTCGGCATCCTCGCGGCCCCGATCACCAACCTCGACACCATCACGTTGCCGCTGTTCATCGTGCCGGCCCTCGGCGCGGCGTTGCTGGCCAACTTCACATCCTTTGGTCTCACGGTCGCCGCCGGTGTGGGTATCGCCATGTTGCAGGGTTGGGTGCAGTACCAGGGTGCGCAAACGTGGTTCCCACGCGGCGTCCTCCCCACGGCTGGGCTCACGTTGGCCCTGCCGTTCTTCGTGATCGTGGTGGCCATGTTCCTACGCGGTAAGTCGCTGCCGGTTCGCGGTGCCGTGTCGACCGGCAAGATGCCGTTCGCGGCTGCGCCCAAGCGAGTCGGCCTCTACGCCACGGCGTGCTCGGTTGGTGTCCTCGTGCTCCTGTTCGGTTTCAGCTACGACTGGCGCCAGTCGACCATCAACACGTTGGTGGCCACCGTGATCGCGTTGTCTCTGGTGGTTCTGGTCGGTTTCGTCGGCCAGATTTCGCTGGCCCAGATGGCGATCGCCGGCACGGCCGGCTTCTTCATGTCGAAGTACTTCGAAGACTTGCCCTTTCCGATCGCGCCGGTCATCGGAGCGTTCGTTGCCGCCATCTTCGGAGCAGTAATTTCCATCCCGGCTCTTCGACTACGTGGTGTCAATTTGGCGGTCATCACCCTGTCGGCCGCCGTGGCCATCGAACAGTTGGTCTTCAAGAACAAGACTTTCGCCGGAGAACTTGGAGCTCTGCCGGTGAAGCCACCCAAGATCGGCGGCAAGGACTTCGGTCCGAACAACACGTTGCTGAAGGTGGCCGATTTGAAGGGTCGCGATGACATTCCGCCCAACGCGTGGTTCGGCGTTGTCTGTCTGGTGTTCGTGATCATCTTGTGCTTGATGGTCGTCAACGTCCGTCGCTCGAACACCGGTCGTCAGTTTTTGGCTGTGCGCTCCAACGAACGCGCGGCGGCCGCAGCTGGTATCGACGTGGCCCGTACCAAGATCCTGGCCTTCGGTCTGGCCGCGTTCATCGCCGGTCTTGGTGGAACTCTCTCGGGTTATCGCTTCGGTTCGGTGACGCCGGCCTACTTCGGGGCTTTCGCGTCGCTCACTGTTCTCGCCTTCGCCTACCTCGGTGGTATCGCCTCGGTGAGTGGTGCGGTTCTGGCCGGGGTGGTGGCGCCGAACGGATTGAACTTCAATTTCTTGGAGAACATCCTCCACATCCCCCAGAGCTATGCAACGCTCATTGGTGGTGTCGGACTCATCATCACCGCGGTGCAGAACCCAGAAGGTCTGGCCGGTGCGCCCCGGCTCGTCAAACAGAAGCAGATCGACAAAGCGGTTCGAAAGAAAGCCCTGGCCGAACGAACTAGTGTCGGAGTATCCCAGGGGGAGGGATCCACATGAGTCTTCTTCAGACGACGGGAATGTCGGTGACGTTCGGCGGTTTGCGCGCCGTCAACAACGTCGATCTCACGGTCGAGAAAGGCAAGTTGGTCGGTCTGATCGGCCCCAACGGTGCCGGCAAGACCACGTTCATCGACGGCATCACCGGCTTCGTTCCCACGACCGGCCGTATCGAGTTCAGGGGTCAGGAG
>VFZC01000007.1 GCA_016871355.1 Actinomycetota bacterium
CAACCGGCTCGATCGAGCACACGACCCTGATCGAACGGATCGAAGAAGCGGTCGATTCGGCCGCCGTCGAACTCTCCGACCACGACGTGGGCCGGCAGTCCGATGCCGGCCAAGGGCACACCGAGTCGCGCACCCACTTCGATCATGACGACCGACAGCGAGATCGGAATTCCACGGCCCGATCGCAGAACCTGGTCGAGAAACGAATTGGTCGGGTCGTAGTACGTCTCGGTGTTGCCGCGCAGGCGACCCTCACCACCGAACAGGAACTCGGCCACGCCCGCCGCCGTCGGCGTGGGAACCGCTCCGGCCAGATCGTCGAGGGTGGCGAGGTGATCGATCACGTCGAACGACACCGGTCCGGCCGTCTCCTGGATGCCCCACGACATGACGAGGGCCGCTTCGCCGACCGAGAACGAGGGAGCCGCAATGATACGAGCGAACTCTTCCACCGCGAACGACTCCACGCATTCGAGGGTAGGCCACTACTCTGCGACGCATGTACCTCGGAACAACTGTCGCGACCACCCCCGGCAAGCCGGCGCTCATCATGGCGGGATCCGGATACACCCAGACGTTCGCCCAGCTCGACGCCGCCGCCAACCGACTGTCGCAGTTGTTGCGGTCAGCCGGGCTGCAGCCGGGCGATCACGTGGCCATCTGCATGGAGAACCACGATCGATTCCTCGAGGTGCTCTGGGGCTGTCATTACGCCGGGCTGATCTACACCGCCGCGTCATCGCGCCTCACCAGCAACGAACTCTCGTACATCATCAACGACTGCGCGGCCAAGGTCTTCATCACCTCGAAGTACAAAGCCGATCAGGCCGCCGAGATCGTCGCCCCCACCCCCAACGTCGCCCTGCGCCTGATGCTTGACGGCACGATCCCGGGCTACGAGTCGTACGAAGACGCGGTCACGCGCTTCCCCGCCGACCCGCTTCCCAATCGCTTGGCCGGCAACGACATGTTGTATTCGTCGGGCACGACCGGCCTCCCCAAGGGCGTCGCCAAACCCTTCGACGGGACTCCGCTCGAAACGTCTTCCGGCTCGGTGTCGGGCATGCTCGGGATGCTCTTCGGGTTCACGGCCGACAGCATCTACCTCTCACCGGCGCCGATGTACCACGCCGCCCCGTTGCGTTTCACGATGGCCGCTCAGGCCACGGGCGCGACCGCTGTGGTCATGGAACACTTCGACGCCGAGGAATACCTGAAGGCGGTCGAGGCTCACAAGGTCACGCACAGCCAGGTGGTGCCCACGATGTTCGTGCGCATGCTGAAGCTCGACGACGCCGTTCGCACCAAGTACGACGTCTCGTCGATTCAGTGCGTCATCCACGCCGCTGCGCCCTGCCCCATCCCGGTCAAGAAGCAGATGATCGAATGGTTCGGCCGCGTGATCCACGAATACTACGCCGGCACCGAAGGCAACGGTTTCGTGTACTGCAACAGCGACATGTGGCTCGGTCACGAGGGCACGGTCGGTATGCCGGTCGGTTGCACGATTCACATCTGCAACGACGAAGGCGAAGAACTGCCCGCGTACGAGAGTGGCACCATCTTCTTCGAAGGTGGCGCCACGTTCGAGTATCACAACGATCCTGAGAAGACGAAGAGTTCGCGGCACCCCAAGGGCTGGAGCACGCTCGGCGACGTCGGCTACCTCGACAACGACGGTTTCCTGTACCTCACCGACCGCAAGGCGTACATGATCATCTCGGGTGGTGTGAACATCTACCCGCAGGAGTCCGAGAACCTGCTCGTCACGCACCCCAAGGTCGTCGACGTGGCCGTGTTCGGCGTTCCCAACGACGAGTTCGGCGAAGAGGTCAAGGCCGTGGTCCAACCCAAGGAGATGCCGGCGTCGGCCGAGGCCGCCAAGGAGCTCGAGCGCGAACTCATCGCGTTCTGCCGCTCCAACCTGGCCGACGTGAAGTGCCCGCGCTCGATCGACTTCCGTCCCGAGTTGCCGCGTCACCCCACCGGCAAGTTGTACAAGCGTTTGCTCAAGGACGAGTACTGGAAGAACGCCGGGCGCTCGATCTAGGAGCCCAACACCACCATCTTGATCTCGGTCATTTCGCGGACCGAGTAGGCCGGACCTTCGCGGGTGTTCCCGCTGTCGCGCAGACCTCCGTACGGCTGCTGATCGGCGCGCCAGGTGGGGACCTCGTTCACCAACACTCCGCCGAAGTCGAGGGCGTGCACCGCTTTGAGTGCGACCGACAGATCACTCGTGAAGATGGCGGCCTGCAGTCCGAAGTCGGAATCGTTGGCCAGGCGTAGCGCCTCGTCGACGTCGGTGTAGCGCGCGACCGCCACGACCGGTCCGAACACTTCACGGGCGCACACCTTCATGTCGGGCAACACGTCCACCAGCACCGTCGGTTGCAACACGCCGGCCGAATCGACCGAACCACCGCAGGCCAACCTGGCCCCGGCCGCCACCGCTTCGTCGATCCAGGTCGCCACGCGATCGCGTTCGCTCGTGGAGATGAGAGCCGACACCTCGGTCGCCTCGTCGAGCGGATCGCCGACCACGAGGGTCGACACCTGCGCCACCAACTCGTCGACGAAGCGATCGGCGATCGAGTCGTGCACGAAGATGCGCTGGGTGGAGATGCACGACTGTCCGGCGTGACTGAATCCGGCCAAACGGATCTTGCTCGCGGCCGCCTTCCAGTCGCCGGAGGGTTCGATGACGACCGGAGCGTTGTTGCCCAACTCGAGTCCGACTCGCTTGCGCGGAGCCCGTGAGCGAATTCCCCAACCGACCTCGGGTGAGCCGGTGAACGTGATGAGGGCGATGTCGGGATGGTCGACGATCGCGTTGCCCACCGTGCCACCACCACCGGTCACCACGTGAATGAAGTCGGCCGGCAGGCTGCATTCGTCGATCAACATCTCCACCAGTCGAATCGACGAGAACGGTGTTTGTGACGCCGGCTTCAGCACAACCGGACAACCCGCTGCGATGGCCGGTCCAACCTTGTGCACCACGAGATTGAGGGGAAAGTTGAACGGTGCGATGGCCCCCACGACGCCGATCGGCACGCGCATGGTGAAGCCGATCTTCCCTTCGCCGGCCGGGATCGCATCGAGCGGAATCACGTCGCCGGCCAACTTGCGCGCCTCGGCGGCCGAGAACTGGAACGTTCCGACCGCCCGATCGACTTCGATACGCGCGGTGCGCAGGGGCTTGGCGGCTTCCGCAGCCACGATGCGGGCGAACTCGTCGCGATGTGACGCCAGCGCCAACGCTGCTCGGTCGAGAACTGCGGCCCGTTGGTGAAGGGGCATACCGGTTGCGAGGGCCTGGCGGGCGCGCACGACGGCACGATCGACATCGTTCGCCGAACAAGCCGGAACGGATCCGATGAGCGAACCATCGAACGGACTGCGGACTTCGATGACGTTTCCCGTTCCCGCGAAGGTTTCGCCGGCCAGGCGGAGGCGATGAGATGGCTGAGTCGACATGTTTCAGACGATACTGATGCGGTGAAGACGCACCGATACCTCTCGATCAACCACGACGGAGGCTTCATTCCATTCGCGCACCGTGGCGGAACCGGCTTCGCCCCCGAAAACACGATGGCGGCGTTCCGCCACGCGTACGAACTCGGCTATCGACATCTCGAGACCGACGTCCACGCGACCTCCGATGGCGTGCTGGCTGCGTTCCACGACCACGATCTGAGTCGCACCTGCGGTCGGACCGGTTCGATCGGCGAGCTCACATGGAGCGAGGTGGCCCGAGCACGGGTGTCCGACGATCACTCGATTCCACTCCTGTCCGATCTCCTCGAAGAATTCCCCGATGCGTACTTCAACATCGACGCCAAGGCCGACACCGCAGTCGAGCCGCTCCTCACCCTGTTGCATCGCCTCGACTGCCTCGACCGCGTCTGCATCGGCTCGTTCAGCCATCGTCGCCTCGCGACCATTCGCCAGCGGGCTCGCGTCTGCACCAGTGCCAGCCCGCGTGAAGTCACGCAATGGCTCGCCGGTTCGATTCCGAGGGGCCCCGACTGTTTCCAGGTCCCGGTGTCGCAGGGTCCGATCCCGGTGGTGACGGCCCGGTCGGTCGCCCGAGCCCAACGCGCTGGCAAACCCGTCCACGTCTGGACCATCGACGATCCGCGCGAGATGCAACGGCTCATCGACCTGGGAGTCGACGGCATCATGACCGACGACACCGTGGCTCTCGAGCGCATCGCTCGCGCCAACGGCCTCTGGCCTAACCGCTGACCCGCAACTCCTTCAGCCCTCTGATCACGAAGTTCGGGTGATACTCGGGCTCACGCACGAGTTCGAGATTCGGGAAGCGATCGACGAGACCGCGCAACGAGACGTCGATCTCCTGACGTGCGAGTGGAGCGCCCACGCAGAAATGAATGCCGCCGCCGAAACCGATGTGGGCGGTGTCGCCTCGTCCGATGTCGAAGTCGTCGGGTCGGCCGAAACGACGGGGGTCGCGCTCGGCCGAGCCGAAGAGCATGGCCACTTCGTCGCCCACCCGCATCGGTTGTCCGCAGATCTCCACACCGTCTTCGAGTACCCATCGTTCGAACAACTGGAGTGGGGCGTCGAACCGCAGGAGTTCCTCCACCGCGACGCGGGTCTCGACCTCACCGGAGACGAGTCGCTGCCACTGGTCGCGGTGGTGCATGAGAGCGCGCACGCCGTTGCCCAACGTGTTCACGGTCGCTTCGTGGCCGGCCTCGAGGAGCACCATGGTGGTCGAGACGATTTCGTCTTCGGTCAACACGTCACCCTCGTCTTCGACCCGCACCAACTCCGACACCAGAAGACCGTCGGGGTTCTTGCGCTTCTCGGCGATGAGGGCGCGGGTGTACTCGACGTACTCGGCGGCCGCGCGATCGGCCCGGGCGCTCACGTCGTCGGTCGTGGAGAGCTCGTACATCTTGACGATGGCGTGCGACCAATCGAGTAGAGCGCGCGTATCGGATCGTGGAACGCCGAGCATCGAGCAGATGACCGCCACCGAATACGGCTGGGCGTAGTCGGCGATGAGATCGAAATCATCGCCCTCCTCACACCGATCGAAGATTTCGGTGGACAGCGACTCGATCGCCGGACGCAAAGCCGCCACCGCGCGCGGCGTGAAGACCTTGGCCACCAAGCGACGGATACGGGTGTGATCGGGTGGCTCGAGACACAGGAGCGACCACCGCTCGTGCTGGTGGAAAGCGGCCCAACGAGAATCGGGTTCGGATCGTCCGACTTCGGCGTGCGAATAGAGATGCGAGTAACTACGCCCGAGTCGCTTGTCGCGCAACGTTTCGTAGACGTCGGAGAAGCGGGTCAAGGTCCACTGCCCGGTGGTCGGATTGCGAAAGATGGGCTTCGCTTCGCGAATCTCCGACAGCACCGAATACGGATCGGCGATGAAATCCGGATCGGACGGACGAAACCGCGCGATGAGATCGGAGTCGTTCACATTCCGAGTTGCTGACCGGTCACGTGACCAGCGGCATGACCTCGTGCATGAAGCGGGCCATCTGCTCGTCGGCTTTCTTGTACGAGTCTCCGAGCATGTGCGGGAAGATTGTGATGTACTCGAGGCCGATCAGATCCTTGTAGAACTGCACACCCTCGGCCACCTGCTCGGGGGTTCCGAGCAAGATCGTCTTGTTGTCGACCGACTCCTGCAACGTGGGAATGAGGCCGGGCTTGGCCGGCTTGCCGTCTTCACCCATGTAGCCACGGCTCCAGCCATACGGGCCGAGGAACTTCCAGAACTCGTCGTGGCCCGGTGTGGCGCTCTGCCAGGCCTTCTCGTACGAATCCTCGATGCGAATCGAGATGACGAGCATGCGGTTGGCACTCGGGGCCAACGTGACGCCGTCATGGGCGGCCGCGTACTTCTCGGCGTACACGTCCCAGAACCGCTTGATGAACGAGTAGTGCTGGTTCCAGAAGACGGCCGAGTGTCCGACCTTGGCCACGTAGTCGAGCGTGGGCGGACTGGTGACCGCTTGCCAGATCTCGAACGGGTAGAGCGGACGCGGAACCAAGGTGAGGTCCTGAACCGTGCTTCCTCGGTCGGGGATGCCCGGCAACGGGATCTGGAAGTGCTTGCCCGAGAAGCTGAACGTTTCCTGGGTGAGCGAGCGACGGATGATCTCCATCGACTCCTCGAACACCTCGCGGTTGAGGTCGTCGTCGGCCGACTTCTCGGGGTTGTCGTGCGATCCGATCGACACACCCTTGTCGTTGAGGTGCAGCACCTCACGCGGTACGGTGCCGCGGCCCACGCCCAGCACACCGCGACCACCCGACAAGTTGTGCAGGGTGGCGAAGTCTTCGGCCAGACGCATCGGGTTCCATTGCGGAACCACGTTGAACATCGCACCCAACTTGATGCGCTTGGTCTGCGCCGCGATCCAGGCCGAGATGAGCAATCCGTTGGGGATGACTTCGTAACCCTCGTACTGGAAGTGGTGTTCGGTGGTCCAGAACGATTCGAAACCGAGACGATCGGCCTCGATGGCCGAGTTCACGTAGTCGAGCGTGGCCTTCCACATGTGCTCGTTGGTGAATCGGCGGTCCATCGGATGCGGCGGACCACCGCCCGCATCGTCCATCTCGACTCCACCGAAGAAGAAAGCGCCGACCTTCACGAGACCTCCCAACTGCTTCGAGAGTACCAGTCGTATCCGGATCCTCTAGGGCCGATCGTCCATCCAATGAGTGGAGGCCGTCACCGACACCAGTCGGCCGGCGCGGTACACCCGACGGTCGACTGGAGCGTCGGCGATCGCCTCGCGAACCGAGCGCGAGCGCACCAGGAGCAGATCGGCCGGAGCGCCAGGTTCGATGTCGACGACCGCACGACCGAGCACTCGCCGGACATCGTTGCTCACCATGTCGTACGCGACCTCTGGCCTCTGGTGAGCCGCCATCACGAGCAGCGCCGCGGTCTCGAGCGGATCGGATCGTCCGACCGGGTTGAACGGATCCTGAACGTTGTCACCACCGGCCGCCACCACGACCCCCGCGTCG
This sequence comes from Actinomycetota bacterium, assembly GCA_016871355.1. GTDB lineage: Bacteria > Actinomycetota > Acidimicrobiia > Acidimicrobiales > Ilumatobacteraceae > Casp-actino8. Next base: position 7,030 of record VFZC01000007.1, read on the forward strand.
CGCAGAACATCGATGGGCGTGATGCCACGGGGCATCGCCATGTGGTGATCCCACCCTTGCAAGAAGAGATTCGTCTGCGGCAACGGAATGATGGCAACGCCGGCTCCGGCCACCCGAGCCGCCACCTCACGCTGCACACCGATGGGCTGCATCGACAGGCTCACGCAGTGGCTCGCCGCGACCGGACTCGCGAAACCACGATCGATCACCGCCGTGGCCAGATCGCGCAGTGTCAACATGTTCGCGTCGAGGGTCTCGTCCACGTGCAGATCGACACCCACACCAGCCTCAGTCGCGGCCGACAGGGCCACATCGATCATCCCCGGACCATCGTCTTCGAGATGTGGACACCCGCCCACGAGATCGACCCCGTGCTCGAGGGCGGCCGCCAGGGCCTTGCGATTGCCAGCACCATCCGGACCACTGAGCGGGGAATGCATGAGTGCGACGACGTGAACATCGACGAGATGTTCCATGGCGCGACGGGCCGCGTGGATCGCCCGCAGATGCATGAGATCGGAGTCGGACTCCCCCACATTCACGTGCGTGCGCACGAGAGTGACGCCGGACGCCACCAACTTGGTGAGTGCTGCGACGGCACGCTCGGTCATTTCGTCGAGTCCGAACACGCCGCGTTCGGCCGCCCCGATCCACGCCTCGATGGCGCCCATGAGGTCGCCTTTCGGATTCGGAACCTGGTGGGCCGTGAGCGCCTTGTCGAGATGAGCGTGCGGTTCGGCCAGTGCGGGCAGAACGATCCACCCGCGGCCATCGAACTCGTCGGCGACGACGGACGAGTCGATCGACAGGTTCGCTCCCACGGCGGCGATCCGTCCAGCCGAGAGGTGCACATCGAGTGATCGACCCGTGGCGTCTACCACGTTGCGGATCAGGTGGTCGGTCACGATCTCATTCTGACACGCTCCCCGTCGCGGCTCGGTGCCTCGTGAGAGACTGCGCGAGTGAGGTTCGGTGTGTGGATCTATCCGGTGGCGCCAGCCGAACGGATCGTCGAAGCCATTCGCCGTCTCGACGATGCCGGTGTCGACGAGGTCTGGATCGCCGACGAAGGAGTGGCCCGCGATCCGCTCGCGTTGTTCGCCGCCGCCGCACCACTCACCTCGACGATTCGCTTCGGGGTGGGCATCACGTCACCGCTCCTGCGTCATCCCGGCGCGGTGGCGTCGACCGCGATGACCGTCGACGAATTGAGCAACGGACGACTCACGGTGGGCTGGGGCGTGGGTGGCCACGAATCACTCGAGCCGTTCGGATTGTCGACCGAACGTCCAGTTGGCGTCGTACGCGACGCACTCCGCACGGCCCGTGCGGTCATGCGAGGCCAGTCGGCAACGGACTACACACCACCTGCTCACGCCGCTCCACCGCGAGCGATTCCGCAGTTCGTCGGTGCGCGAGGCGAGCAGTTGAATCGCTTGGCTTCTCGCGAGGCCGATGGAGTCTTCCTGTCGGGATTCGAGCACCACGACATCGGTCGTGTGATCGGACTCGCTCGTTCGCACCGACCGATTGCGATCGCGCTCTACCAATCGGTGCGCTTCACCACACCGGAGGACCGCTGGTCGATCGCCGGCTCGCCGGCCTCCTTGGCCACTCGCGTCGCGTCACTCGCTTCCGAGTTCTCCCCCGACAGCCTCGGCCTCGCTCTCGTCGACGGCGCCGATCTGGGCACCATGATCGACGGCGCGATCGAGACCATCGGCCATCTGCGTTTACACTTCGCTCGTGGCGCGTGACTATTCACTGACCGGACCCGAGAACGATCGCGCCGAGCAGAGCGGCCTGGCCGGAGCCACGTGGTACAAGTCGCCCGTCGGGCGCGACGAACTCCTCGCGATCATGACGCGACGTAACAACCCGGCCGCCTTTCATACGACCTTGTGGCTGGCGCTCACCGTGGTCGCCGGCTGGTGGCTCGTCGTCACCTGGTTCTCGTGGTGGACTCTCCCGGCTGCCTTCGTCTACGGAACCATGTACGGATCGGCATCCGATGCGCGTTGGCACGAATGCGGACACCGCACCGCGTTTCGCTCACGCTGGGCCAACGACCTCGTGTACCAAGTCGCATCATTCATGGATGTTCGCGAACCGGTGTCGTGGCGCTGGAGCCACCACCGGCATCACGCCGACACGATCATCGTGGGTCGCGACCCCGAGATCGCGTACCAGCGTCCGGTGCGCTTCTGGAAGATCGTGGCCGACATGTTCGGCATCCTCAGCACCTGGGCCGAGTTCAAGAAGTACGCCACCAACGTGGTCGGCCGGTTGACGGCGGCCGAGGCCGACTACGTGCCTCCTCGCGAAGCCGGGCGGGCCATCTTCTGGGGCCGCGTTCACGCCGCGATCTGGACAACGACCATCGTCGTCGCGATCGTCACCAGCAGCCTTCTGCCACTGATGCTGGTGGGTCTACCGTCGTTGTACGGACGGTGGCTGTTGGTGGTGTTCGGCACCACTCAACACGCCGGACTGGCCGAGGACGTGCTCGATCACCGTCTCAACACGCGCACCGTGTACATGAATCCGGTTCTGCGGTTCTTGTACCTGAACATGAACTACCACCTCGAGCACCACATGTTCCCGTCGGTGCCGTACCACAACTTGCCGCGGCTGCACCGGCTGATTCGCGACGACCTGCCCGCTCCGTACCGCAGCGTCTTGCACGCGTACCGCGACATCGTTCCGGCCCTGTGGCGTCAGCGCACCGACCTCGAGTACGAGATGCGTCCGGAGTTGCCGTCAGTTTCCGCGTGATTCGCCGGCCCACTTGCCGATCAGTCGGCCCGAGAGCCAGCCGAAGAACAAGAACACCGAGACGCCGAGCGCACTCGACAGGATCACCGAGGCGAACAACTGCTCACCCTCCAGGCGGTTGGCGTAGCGCTTGAGCAACTGACCGATCCCCACTTCGCCCTGACCGAAGAAGAAGTCGCCGACGATGGCGCCGATCACCGACAGGCCGGCCGAAATGCGCAGGCCCGCGAACACCGCCGGCAGCGCTGCCGGGAACATGAGGCGACGCAGACGAGTCAGCCGCGAGGCCTTGTGCAAGGTGAACAGATCGTGCATTCCCTGCTCGGCCGAGAGCAGACCGAACAACGTGTTCACGACGATCGGAAACAGAGCGATGATCACACAGACGAGCACTCGTGACGAGAATCCGTAGCCGAACCAGAAACCGATGAGCGGCACGATGGCGAGGATCGGAATGGCCTGGAGAACCACGGCGTACGGGAAGATCGCCCGCTCGACGACTTTGGCTTGGCTCATCACGATGGCCAGAACGAAGCCGAGCAGGATCGCGATGAGAAGCCCCCAGAACGCGACCTTGGAACTCGACCACATCCCTTCGAGCATCGTCGAGAAGTTGTCCCAATCGGCGAAACCGACGCTCCAGACCTCGTGCGGAGGCTGCAACAGGAAACGACGCTTCGGATCGAGCAAGACGTAACTGGTGAAGTACCAGAGTCCGACGATGGCGGCACCGACCGCGAGCGGCGGCAACACGACGGCGGCGAAGGTGGAACGGCGCGAACTCTTCGCTTCGGGCATCTGTCCGGCATCGGCGATGATCGCCTCGACCGGATCGAATGTGGTGGGGTCGCTCATGAGTGGGCTCCTCGCAGGGCCAGGCTCACCTGGCCGCAGAGTTCGGCGAAACGGGCATCGAAGCGGAGGTCGGGTCGACGCGGATACTCGAAAGGAACATCGAACGAAGCCACCAGACGGCCCGGTCGAGCCGACATCACGTACACCTTCGTCGACAGGAAGACCGCCTCGCTGATGGAGTGGGTGATGAACAACCCGGCGAAACGTTCCTGCTCGAACAGGCGGAGAGTCTCTTCGTTCAGGCGTTCACGCGTGATCTCGTCGACGGCACCGAACGGTTCGTCGAAGAGGAACACCGGCGGCTTCAAGGTCAGTGTGCGAGCGAGTGACGCGCGCATCTTCATCCCACCCGACAACGACCGCGGAAAATGGTTCTCGAAGCCCTGCAGGCCCACCAGCTCGACGGCCGTCTGGGCGAGCGAGGCCCGCTCGGCCTTGTCGATGCCGTGCAATTCGGCCAGGAGTTCGACGTTGCGACGGACCGTGCGCCACGGCAGCAACGTGGCGTCCTGGAAGACGTAACCGATGCGGTCGCGGTCGACCGTGATGTCGCCGGCCGAGGCGTTCAACAGACCCGACGCGATCTTCAAGAGCGTCGACTTTCCACAACCGGAAGGACCGACGATGGTCACGAATTCGCCGCGATCGACGTCGAACGACACGTCAGACAAGGCACGGGTGCCGTCGGGAAACGTCATCGAGACGTTCCGGAACGACAAAGCCGGTTGAGACATTCGAACTCCAGACCGGGGCTCGGATGTCCCCAACTGCTGAGCATAATCGGCACGTAAACGACCCGAGCCATACCGCCCGCTCGCCCGTCACGGTTCGGTTTCACGCGTGTGAAGTTTTCGTTCAACTCGGACTCTCCGGACGAAGCGGGCCAAGTCCGCGCACTAAGGTCTTGCCAACTCGCCGACACGAGTCGGCGTCCTTAGGGGAGGAAATATGAGCAAGCGGAGCAAGGGACTTCTGCTCGCGCTGCCGCTCGTGGCCGTGGGTGCGCTCAGCGCATGCGGAGGCGACGACGACGGTGGTTCGAGTGGTGCGTCGGGTGGCGAAGGTGTTCTGTCGGGAGTGTGCCCCGAGACCATCTCGATCCAGACCGACTGGTTCCCGGAGTCGGAGCACGGTGCGCTGTACCAGATGGTCGGCGACGATTACACCGTCGACACCGAGAAGAAGATCGTGTCGGGGTCACTCATCGGCTCCGAGGGCAAGGACACCGGCGTGACGATCGAAGTCCGCACCGGCGGTCCGGCCATCGGCTTCCAGCCGGTCTCGGCCACCATGGCTGCTGACGAGTCGATCACCATCGGTTACGCATCGACCGACGATCAGGCGTTCAGCTACGACGAGATTCCGTTGCTGTCGGTGGTCGCGCCGCTCGAGATCAACCCGCAGATCATCATGTGGGATCCCGAGACCTACCCCGACGTGAAGACCATCGCCGACCTCGGTTCGCAGGGCATCACGATGAACGTGTTCGCCGGCGGCACCTACCTCGAGGTCTTCAAGGCCGAAGGTGTCGTGAGCGAGGACCAGATCGATCCGTCGTACGACGGTGCGCCCACGCGCTTCATCTCGGAGGGCGGCAAGATCGCTCAGCAGGGATTCGCTTCGGCCGAACCGTGGCAGTACAAGAACGAGTTCGCTGAGTGGGGCAAGGACGTCGCGTACCAGTTGATCCACGACGCCGGCTTCGAGATCTACGCCGCGTCGCTAGCCATCCGTCAGGCCGACAAGGAAGAACTCTCGGACTGCTTGAAGTTGCTCGTTCCGATCGTTCAGCAGGCCGCCATCGACTTCGTCAATGATCCGGCTCGTACGAACAAGATCATCATCGACGCTGTCGAGAAGTACGCCGACTTCTGGGTGTACGGCGAGGGTGTCGCGGCCTACTCGGTCGAGACACAGATGAAGCTCGGCTTGGTGGGCAATGGCCCCGACAAGACCCTGGGCAACTTCGACTTCGATCGCGCCAACAAGGTGTTGCAGCAGATGAAGGACGCCGGACTCGATGTTCCGGCCGACCTCGAGGCTGAGGACATGTACACCAACGAGTTCATCAATTCCGATATCGGTCTCTGACCGACACGGATGTGGAGGAAGGGGCCGGGCAACCGGCCCCTTTTTCTATGCCCGGTGGCGGAAAGCGGAGACTTCCTGGAGCACTTCGACGAACGTCGTGATCGCTCCGTCCACCAGCGTGCGACCCAAGTCGGCACTGGCCTGCGTCGGGTCACCGATGTGTCCATGATCGCCGAAGTCGTTGCTGAGCCACCCGAAGGCGACTGATCCACCGAAACGTACGTGCCGATTCGTCGCCAGGTGCTCGGGAATGTCGCGCACGGCCTTCGACATGTCGACCAACTCGGGATGCAAGTGCAGCATCATCGAGGTCTCGTCGGTTCCGCCGTGAACTCCCATGCCGAGTTCGGACGGCGGCGACGCTCCGCCCTGATCGGCCGGCTGCGACGGATGAGCCAAGAAGGTCTCGAGTCCGAACTGCAGTCGCAACTCACGATTGGCCATGGCCACCAACGCACTGTTTCCACCGTGGCCGTTCAAGAAGACCAACTTGCGGGCCCGGGTCGCCGCGATGCACCGACCGATGTCCTCGAGAACCGACAGCATCGTGCGGGCCGACATCCAGATGGTGCCCGCGTTCCAGGCGTGTTCGTTGCTCTTGGTGTACGCCAACGGCGGCAGCAACCACGCGTCCACACCGGCCTCGACGGCGCGCGGAACCGCGGCCTCGGCCACTGCTGAAGCGATGGCCAAGTCGGTGATCAACGGCAAGTGCGGTCCGTGCTGCTCGATGGCCCCGAGCGGCTGCACGATCACCGACGTCTCGGTCAGCGCCGTAGCGACTTGCGGGCCACGAAGGTGCGCGATGTGACGGGACACGCTTCGACACTACTTGGCGAACCTCACCGACATGAGAGACTCATCGGTGTATGAGCAATCTTCCGTCGTCGTGCGATGTCGTCGTCATCGGGGCCGGCCACAACGGGCTCGTGGCCGCCAACTACCTCGCCCGTGGCGGACTGTCGGTGGTCGTTCTCGAAGCTCGTGATTCGGTGGGTGGGTGTTCGTCCACCGAAACGTTCGGTGGCGCCCGCGTCAACGTCTGCAACTGCGACCACATCACGTTCCGCACGACCGGAGTGGTCGACGAACTCGGCTTGGGCGAACACGGCCTGAGGTATCTCGATGTCGAGCCCTCTCAACTCAACATTCCGTGGGACGACGGTCCGGCCTGGCCGATCTTCCATTCGGTCGACGACACGGTCGACGCGTTACGTCTCACCTATCCGCACGAAGCCGACAACTACCGCCGCTATGCCGACGCCGCGGTTCCCGTGGCTCGTCTCGTCCTTTCGGCCGCCGCCGCCGGGCCCCGTCGTCGGGCTCTCGTCTCGTCGGTGCTCGCCAAACGTGGGCGCGGTGTGGCCAACCTTCTGAAGTGGAGCCGCATGAGCGCGGCCGGGGTGATGCGCTCGTTCTTCCGAGACGAGCGTGTGTTCACACCGGCCCTGGCCACCGGTCCGATCGTGTGGGGTCTGTCCCCCGAACTTCCGGGCACCGGACTCGGGGCGCTCACGTTCGCGTTCCGACACGCCGCGCAGGTCGGACGACCGGTGGGCGGTAGCGGCATGTTGTCGGCCAGTCTGGCCAGCGCTCTGTCTTCTCGTGGTGGCGTGATCGCCACCAGCACTCCCGCCCAGTCGATCGTGGTCGATGGTGGCCGAGCCGTCGGCGTGACACTCAGCGGTGATCGAACCATTCGGGCTCGCTCGGTCGTCTCGGCCGCCGATCCGCGTCGCACCTTGCTCGACTGGATCCAGAATCCGCCGTCATCGGCCGGCCCGCTCATCGAACGCTGGCGGGCCGCCGAACACCAAGCGGGTTACGAGAGCAAGATCGACGCGATCATCAGTAGCCCACCTCGCTACCGCCGCATCGACCCACGGTTGGCCGACCGCTTCGATCCGCTCACTCCGTCCACGATGATCGTGCCAACGGTGCGCGAGATGCACGACGCATTTCTTTCCATGTCACGCGGCGTGGTGGCCGAACGACCGGTCTTCCTCGCCAACGTGCCCACCGCCCTCGATCCCTCGATGGCGCCATCGGGTCAGCACGTGTTCAGCCTGGAGGCACTCTTCACGCCGTACGCACATCCGGGTGGCTGGGCCACGTCGCACGAACCGCGTCGCTGGCTCGAACGCTTCGCCGACTTCGTCGAGCCCGGTTTCCTCGATTCACTCGGAGAGTGGCGGGCCATGACACCCGACCGCTACGAATCGGAATTCTTCCTACCGCAGGGTCACGCCACCAGTTTCGTCGGTGGACCACTGGCCGCGATCAAGGCCGACCCGCCCGAGCTCACTCGGTATCGAACGGCGATACCGGGATTGTTCTTGTGCGGTGCCGCCACGTTCCCCGGTGCGGGCATCTGGGGTGCCAGCGGTCGCCATTGCGCCACCGAAGTGTTGCGCGACTTCTAGGCGTCGCGAACGGCGCCTTCGCGCGCCACGACCGGCTCTTTGTCGCTCCAGGGGAAGTTGATCCAGAGCGAGGTGGAACGCCAGGTGTAGTTCGGACGCACGACCGAGTGCGGCTTGTCGTACAGCACCGCCGTACGTACCTCGGCCACTTTGCCCGCGCAGAACTGCTCGACACTACGCAACGTGTGGCCCGTGTCGGCCACATCGTCGGCGATGAGAATGCGCGCGTGGGCCAGATCGACGAAGTCGGGTGCGGGCGGCATGATGCGCGGCACTTCGAGACGTGTGTCGACACCGGTGTAGAACTCGACGTTCATGGTGTAGACGTTCTTGACCGACAACGCGTAGCCCAGTGCACCACCGATCAGCAGTCCGCCGCGGGCGATCGACAGGATCATGTCGGGTTCGTAGCCGTCGTCGGCGACCATCTGGGCCAAACCGCGCGAGGCCTCCCCGAAGATTTCCCACGTCATGATCTCGCGCTGGTCGCTCGCCATGGACCGAATGTAGACGGCAGGCCACGGTGCGACCAACGCCGTGGACGAGAAGTCAAACGATCGTCAAGCCCTTGAGGCCCGACGGAGGATTCGGGAACTGGGGATTCATGTCCTGCAGTTCGGCCAACACGATCTTGGCCACGGCCAAATCGCGAACCCACTTGTTGTCGGCCGGCACCACGAACCACGGCGCGTCGGCCCGCGACGTCTCTTTCAGAAGCTCTTCGTAGGCCTGGCCGTACTTCGGCCACAGTTCACGATCGCTGAGATCGCTCGGATCGTGTTTCCAGCCACTCTCCGGATTGTCGATGCGCTTCTGCAGTCGCTGCCGCTGAACGTCGTGCGACACGTGGAGATAGAACTTGAGTACACGCGTGCCTTCGTCCACGAGCATCTGCTCGAAGTCGCGCACGTGGCGGTACCGCTGGCGCCACACCTCCTCGGGCACCAAGTTCTTGACCCGCGGCACGAGGATGTCTTCGTAGTGGCTTCGGTTCCAAACCCCGATCTCGCCGCGGGCCGGACACGCCGCATGGCACCGCCACAAGTAATCGTGCATCGTCTCGCTGCCCGCTGGCACTTTGAAATTGGTGACCTTCACCCCGGACGGATTCATGCCGGTCATGACGTGGCGAACCAGGCCGTCCTTTCCCGAGGCGTCACGACCCTGTAGAACGATCAGCAGACTCTGCGACGCCTCGGCCAGCAGACGGTGTTGGAGCACGGCCATCTGACCGAGGACCTTCGACAACTCGCCCTTGGCCGAATCCTTCTCCCACCCGAGGGTGTCGTCCGTCGGGCGCTGCTCGAGGTTGGGCGCCTTGTTGCTCGGAATCTGGAGGCGACGCATCAATCGTTCGACCACGAGCGAAACCTAGTGGCCGACGTCGATTCGAGCGTTTTTCCCACCGATCTCGGTGCTCAGGAGTCGACGTAAGGGCAGTGCCGACACCCGCTACCGCAGCAATAGTTGCGATCGGCAAGGAACCGAGCCGTGAACACCGTGAGGCGGGTGCTCGGATCGAGGTACGACGAGCGGCCGGCCACGACCGCCGCGTCGTGTGCTCCCATCACCGCCGCCTCCGAGCCCACCGGAACACGCTCGGGCTTCGGACGCGTCAGGCCGTCCACGCGAAGAGCGAGACGGCGAGTCACTCGTGAATGTTCTCACCATCGACGAATCCTCCACCCATCGGAGGTCTTCCCTTGACCCGCCCGGCCTAACGACTAGATTCGTCGCATCGATCGGCTGGGGGGTCTCGACGATGCGCCCTCCCCGTCGCGCGGTGATTCACAACACATCGTCGGTTCGCCGACACAAGGGGGAAACGTGACATCAACGATTCGCTCCAGGAAGCGTCCTGGGGTTCTCTTCGGTGCCGTCGCCGTGACCATCGGTCTCGTGGCGGCAGCCTGCGGTGGTGACAACGGTGGTGGCGGAGAATCCGCTGACACCGTCGCTGCCGCCGAAACCACCGCTCCCACCGAGACCACCGACATCATCGATCCGATGACTGCGGTGACCCCCGGTGGCACCCTGACCATGGGCATCGAGGCCGAAACCTCCTCGCCGTGGCGTCCGTCCGAAATGGTGTGTGCCATTTCCTGTCACATGGTCGCCCGTACTGTGTACGACTCGCTCATGATCATTGGAGGCGACAACTCACCGGTGCCTTATCTGGCCTCGGGCATGGAACCTAACGAGGATTACACCGTCTGGCGGATCACCGCGCGAGCGGGAGTCAAGTTCCATGATGGAACCGATTTCGATGGAGCGGCGATCGCCGAGAACATCGGTCGTCACAAGACGGCCCTGCTCACGGGTACGGCCATCAAGACGGTCACTGACATCTCGGTGGATTCGTCCGACCCGATGACCGCGATCGTCACTGTCGAGAAACCCTGGGCGACCTTCCCGTGGTACCTCACCGGCCAAATCGGCTACATGGCCTCGCCCACCTGGTTGCTCGCGTCCGATACCGACGAGGCGTTACGCGCCCAACCAGTCGGAACGGGTCCTTTCGTGTATTCAGACTACAAGCCGAACGAGTACTACACGGGCACGAAAAACGCCAACTACTGGAACGCCCCGTTCCCGTATCTCGATGAAATCACGCTCATCCCGATTGCGGACAGCCTCAAACGTCGCGATGCCCTCAAGGCCGGCGATGTCGACGTTGTCCACACCACGAATGGCGAAGTTATCAATGAGTTCCGATCCGGGTTAGACGGCTTCTCGTCGGTAGAAATCACCAATAACGCAGAGACTGGCTACACCTTGCTGCACGTCACGCAGGAAGGATCGCCGCTCAACGATCGTCGAATCCGTTGTGCTCTGGCCAATGCCACTGACAACGACATCATCAACGAAGTGGTCTCCTTCGGCGTGAACGAATTGGCCAACGGCCCGTTCTCTCCAGGCCAGGTGGGCAACCTTGAGGACTCCGGCTACCCGCTCGTCCAAGACATGGCCAAGGCTCAGGCCTTGATCGCCGAGTACAAGGCGGAGAACCCCGGTGAGTTGAAGATCTCTCTGGCCACCACTAATGACGCCACGAACCTGGTGGTCGCTCAGTACCAAAAGGACTTCTACGAGGAGGCCGGAATCGACGAAGTCACCATCGACCAGATCGACCAGGGCCAGTACATCGTCACCGCATTGCTCGGAAACTTCCAGGTGTTCCAGTGGCGTAATCACGGCGGTGTCGATCTCGACCAGCAGTACATCTGGTGGCACAGTTCGTCAGCCCTGGATATCGGATCGCTGGCTTTGAACTTCGGTCGAATCAAAGACCCGAAGCTGGACGAGTTGCTCGATGCGAATCGAGCAACCGTCGATCCGGCCGAGAAGAAGCAGATCGCCGAAGACGTGAACCGACTCTTCGCCACTGAGTGCTACAACCTTTGGGGTGCCTACACCACGTGGTTGATCGCTTTTAAGAGCGGAGTTATGGGCCTCGACGCTGCCAACCTCACGACACCGGAGGGTGCCCGCGCAGTCGAGGGAGCCGGCATCGCCGGGTCCTTCTTCCCGCACACGATCTGGAGACAGCAGTAAGCACCCGATGGCCAGCGACACCGTGGAGGCGCCGAACCGATGAGATACTTCCTGCGGAAACTTTTGCAGTTGGTAATCGTCGTTTTCGCCGTGACCTTCACGGTGTCACTGGCACTGGGGGCCATTCCCTACGCCGAGGAACGCATCATTGCCGCCAAGGGCAGTGGTGCCATTAACGAGGAGGAAAAGAACAAACTCCTCGACTCGTTGAATCTTCGTGAGCCGACCCTCGTCCAATACGGTTACTTTGTCGGCGATTTAGTGACCCTCGACTGGGGAGTCACCCTCAACGGTAACCAACCAATCAGCACCTCGATTTCCGATGGGTTGGGGATCTCGCTGCGACTGATGATCTACGGGCAGTTGGTCGCCTTACTCATCGCCATCCCAGCGGCAGTTTTCGCCGCGTATCGAAGTGGCGGGTTGTTCGATCGTTTCTCGACGACTGTGTCGTTCGGTTTCATCTCCACGCCGAATTACGTGTTGGCCACAATTCTCGGCCTCCTATTTACCGTGCGTTGGAAGCTGTTTCCGGCCATATCCACAGACGTTGGCTTTTTCGAGGCGCCTTGGGACCACTTCAGGAACTTCTTCCTCCCCACGATCGTTTTAGCGCTCCCGCTCGCCGGCGCCTACATGCGTCTTCTTCGCTCTGACTTGGTCAACACCCTGCAGTCCGATTTCATCACCACTGCCCGAGCCAAGGGCGTGAGCACCCCGCGCATATTGTTCGGTCACGCTTTGCGGCCGTCGCTCTTTTCCCTCGTCACGGCCGCTGCCGTCAACGTCGGCGCGCTGGTGGGTGGTTCAGTCGTGGTCGAGACGGCGTTCAATCTCAACGGCTTGGGACGTCGCACAGTGCTTGGCATTTTCGCCTCCGAGTTTCGCCTCGTACAGATCACCGTCGTGATTCTCGCGCTCGTTTACGTGATCACCAATTTCTTGGTCGACATCTTGTACGGATTCCTCGACCCTCGTGTCCGTGTCGGACGGTTGGGTTAGGACGATCACCTTGACCGACACCGCTACTCCCGATCCTTCATACGATCAACCGACTCAGCCCCGATTCAGGCGCCGGGGCCGCATCACCATATGGGTGTCGAGCGCTTGGCTTCTTTTCATCGTGTTCTCGGCGGTCGGCGCATCATTCCTTCCGTACGTCAACCATTCCTGTGACCAATTCGAGAACGAGAACCTCTGCACCACCCATGTCGAGACCAATCCACTCCTCGCCGAGCGGCCCCCCTCCTGGGCCCTCTTCTCTGAGACCACTCGACCGATCGTTGGAGATGCACCTGAACGCTTCGGGCTGTTCGGCACCGACACCAATGGCTACGACCTGTTCAGTCGAACCATGTTCGGTGCCCGCAATTCACTGCTCATCGGCGCACTGTCGATTCTTTTCGGCATCCTGATCGGGGGAATCCTCGGGCTCGTTGCTGGTTACATGGGTAAACGGGTCGACAAAGTGATCGACACGATCATGAACATTTTCCTGGCGTTTCCGGCTCTGCTTCTGGCCATCTTCATCGTCGGATTCTTCGACAGTTCGACCACGACCGAGGCCAAATCGCGGTCGATCGCGCCGATCGTCATTGCTCTGGTCATTCTGTCGATTCCACCGATCGCCCGGTTGGTTCGGGCAAATACCATCGTTTTTGCGCAGCGGGAGTTCGTACTGGCCGCCCGCGGTCTCGGAGCCAAGAACGGTCGAATCATCGTGCGCGAGATTCTGCCCAACGTGATGCCGGCCATGGTCACCTTCGCGATCACTGGCATGGCCATCCTCGTCGTGGCCGAGGGAGCCTTGGCCTACCTCGGTCTGTCAGTCACCGCGCCTACCCCGACTTGGGGTGCGATGATCTTTGGGGGGCAAACTAAACTCGAAACCGCCTGGTGGATCTCGATCATGCCGTCCATCATCCTCTTTGTCACCGTCTTGGCCATCAACCTGCTTGGTGATGCGTTGAGTGAGAAGTTCCGAATTCGTGAGGCGATCGGATGAGCACGCTGCAGACCGCGGTACGCCGCGAAACCGGCACATTGTTGGAGATCGAGGATCTCGCCACTCATTTCGCCACTCCCGGCGGAGTCGTGCGTGCGGTCGATGGCGTCACTTTTTCGCTCGACCACGGCCAGCGCCTCGGCATCGTGGGCGAGTCGGGTTGCGGCAAGACGATCCTGTCGCGCTCGATCATGGGCCTGCTCCCCCGTCGCAACGTGATCCGCAAGGGGTCGGTGCTCTTCGAGGGAACCGAGCTCACCACCATGAGCCTCAAGGATCGCCAGAAGATCTGGGGCGCCGAGATGGCGATGATCTTCCAGGATCCAATGACGTCGCTCAATCCGGTCATGAAGATCGGCAAGCAGTTGGCCGAACCGCTGCGCATTCACCTGGGTTCCACCCGCGAGAACGCTCAGGAGATCGTGCTCAAGCTCCTCCAAGACGTCGGGATTCCCGAGCCCGAGAAGCGCCTCGAGCAGTACGCGCACGAACTATCGGGTGGGATGCGTCAGCGCATCATGATCGCCATGGCGTTGGCTTGTGGGCCGTCGGTGTTGTTCGCCGACGAACCCACCACCGCGCTCGACGTCACGGTGCAGGCTCAGATCCTCGACCTCATCGAAGACCAGTGTCGTGAACGCGAAATGGCCCTCGTGCTCGTCACCCACGATCTGGGTGTGGTGGCCGGCCATACCGACCAGATCATCGTGATGTACGCCGGCAAGATCGTCGAGATCGCCCCCACCGCCACGCTGTTCTCGAAGATGAAGATGCCCTATACCGAGGCTCTCTTCCAGAGCATTCCGAAACTCGCCGATCCGAGCCACACCCGACTCACGACCATCGGCGGTCGTCCACCGAACCTGGTTGCTCCGCCCGATGGCTGCAGCTTCAGTCCGCGCTGCCCCTACGCCACCGACACCTGCACCAAGGTCGAGCCCGAACTGCAGCAGGCCGAACCGGGACACCTCTTCGCCTGCCATTATCCCGTGGGTTCCGATCGCTGGAACGAGGTCCAGGTGTCGCTGGGTCGTCGCTCGGGAGGACACTGATGGCTGGTACGGGTCACGCCCATCTCCGCGGCGACGCACTGTTGTCGGTGCGCGATCTCGTCGTCGAGTTCCCGGTCGGTCGTACAGGGCTCAAGGTCAACGCCGTGTCGGGTATCTCGTTCGACGCCCAGAAGGGTGAGACCCTCGGCGTCGTGGGTGAGTCGGGTTGCGGAAAGAGCACCACCGGCCGCGCCATCATGCAGATTCCGCGCCCCAAGAGCGGCGAGGTCACATTCGACGGTCAGGACCTGATGCAAGCCGATACCGAGACCATCCGTCGACTGCGCACCAATATTCAGATGATCTTCCAGGATCCGATTTCGTCCCTCAACCCTCGTCGAAGCGTGCGCGACATCGTGCTCGAACCGCTCAACATCTGGAAGGTCGGCACCAAGGAAGAGCGCCTCGCGCGTGTGAATAAGGTGCTCGAGGACGTCGGCATCGATCCGGCCGTGGCGGCCGACCGTCGCCCGTACCAGTTCAGTGGTGGGCAGTGTCAGCGCATCAGTATCGCCCGCGCGCTCGTTCTCGAACCGAAGATGATCATCTGTGACGAGCCGGTATCGGCCCTCGACGTGAGCGTGCAGGCTCAGGTGCTCAACCTGCTCGAAGACCTCAAGCGCGACTACAGCCTCACCCTCATGTTCATCGCCCACGACCTGGCCGTGGTGAAGAACATTTCCGATCGCGTGGCCGTGATGTACCTGGGCAAGATGTGCGAAATCGCACCCAGCGACGACCTCTACCGTGCCCCGGCTCACCACTACACCAACGTGCTGCTGTCGAGTATCCCGGTGGCCGACCCGACCGTCACCGTCGCGACACAGCGAGTGCAAGGCGAACCACCCTCACCGGTGTTGCCGCCGGCCGGCTGTCGCTTCAATCCGCGTTGTCCGGCCGCGACCGATCGCTGCCGGACCGAGGAGCCGGAGATACGCGAGGTGGCCCCCAACCACTTCGTGGCCTGTCACCATCCGATTCACGGTGGCGAGGCTCCGGTGTCGGTGCGTTCTACCGGTTCTTGAACTCGGGCGCGCGCTTCTCCATGAACGCGCGCATGGCCTCACGAGCGTCATCGGTGTGCGACGACATGATCTGCTGACGATTCTCCAAGTCGATCGCCGCCTGCATGCCCGGGATCTCGAGGGCCGACCACATCGCTTCTTTCGTGAGAGACACTCCGAACGGCGTGTTGGCGATCACCTGATCGGCCTTGGCCAATGCGGCTGCCATGAGTTGATCGTCGGCCACCACGTCGACCAGCAGTCCGATCCGTAGTGCTTCGGCCGAATCAAAGATGCGGCCCGTCAACATGAGCTCTTGAGCCCGTGACGCCCCCACGATGCGCGGCAGCAGCCACGACGTACCGATGTCGCACGCCGAGAACCCGATGCGCACGAAGGCCACGTTGAACTTCGACGACTGACCACCCAAGCGGATGTCGCTGGCGAGCACCAGAGCCAACCCACCGCCAGCGGCCGCGCCGTTGACCGCCGCGATGATCGGTTGGGGCAATGCGCGCATGTGAGTGACGAGGCTCGCGATGTGCTTCTGAGTCGCCAGGCCGCGTTGGGTGGGTCCGAGATGGGCCGCGTGCGGCGGATCGCCGTATCCGGTGAGATCGAGGCCAGCGCAGAAACCCCGACCCGCCCCGGTGAGGATCACGACACGACACTCGGGGTCCACTGCGATGCGGTCGAGGTGAGCGTGCAAGTCGCTCACGAGTTCGGACGTGAGTGCGTTCAACCGGTCGGGACGATTCAGACGTAGGACTTCGACACCGGGCTGGGGCTTTTCGACCACGATCACAGAACTCATCTCCGCAGTTTGGCCTTCCCCGAGCGGCCGCGACGCATCGTGTTAGCGTCTCCTTGCTCGCTTCGGCCGGCCGACCCATGAACGATTCGCGCGACTCTCTCGTCTGGCGACTGGCCCTCCGGCACGCCGCCATCGCCTATGTCGTGTCGCGCCTCTGCGTCATCGCCGGAGCGGCCATCGTCGGTGCCGAGTTGCGGGCCGACGACAACAAGATCCGCGAACGACTGATCTGGGGCTACTTCACCAAACCCGACCCGCACGCGCGCGAAGCGGTGCTCCCCCGCTCGGCCACGTCGATGATCCTCGACGTACTCACCTCGTGGGACGGCATCTGGTACATGCGGATCGTCCGTCGGGGGTACCCGTCGTTCGTCCCCGACGGCATCACGTACGACGACCCCGAAGCACGAGTCGCCTTCTTTCCGGCCTATCCCGGACTCGTTCGTGCCGTCGACCGAGTTCTTCCCGGCGGCGACACCTTCGCCGCTCTCTTCCTCAACCTGCTCCTCGGTGCGGTCTTCATCGTTCTGGTGGGTCTTCTGACCCGCGCGTGGTTCGGCGCCGAGCATGCCCGGGTGGCCATGGTGCTCACCGCGATCTTCCCCGGGAGTTTCGTGCTGTCATTCGCCTACAGCGAGGCCCTCCTCCTCGTGCTGGCCGCCGCGTGCCTGTTGGCCCTCACTCGCGAGAAATGGTTACTGGCTGGCGTGCTGGCCGCTGTCGCCACCACGACGCGGCCCAACGGCATCGCCGTGGTGGCCGCGTGCGCCATCGCGTCACTCATCGCGATCCGAACCAAACGCCAATGGTCATCGCTCGTCGCACCACTGCTCGCGCCGGTCGGATTCGTCTTCTTCCAGTGGTGGATCGATCGCCATACCGGCGAATCGCGCGTGTGGTTCCGCGTACAGGGAGAGGCCTGGAAAGAAGGGGCCTCGTTCGGCCTCACGGCCATCCGTAACACCCTCGAAGCATTCACCAAACCACTCACGTCACCCACCGACCTCATCACGGCCGTGTCGTTCTTGTGCACCATCTTCTTGGTCTGGATCGCCTGGCGCCGTGGCCTGCCTCCTGTGGCCGCGGCGTACAGCGCGGTGATCATGGCCCTCATGCTGCTACCGGCCACCGTCACGGCCCGCCCGCGTTTCTTGTTCACCGCGTTTCCGCTCGTGATCGTGGCCGCCCTGTGGCTCGATAGCGACAAGCGCAAACACTGGTGGCCCTATGTGATGGCCACGTCCGGCGCCGGGTTGGTCGCACTCACCGCGCTGTACGGCGTGTACGGAGCGATCCCTTGAGCCAACGAGTGCGCCGGATCTCCCTTCTGGCCGCCCTCGCCTACATCCCGTTGCTGGCGAGTGCACCGGGTCGCGTACCCGGTGACACCAAGTTGTATCTGTACCTCGATCCGGGGCGATTGATCTCCGACTCGATCTGGTCGTGGGATGCGCGCCAACTCGGTGGCTGGGTTCCACACCAGAACGTCGGCTACCTATGGCCCTCCGGTCCGTTCTACGCGGTGTTCGATTGGCTCGGCGTTCCCGACTGGATCACTCATCGACTCTGGACCGGATCTCTTCTCTTGTTGGCCGGTCTCGGCGTGCTCTGGTTGGCCCGGGTCGGACGCCTGTCCCCCACCGCCGGATTGTGTGCCGCAATTCTCTACCAACTCTCGCCGTACGTTCTGCCGTACATCTCGCGCACCTCGGCCCTGCTCTTGCCCTGGGCGCTCTTGGGTTGGCTGATCGGCGTCACCATCCGAATCGCCGAACGACGAGATCCCCGAATGATCGGTTTCTTCGGACTCTTGATCGCATCGACCGGTGGGCTCAACGCCACCGCCTTGTTGATGATCGCCCCGGCTCCGATCATCTGGTTCGTCGCCACCTCTCGCGGCCAGTCGTGGCGGCGAATCGCGACGACTCTCGCGATACTCGGCGTCGTCGGATCAGGCGCCAGCGCATGGTGGTTGGCCGGTCTGCGCGTCCAAGGGTCGAACGGCGCCGCCGTGCTCTCGTACAGCGAGACCTTGGTGTCGACCGCGGCCACGTCGAGTTCGATCGAAGTACTGCGCGGTCTCGGTTATTGGCTCTTCTACGACCGCAACCATGTCGTTGCCCTCACGTCGGCGGCCACTCCGTACATGGGCAATCTGTTCGTGATCACCGCCGGCTTCTCCATCGTGGTGCTCGGACTCCGCGGTCTGCGCTGGATACACACCGAGGTACGCCGCCCACTGGTGGCCATGTTGTTGGTCGGGGCCGTTCTCGCCATCGGCCCGTATCCATTCGACGACCCGTCGCCCCTGTGGAGCCCGGCCACCGACAATCCCACCAGCGCACTCAGCTTGGCCTTGCGGTCGTCCACTCGCGCGGTGCCGCTCGTGATCCTCGCGCTCGTCATCGGGGCCGGTCTCTCGCTCGAACATCTCACGCGTCACCGTCGTCGCGCTCAGGTGGTCGCCCCGGCCCTCGCACTCGTCATCGCCGTCGTGAATCTGCCGGCGCTCGTCGGTGGTCGACTCGTCGATCCGGTCATGGAGCGACCGAACGACCTTCCCTCGGCGTGGTACGACGTCGCGGATTACCTCGACGCACGTGTGGACGCCGGCTTCACGGGTTCGGTGTTGCTGGTACCGGGCATCGAATCGGCGGCGTACCGCTGGGGCTATACGGTCGATCCGATCCTTCCCGGTCTCACCAAGAAGCGATTGCTCAGTCGCGACTGGTTACCACTCGGCAGCGCCCCGCACATGGATCTCCTCTACGCGCTCGACGACGCGTTCCAGAACGGTGACATCGATCCGGCGGCGGTGGCCCCGGTCGCTCGCCTTCTCGGTGCCGACACCGTGATGATCGTGAACAGTCATCAGTACGAACGGTTCGGAACCATTTCACCCGCGCGCACCGCGTCGCTCGCCCTCGACCGCGCCACCGGACTCACGCATCTCGCCGACTTCGGATCGCCCACCGACAACACCAGTCCCTACTGGTCGGCTGAAGACACTCTGTTTCCGGCCCCACCCCGACCCGAGATCAGTCTGTACGCGGTGGAGGACGCGAGTAGCGCCGACCGAGTTCTCGTGAGCCCGATCGTGGTTCTGGCCGACGGCACCGGGCTCGTCGACATCGCTCCGCTCGTGAGCGGGCCCGTATTGACAGCGGCCGCCCTCGACGAGCAGTCGCTCGAACGAGCCCTGGTGAGCGCACCCGACATTGTGATCACCGACTCGAACCGAAAGCGGGCCCACCACTGGCGCAGTTCGCAAGAAGTGTGGGGTGCGACCGAACCGCTCGATGGCGTGATTTCCACCGCCGACGTCTTCGATCAACGACTGCCGGTGTTCCCCGATCAGACGAGTGACGACCAGACGATCGTCGCGACGTCCGACATCACGGCGCGAGCCACCGCGTACGGCTTCGAACTCACCTATCGACCCGAGTCACGTCCGTCGATGGCCGTCGATGGCGATCCGACCACGGCCTGGGTGGTGGGCGAACGTCGCGATCCGCGCGGCCAGACCATCACCCTCGACGCCCAGCAACCACTCGATGTACTCGAACTCGTCCCGGCCGACTCCGATCGACGTGTCACTCGCGTTTCCATACGCGTGGACGGTGGTCGATGGACCTCGCACGACGTGAATGGATCGGCTCGGATCACTCTCGATCCGCCCGGTCGTGTGGTCGACGTACGTATCGACGACGTGAGCTCGGCGGGCACGGGAGGCGTCGGCTGGTCCGAGATGACTCCGGCCGAACGCAGTCGGGCCGAGTTCGTGCGCGTACCGCTCGCATCCACTCTGCCCACCAACACCGCGCCGACCAGTTGGATCTTCACCCGACTCACGGCCGACCCCGTCGATCCCTGGCGCAGCGATCCCGAAACGGCGATTCGGCGAGTGTTCGATTCACCCCGCGACGAGTCGTTGGCCGTCGCGGCCACGGTGCGCGTCGATGCACGCGCCTCGTCGTTGCTTCCCGACGTGACGGCTAGCAGCGTCCTGTCCCGTGCGATGCTGCCCTGGCACGCGCTCGATGGCGACGATCGCACGTCCTGGTTCCCTGCCGTCGGCGACGCATCTCCCTCGCTCGTGGTGCCCGCGCTGGCCGACGAGGTCTCGGTGCAACTCACCGTCACCGACGGCGCATCGCTGCGGGCGCGGGTCGACGACATCGACGTCGAGGTCACGAATCGCGGCGACGGAAGGTTCGACATCTCGATTCCGACCGGAGCGCGTGCGATCACACTTCTCCCCGACGTCTCCAACCTGGCACCGCGCCGCGACAGCCGCACCGGCGACCAGGTCGTTCCACCCGTTGGCATCGCCGAGATCGTCGGTTCGGCAACGATCGCTTCCGACCAGTCGTTCAGCATCGAGTGCCGCGACGACGTGCTCACTCTGGACGATCGAGCGATCGCGTTGAGCCTGAGCGGAACACTCGGTGACGTGCTGAACAATCGTGCGCTCGCGGCGACGTCGTGTGGAGACCCGATCTCGCTCGGCACGGGAGACCATCGCCTCGAGGTCCGGCCCGGCCACCAGACCGGCTGGCACATCGACCAAATCGTGCTGCGCTCCACCGGCGCGCGATTCGCACCGGCCGCTTCAACTGACTCCGATGTCGTCGCCACCGTCGAACGGGCCGGTCGCACCTACACGGTTCCCCCGTGCCCCGTCGGCTGCTGGCTCGAGACCCGCGACGGCTGGAACACCGGTTGGTCGGCCTCCATCGACGGCACCGAACTCGGTCGACCGATTGCTTCGGGTGGCGGACGCACCACCTGGTGGCTCGATCCGTCCGACACCACTCGCACGGTCGAAGCGTCGTGGGCACCGCAGCGCACGCTCTGGTTCGGACTCGGCCTCTCGCTGTTCACCGTGTTGCTGTGCTGCGTGCTCGCGCTGTGGCCTTCACGACGACGCGATGCGGTCGTGATCTCCACCTCGACCGACGACGACATCGTCCGTGATTCGAATCCACGCCGACTGGCACTCACCACTGCCGCAGTGACCGCCTTCGTGGTCGGCCCACTCTGGGCGATCGTTCCCCTCGTCCTCGTTCGAAAGAGCTTCAGCACCTGGGCCCGGCGCATCGGAATCGCACTCATCGTTCTGGCCGGACTCTTCGTGATCGCTCAGCAGATCCGCACCGGTGCCGATCCCGGATTCGGTTGGCCATCGGTGTTCCGACGGGCCCACCGACCCGCCCTCCTCGGTCTGGTCCTCGTCGCCATGGGGTGGTGGGGGCAGTCGAACGCCAGCGACTCGCGCCGTAGGATGAGTGACTCGTGAGCGCGCAACCATTCCCCTGCCTCTCGGTCGTGGTCCCTTGCTACAACGAAGAGGCCACCATCAAGACCTTGGTCGACCAAGTGCTGGCTTCGCCGTGGGTGGCCGAGATCGTGGTGGTCGACGATGGTTCGTCCGATCGCTCGCGCGACATCTTGGCCAGCCTGTCCGATCCGCGCGTGACCGTCGTTCTGCACGAACGAAATCAAGGCAAAGGTGCCGCCCTGCGCACCGGATTCACGCGGGCCACGTCCGACTACGTGATCGTTCAAGACGCCGACCTCGAATACGATCCGGGTGAGTACGGCGTACTACTCGAACCGTTGCTCGACGATCGAGCCGATGTGGTCTTCGGTTCGCGATTCCTCTCCGGACGACCGCACCGAGTCCTCTACTTCTGGCACAGCATGGGGAACAAGTTCCTCACACTCATGTCGAACATGTTCACCGACCTGAACCTCACCGACATGGAGACCTGTTACAAGTGCTTCCGGCGCACGGTCATCCAATCGATCACCATCGAAGAAGACCGCTTCGGATTCGAACCCGAGATCACCGCCAAGTTGGCGCGTGGCCAATACCGCATCTACGAAGTCGGCATCTCGTACTCGGGTCGCACCTACGCCGAGGGCAAGAAGATCGGCTGGCGCGACGGCGTTCGAGCCGTCTACTGCATCGTGCGCTACTCGGAAGTCGGTTCGAAGGTCCTCGGTCGCGTCGAGTCGCTCCAGAAGTCGCGTCGGTTCAACTGACGCCGCGGAGCCGGCGCCAGCGATCGCCGATCCCCCACCGGGTCACCAAGATCATCGACTCGGCGATGATCCGGCCCGACATCTTCGACGTGCCGTACTGACGGTCGACGAACAGGATCGGCACTTCCACAATTAGTGAGCCGCGTCGAGACAGCCGAACGACCAACTCGGTGAGAAACGCATAGCCCTCGGCCCGGGTGGTGCGCGGATCGATCGCCGCCAGCGCCGAACCGCGATAGGCGCGGAAACCCGAGGTGCAATCGCGAACCTTCACCCCGAGCACGAAGCCGGTGTAGAGATTGCCCCACTTCGACAACACTCGCCGATGCAGCGGCCAATCCTTCGTGCCTCCTCCGCGAACGTAACGCGAACCGATCACGGCATCGGCCCCTTCGTCGAGAGATCGCAGCATGATCGGGATCACGTCGGGATCGTGCGAGAAGTCGCAGTCCATCGACACCACGGCGTCGAAACCTTCGTCGATCGCCAATCCGAATCCGTGGCGATAGGCGGTGCCCAGACCATTCTTGCCCGCGCGATGCACCACGCGAACACCTCCGAGTTCGGCCGCGACCGATTCGGCGATACGACCCGTTCCGTCGGGCGAGTTGTCGTCGATCACCATGATGGTCGCGTCGGGGACCACTCGGCGCAACGATCGGAGCATTCGCTCGATGTTCTCGCTCTCGTTGTACGTGGGGAGCACCACGGCGGTCGGCACGGTCGACCACCCTACCGAACGACTTGGGCGTGAAGAGGTGACAGCACTCCCTCGGCCAGCGCGTCCCAGGTGAGTCGTCGGGCCCGACGCTCGGCGTCACGCGACAACTGCGCTCGCCGCTCGGTGTCGGTGAGCACCTGAACCAATGAACGATGCAGATCGTCGATCGGTGCGAGCACACCGGTTTCGCCGTCGATCACCGAGCAGCGATGACCGCTGATGTCGGTGGCCACCGCGGGCGTGCCGCATCCGGCCGCTTCGGTGAGGGCCAGACCCCAACCCTCGGCGAGCGAGGCGCTGGCCACGATCCACGAACGGCGATAGTGATCGCGTAACGCATCGCGACTGATTCGTCCGGCGAATTCGATCCAGCCTCGCGCGTCGTGAGCGTCGACCCACTGCTCGAGTCGCTCGCGCTCAGGGCCGTCACCGACCAACGTCAAGCGAAGATCGGGCACGGTTCGACGTGCGATCGCCACTTGTTCGAACAGCCGATCGAACCGTTTGACCGGAGCCTGGCGCCCCACGGCGAGGATCGACGGATGACTCGTCTTGCCGATCGTCGGATCGGGCGAGAAGAAGTCGTCGACACCAACCGGTCCGGTGATCACTCGATCGGATTTCCAACCGAGTTCGATGAGTTCGTCCCGCGTGTCATCCGACGTGGTGACGGTCGGAGTGCGTCGGTAGGCCGGCGGCGCCCAAATCGTCTCGAGTGCGCGACCAAGGGCTGCAATCGGACCCGGGAACACCTGGTTCCACATCGGGCCGTGGATGTGATGGAGGATGAGGATGCGCGGCTTACGACACCACAGCGGCGAGAACCAGGGCACTCCGTTCCAGATTTCGACGAGGGCGTCGTAGCGGCCCATACGCCCGACGACCTCGGACGCGATGGTGCGCGGAAACACCGACATGCGCCCACCTCGGCGAACCACGTCGTAGCCGTTGCGTCGCGCCACGGAGGGAAGTCCGTCGGCGTGGGACGTGCGGTGCAGTACCTCGAGGCCGGCGGCCGCCCACCGCTTCATGAATTCGTCGGCGTGCACTTCCGATCCGCCCGCTTCTCGATCGTCGAGATCGCGCCAGGCGAGCACGTGCACGCGTCGTACACCCCGCGCGATCACGTCGTCGACCATCGACTGGAGATCGCTCACGGGTACAGCGGCGCTCCGACCGGGACGCGGAAGACCGCTCCGGGTAGTCGTATCTCGTTGTATCGGTTCACGAGTACGTCGAGATCGGACGGCGACTCGACGTTGTACACCACCTGCGTGTGCCCGTATTGCGAGTCGAGCAGAGTGATCCACTCCGGATGACCCAGCTCACGGATGCGTTCTTCGATGCGAAGACGCAAGTCGTTCGATTCGGCGCGCTCGTCGGCCGAACGCGGGTCGTACTCGGCCAACATCTCGGCATCGTCGCGCAGCGAAAAGCGCTCGATGTTCTCCGAGCCGACCACGAACCAGAGCACGGCATCGGCGTCGCGTTCGTCGGACATCGAGCGATACGGGCGAACGGTGGCCTTGGCCCACGGATCGACCTTCAACGTGTCGCCGCGCTTCTCCATCTCGAGGACGAAACCGAAGCCGGTTCCACCCAACGATGCCGGGTCGTGCCAGCGCAACAAGTAGACCGAGTCGGGACCGAGAGACGGCGCGAGTTGCGCACCGAGATTCGCCACCAATCGCGAGTCACTGCGATAGGGCAAGTCGGCGCCGGCCGACGCCGCCGAGCCAGCCAGCGCCACACCGAGAACGGTCGCACCAAGAACTGCCCCGCCGATCGACGTCGATCGATGCCTGAGTTCCGAGTCGCCCGCGAGGGTGATGGTGACCGACCACAACGATGCGACTATCCAGAACACCGCCAACAGCCACGACCAACGAATCACGTAGTCGTAGAAGGTTCCGAACACGCGCGACGTGGCGTATAGGCCGATGAGCGTCGACCAGCCGAGCACGACGTACAAGCGACCGAGTTGGCGATCGCGATGCCGACGCCAAGCGGCCAGACCGGCGAGCACCACCACGACGAACGCGACGAATCCCCACCACCGTGGGTCGTCGGTCGGATCGCGGCCCGGACCGGTCGCGAACGGACCGGCCAGATTGAACTCACCGGCCAAGGCTCGAAAGGCGGCCCGCAGACCAACGGTTTCGTCGGGTGGATTGGTGAAGTGCTCCCAAACTCGCCGCAAGTTTCCCGGACCCGGCTGCAACTGTTCGATCACCGGCGGCAACCACATCGCGAACGTGACCCCGGCCGACCAGACCACCGGTCGACGCCAGGTTCCCGAGCGACGCGTGGTCCACACGAGCCACACCACGAGTGGCACCAGTGCACCGGCCACGAGCGGCACGTAGCTGATGTGGGTCTGTAGGCAGTGGTACCCCACGGCCACGGCCAGGGGAAGCGCCCGGTGATGCCCGAGCAGAACGCCGGCGACCAGAACCAGAAAGAGCGTGTACGCGAACACGGGAATCCACGTGTTCCATGGTTCGAGGAAGAAACCGGGGGCGAGCGACCGCACGATCACAGCCATGACGAGCGCCGTGATCGCGGTAACCCGCCACCCGAACCAGCGGCGCACGAAGAAGAGCGTGGCCAACACGCCAGCCATGTGCACGACGAGGGTCGACACGATCACGCTGATACTCGAGCGGAACATCGCGAGATACACCGGATACAGCGCGTACGCCATGGACGGCCCCGGCTTGTAGCCCTGGTCGTTGATGTCACGACCCACGCGGGCCGCCACACCCACCAACGGCGGATGTTCGGGAATGCCGCGCATCATGAGCTCGGCCAACGACATGTCGCCCGTGGGGTGCCAGTCGACGAAGAGGTTGGACGCGACCGCCACGATGGCCGGCAACATCACGATCGCCGTCATCGCCACGAGCGTCACGAACGGATGACCGAGCGCCCAGTTCCTCAGGCGAGTGATCATCGGACAGCCGCCACGGTCATGCGCGCCACGCGCTGATTACCCGACTCGGTGAGACCATTCGCGTCCCACGCGACGATGCGACCGCTGCCCGGGCAGTCGTCCCACCACAGGCAGTCGACCTCGGAACCCGCGTCGCCGAGCAGACGAGCGGTATCGACCACGCGAACGTCCGATCGATCGCTCAGTTGCCGCACGAACTCACTCTCGGCTGGCGTGACGTCGGGCCACCGCACGACGACCAAGCGAGTGTCGCCGGCGCCGCGAACCGAATCGGCCAGCGTCGTGTCGAGTGCACACAAATCGTCAGTCGACGGTGCCACCACCACGGCTCGGTACGACCCGCCCGAGAGTTCGGACACCAACCGATCGGACACGGCGCACCACGAGTCGGCCACCGATGACCACTCGGTGGTGAAGCCGTTCTCGCGCAGCCGGCGGTCGAGAGGTTCTCGGCCGTCGACGAGACGCTCGCCGCTAATGATGAGCACGGTGGTCGAGCGATCGGTCAGACCCGGCCACCACCACCAGAGAGCCACCGCGAGGGCGAGGACGCCCACGACCGCGGGACGGGCGAACCGGTTGCGCATCAACGGGCGACGGTACCACCGCACCTTCTCGTCCGACGGCCAATCAGGCTCTGCCACCAGGTGTTTGTCGTAGTATCGGACAGTCCTTTCGGGACGTTGGACGACGATGCTGGGACCTCGACAGGACGATCCCGCCCTCCCCCGTGCGGGATGGCTGATCCTCGGGCTCGGCGTCGCCCATCTCGTCGAACGCTCACTCGCCGCGGGCGATGTCGTGTCGTGGTCGGGCTGGATCCAACCCCTTCTTCTCGTGGCCGTGGTGGCGACGGCGCCCGTCGACGGCTGGACTCGCCGACGCGTCCTCATGGGCGGTGCGTTGTGGTGGTCGATCGTGGCCATTGCGGTCGCGACCCATGCGGCCACCACACCGACTCCGCGAGACCTGTTGGCGAGCCTCGTGATCTTCCGTACTCCCGACGGTGCGCTTCCGGGTCTGGAGATCGGACCTCTCGTACTGACGGCGGTCCTGACTCTCGTCGTCCTCCGGCGGTGGCGCTCCTCGAATCACGTCGTCGTTCCCGTCGGACTGATCGCGATCGGACTGGCGGTTCAACTGATCGGCGGCCAGATGGCCACGTGGCCGCTCGGACATCTCCATCTGGTCGGACTCGGATTGCTGGCCCGTCGTTGGAGCGCCGGTCTCATTCGCACCGACGTTCGACGGCCGCGTCTCACCTCGTTGCTCTGGATCACGCCCGGTGTCGTTCTTCTCGGCGACTCGGCCTTCGATCTCATCGCTCGCCAGCACGTCGAACGCGTCGTACTCCACAGCGGACGGGCGATCGGACTCGATGGTCCGGTCCTCCCGACTTTTCTCTGGACCGTCATCACGGCGTCCGCACTCGGACTCGTGATCACCGCTGCCCTCGCCGTCGCCGTCGGCCACGGTTCGTTCGCTCGCCGAACGTCGTACGCCCTCACCGCGACGTCGGTGATCGCCCTCGGCTTCCTGGTGCGACTGGCCACACTGCTCACGGTCGCACCCACGCGCACCGACGGCGGCGATCCGCTCTTCTACCACTCCACTGCCAACATCCTCGCCGAAGGTGGCGGCTTCCCCGAACCGCTCAACTTCATCGCATTCCAACGGTGGATTCCGTCGGCTCTGCACGGACCGCTCTATCCCATCGTCCTGTCGATCAGTTCACGACTGGGTGGCACCACCTACTTCGACCACAAGTTCGTGTCGCTGTTGATCGGCACCGGTGTCGTCGCACTGGTGGTTCTGGTGACTCGTCGCATCACCGACTCACCGCTCGCGGCCATCGTCGCCGGATTCCTCGCCGCGATCTACCCCAACTTGTGGTTGGTCGACGCTGTGTTGTTCCCCGAAGGCCTCATGGCTCTGTGCACGATGACGGTCGTCTACGCCGCGTATCGCTGGTGGGATCGACCGGCCTGGCGCTGGACCATCGTCATGGGAGCCGTCACCGGGTTGGCCACCCTCGCGAGAGGCGAAGGTTTGTTGCTGTCGGTTCTCCTCATCGTCCCGTGGATCGCACTGCGCCGCGACCTGTCGTGGCGCCGACGAATCGAACACGTCGCGCTGGCGGCCGTAGCGTGCATCGTCGTCCTGGCTCCCTGGGCCGTTCGTAACGCCCGTTCGTTCGAGGCCTTCGTGCCTCTGTCGACCAACGGCAACGAGTTGTTCGTGTACGCCAATTGCGACGAGACCTACGAAGGAAAGTTCCTGGGCTTCTGGCTGTTCGATTGCCAAGAGCAGATTCGACGCGAGGGCCGCGACGCCGTCGGCGACGAAGCCGAGAAGTCTTTGTACTGGCGCGAAATCGGTCTCGACTACGCGCGTGACAACGCCGGTCAGCTGCCCAAGGTGTTGGCGGCTCGTGTGCTGCGCCAATGGGATCTCTTCCGGCCGTGGCAGAACGCCGACTTCGCCCCCATCGAGGGCCGCGACAAGGATGCCGCTCGAGCCGGTCTCGTCATGTACTACGGACTGGCCGCGACCTCGCTCGTGGGCGTGCGCTGGTTGCGTCGTCGACAGGTGCGATTGCTCCCGCTCGTCGTGCAGTTCGTGAGTGTCACGCTCACCGCGGCGTATGCGTACGGCACCACGAGATTCCGCATCCCGGCCGAGCCGATTCTGTGTGTCTTGGCTGGCGCCGGAGCCGTTCCGATCATTCGCTGGCTGGCCCGTCGCTACGCGCGCACGCCGCGTGACGAACCCGTCGACACGACTCCGTTCGTTCGGGGCGGATCCGTGTCGTGGCGGACCGCCTTCCAACGCGCATCGGTGCGTTCGTGGATCGCGGTCGGTTCGGTCGCAGCGGCGGTGGGCCTGGCCCTTCCCGCGCTCTACCGCGCGACTGGGTCGACCATGGAAGAGGGCTTCATGCTCGTCTTCCCCGAACGCGTGATGAACGGCGACGTCGCCAACGTCGACTTCTTGCATCTGTACGGACCCGGCTCACTGCACTGGCTGTCGTTGTGGTACCGACTCTTCGACGTCTCACTCGCCAGCGAACGAACCTTCGGGCTGCTCCAACATCTTCTCGTCGTCTCGGCTCTCTTCGTACTGGCCCGTCCGTGGGGGCGCGCGGTGGCCGCCGTCGCCGCCGCGTCGTCGGTGGTCTACGTCCTCACCCCCATCGGCTTGCAGGCCTTGGCCTGGTCGGGTGCGGTCGGGCTCGGTTTGTGGTCGGTGGTCTTCGCGGTGCGCGCGTCGTACATCGAACGACCAGCGCGTTCGGTGCTGATCAGCGGCCTGCTGGCCGGAGTCGCTCTCACCTTCCGTCCCGATGTGGTGCTCGCGCTGGCACTGGCTCTGGGTTTCACTCCGGTGGTGCGACGACAGTGGCGTGCTCTCGCCGGTGGTCTCGCCATCGGGTTGGCGTCGTTCTGGATTCATCTCGTGCAGGCCGGTCCGGCCGATGTCTTCCGCGGCATGGTGCTCGAGCCGGTCTTCGATCTGCGTGGCGGGCGCGAACTACCGCGACCCCCGAGCTGGGACCATCTCGACGGTGCCCTGCAGGTGATCGGCGAGAAGTTCGCACCCTGGTGGGGTGTTCCGCACATCGGTGCACCCAAGCAGTTGTTCCTCTGGTTCTTCGCCCTTCCGATCATCGCCTTCGGTGTCGTGGTGGTCGCGCGTCGACTCGAGCCGATGCGCCGTACCGCGCTTCTCGCTCCAGCGCTGTTCGGTGTCGGCATCCTGCCCCAAGCGCTCCAACGCCCGGATTCGGCTCACTTCAACTGGGTGGCCATGGTGTCGTGGCCACTCGCCGTCATCGCCGTGGTCGAGATCGTTCGTCGTCGCGCGCCCACGATTCATCCGACCGTGCGCACCTGGATCGCCGGTGGATCACTTCTCGTCACGTTGGCGATCGTCGCGCCGTTCTTCACCTTGCGCACCTACGGCGATCTGGTCGTACGCAGCGTGAGTGGTGATCTGTCGACCCTCACGGTCGAACGCAACGGCCGCACCTTCCATCTCGGCGACACCCGACCGTGGAAGGCCAGTCTCGAGGTGATCGCCGATCTCGATGCGCAGGCGCGTCCCAGTGAGCGGCTGTTCGTCGGTCCGGTCGATCTGCGTCAGACCGCCTACAGCGACGTGTTCTTCTACTACCTGTTCCCCGAACTCGATCCGGCCACGTACTTCATCGAGATGGATCCCGGTCTGGCCAACGCCGAGGGCTCGCGTTTGAGCGCCGATGTGGCCAGCGCCGACTGGCTCGTTCTCACTCGCTTCTGGAGCGGTTGGATCGAACCCAACGACTCCATCGTGTTCGGGTCGGACGAGCCCAATCAAGTGGTCGAGTCATCGTTCTGTTTGCGCGGCTCGTATCAAGCCGACGTGATCCGCTTGTACCAGCGGTGCGACAAGGGTGACGGCATCGGTCCGTACGACCCACCCTACGAACCGCGGGTCGATTACGCAGTCGAAGTGTTGGTACCGGTACCACCACGTCCCGACGGCACCTGCACACCCACGTGCAACGGACGTCCGGCCCTACCCGGCGAGGGCTTCAACCCAGAGGAAGCCGCCGCCATAACGGCGCGGGCAGGTGCCTCAGCACCATGAACACGTAGCGCAACACTCCGGGAACCCACACGATTCGTCGGCCGGCCCTGAGTGCCTTCGCTGTCGCGTCGGCGACGGCATCGGGAGTGGTGGCGAACGGTGCGGCTTCCATTCCCTGGGTCATCGCGCTGTGCACGAAGCCGGGCCGCACGACGAGAACCGAGACTCCCGACGAGACGAGTGAATCGCCAAGGGCCTGGGCGAATCCGTCCAAACCCGCCTTGGTCGATCCGTACACCATGTTGGCCGGACGGACTCGTTCGCCCGCCACACTCGACAGAACCACGATGCGCCCGTGACCTTGGCGGCGCATCACGCGGGCCACCGCCAGCAGTACCGATACCGCACCGGCGAAGTTGACGGCCACGAGGTCGGCTGCGGCCACCGGGTCGTCGTCGAAGTGCGACTGCTCACCCAGTTGACCGAAGGCGAGAACGACGACGTCGATGTCACCCAGCGACGTTGCCAGCGAATCGACGAAGGCCGCGTGTTGATCGACGCGAACGGCGTCGAAGGGAACCGCGTCGACGATGAGGCCGGGTCGACGAAGCCCGTCGATCGGAGCGTCTTGTGGGCGACGGCACGCCAGCACGATCGACGTGGTGGATGGTGCGGTCAGCCGACGCGCGATGGCGACTCCGATGTCGCTCGATCCACCGAGCACGACGATGTTCTGCGGTTCTCCGGCGGCGTTCAACATGTTCACTCCAGGAGTCCGAGGCGGCGAGCCAAGTCGCTGCGGAAAGTCTGTTGCGGATCGAGCCGACGGCGAACGTTCTGCCACTCGGCCAGGCGCGGATAGCCCGCGCGAAGAGCCGCCGGGCCGAGCAACGCATCCTTGGCGAGGTAGTGACGGCCGCCGGCTTCGAGGACGATCTCGTCGAGCGTGCGCGTGAGTGAGGCGAGAGTGTCGGCACCGGCCGGCAGATCGACCGTGAGGGTCCAACCCGGCATCGGGAAGCTGAGTGGCGCATCGTTACCGGCACCGAATCGCTTGAGAACGACCAGCGGAGTGGCCAGACGTGAAGCGACGATCACCTCGACGATGCGACGCAGTTCGGATTCGCGGCCGAATGGAACGACGAACTGGTACTGAACGAAACCGTGCCGACCGTGCAAACGATTCCAAGACCCAACCGCATCGAGCGGATGGAAGTAAGCCGGAATCGACTTGATGGAGCCTTCACGGCGACGCGGTTCCTTGCGGAACCAGGCCTCGTTGAAGACGGCACTCGACAGTGCGTTCACCACACCCGACCCGGGAATCACTGGTGGAACCGACAGCACTTGACGCGGTCCGTACTCGAGCGCATTGGCCCGATCGGCCACCGGCAGATCGTCGCGACGGGCGTGATCACCACGCCAGAGAACGCCACGCCCGAAGTGCGATCCACTCGACAAGAGATCGACCCACGCCACCGAGTACCGGACGTCGTCGTCTCCGGTGCTCATGTGTTCGATCAATTCGTCGAAGTCGTCACAGCGCACCGTGTCGACCCGGCAGCGGCTCGTTTCGATGCCGATCAGTCCGAAGGTCGCGTCGCGGATGACTCCGGTGAGTCCCATGCCGCCGATGGTCGTCCAGAACGCGTCGGGATTCTGCTTGCGCGAGCACTCGAGCACCGAGCCATCGGCGAGAACGAGCGAGAAGCGCCGTACGTGATTGCCGAAGCTCCCCTCGAGGTGATGATTCTTGCCGTGGATGTCGGCCGCCACCGCCCCACCCACCGTGACGAATCGAGTGCCCGGCGTGACCGGGACGAAGAACCCGCGCGGAACGATCACGCGCAGCAGATCGTCGAGGCTGACGCCGGCTCCGGCGGTGACGGTTCCAGCCGACTCGTCGAGACGTACGTCGGACGACGACGACGCCAGTCGCAGGACTCGCCCGCCACCGTTTTGAGCTGCGTCACCGTAAGACCGCCCGAGACCACGAACGAGAACTCCTCGCTCGTCGGCCACCTTCACATGGTCGATGAGATCGCGATCGGACACCGTGGCGACGTGAGCCGACGACATGGTGGAGCGCCCCCAACCACGAAGCACCTCGGACGCGTAGTCGGGAGACATGACTGGCGAAGCCTACCGATCGGCCTCAGCCGACGTAGACACCCAGAGCGAACACCGCGACCCACACGACGCCCATCAACTGCAGCATGCGATCGGCCACGAAGATCTCCTCAGGTGCGCTGCCGTGCCCTTGTTCGAGCACGAGCAGATACCGCATGAGAGCGGCGAGCATGGGGACGATCGAGAGTTCGTAGAACGGCCAGGTGGCGCCGGACACTTCTTTGGTGTCGAACGCCCAGGTGCAGTACGCGACGAGTGTCGCGCCCACCGAAACCGACAGGATGATGCGCAGATAGCCGAGCGAGTATTGCGAGAGCGTCGGACGAGTGGACGCCGCATCTTCTCCCATCTCGCGCAACTCGGCGTAGCGCTTTCCGGTGACGATGAACAACGACCCGCAACTCGTGCAGAGAAGGAACCACGTACTCATCGGGACGCCGGTGGCTTCGGCGCCGGCGATCGCGCGGATGACGAAACCGGCGGCCACCGCGATCAGGTCGACGACGGCCTGATGCTTGAGCCAGACCGAGTAACCCACCGTGACCGCGACGTACACGCAGACCGCGACACCACAACGCCAGTCGGGAACGAACCCGAGACCAAGACCTCCGAGGAGAAGAAGCGTTCCGATGACACGAGCGGTTCCGAGGCCGATGCGACCGGCGGCGATGGGACGATTGCGCTTGGTGGGATGGCGACGATCGGCCTCGACATCGAGGAGATCGTTCCAGTAGTACGTTCCGCTGGCCGCCAGCGACAGCGCCACGAAAGCCACCAGAGCCGGCCACAGGCCGGCCCAGTTGTCGAGCACACCGGCCGCACCCGGAGCCGCGAACACCAGCAAGTTCTTCAACCACTGCTTGGGGCGGGCTTCCGCGAACAGCGCACCGATCACGCCGGCACCTCGGAAATCGGACTCGTCGTGACACGGATCGCGTGATCGGCGAACGCGAGCATCTCGGCATCAGCCGACGAGTCACCATAGGCGTACACGGTCGGTCGGTCGCCTCCAAGCCACTCGCGCAGGCGACGTTCTTTCTCCATTCCTCGACAATTGGCGCCACGGAGTCGACCGGTGCACAGGCCCCGCTCGTCGACCTCCACATCGGTGGACAACACGGCATGAGCGCCCACGTGCGCAGCCAGCGGTTCGAGGTACGAGCGGAACGACGCCGACACCAGAACGATGTGATGACCCTTCGCCGCGTGCCAACGCAATCGCGCCATGGTGTCGGGACGAAGATGACGCCGAACGAAGCCCGCTTCGAATTCGGCGCCCAGACGATCGACGGTGTCGATCGGCAGACCGCGAACGGCTGCGGCCGTCACCACTTCTTTGACCCGATCACGACGCCGGGCCGCCGCCGCGGCGACGAGACTCGGACTCCGCGGGGCCAGTCCGGCCAACAAACCTGGGCCGCGCAGACGCCAC
Source organism: Actinomycetota bacterium (assembly GCA_016871355.1). Taxonomy (GTDB): domain Bacteria; phylum Actinomycetota; class Acidimicrobiia; order Acidimicrobiales; family Ilumatobacteraceae; genus Casp-actino8. Next base: position 41,457 of record VFZC01000007.1, read on the forward strand.
AAGAACGGCACGACGCAATCGCGCGTGGTCAAGGTCTTGTCGACGTCGAAGGCGGCCACCGTCTCCATGGGCACGGGGAGATTACCGACCCGCCACGAGCGACGCCCGGACGGTCCACCAATCGGGCCAACTCTTCGAGACGACCGAATCGTCGTCGAGAGTGATGCCCGGAATCCGCAATGCCAACAACGACCAGGCCATCGCCAAACGATGATCGTGATGAGTGGCCAACACGGCGCCGTGGTACGACTCGGGAACCGATGGACTGATGACGATGCCGTCGTTCGTGACTTCGGTTTGACACCCGATCGATCGCAACCCGCGGGCCAGGTCACCGAGCCGATCGCTCTCCTTGTTGCGAATGAAACCGACACCACGAATGTGTGTCGGTGTGTCGGCGAACGCGGCCACGGCCGCGAGAGTGGGAACCAGATCGGAGACATCGGCCATGTCGACGTCGATTCCTCGCAACGACGCGCCGCCGCGCACCCGGGTGCCCGCGTCATCGATCGTCGCGACACAGCCCATGCTCTCGAGCAGAGATGCGAAGGCCGCATCACCCTGGAGAGAACGTGCGGTCAGGCCCGGAACCATCACGTCTCCCGTGGTGATCGCGGCCGCGGCCAACGGATACGACGCCGAGGATGCATCGGGTTCGATCCGGTAGTCGATGGCGCGATATCCGTCGGGGGCCACGTCGATCGTCTGATCGGAGATGGCGATACCGGACGCTCCGAACGTGGACATCACCGCGGCGGTCATCGCCACGTACGGACGTGACACCAACGGCGACGTGAGCCGGATCGACAGACCCTCGGTCAGCAACGGCGCAATGAGCATCAACGCGGTGACGAATTGACTGCTCACGTCACCGGGCAGTTCGACCACTCCGCCGCGGAGATTGCCGCGAGACACCCGCACCGGAAGGCAGCCCATCTCACCGAGTGCTTCGATACGAGCACCGAGACGACTCAGCGATTCGTGGAGCGCCGCCATGGGTCGAGCGCGCAGACGTTCGGCTCCGGTGACGACCGACGAGTCGGTGCCGAGCGCGGCCACCGCCGTGAGAAAGCGCGACGTGGTGCCGGCCAACATGGCATCGACTTCCACTCCCCCACGAATACGCCCGCCGTGACCCGACACCGTGAAATCGCCATCGGATTGATGGACGATCGTCGCACCCAAACGCGTGAGACCGTCGATCATCGCGCGCGTGTCGTCTCCATCCGGACAACCGCGAACCTGACTGACCCCATCGGCCAGTGCTGCACACACGAGTGCGCGGTTGGCGATGCTCTTCGAACCCGGAACGCTCACCGTGGCCCGGATCGGTGCCGACGCGACGTCGAGAGGACGGGTCATGACAACCGGGTGATCGAGGGACGAAAGCCGCGCGCCATCAAGCCACCCCGGAACAACTCGGCGGCATCGGCTTCCACGAGAACGACCGCGATACCGCGATCACCTTCCACCGAATGCACGACTTCGAAGTTCGGAATGTTGACCCCGAGTTCGGCGGCCAGAGTGAACACTTCGGCAGCCGCACCGGGTCGGTCGGGAATCGGGATCCGCACCTCGGCCAGATCGTCGGGCCGAGTGACCCGCGACGGAAGATTGGCCCGTGCTTCACGAGCGCTGGTGAGTCGAGCGAGCAGGGCCGAACGATCGCCACTCGCGATCACGCCACGCATGTCGCCGAGGCCGGCGATGAGTGCATCGAGTGCGGCCACGATGGCATCGCGATTCTCGTCGCAGATGTCGAGCCAGATACCGGGCTGACCCGAAGCGATACGCGTCATGTCGCGGAAACCACCAGCAGCCAGGCGCAGCAATGCGACGTGCTCTTCGGCGCGCGAACCGGCCAGACGCATGAGAGTCGCCGCGGTGAGATGAGGAACGTGGCTCACGACTGCGACCAAGCTGTCGTGGCGCTCGGGTTGGAGGCCCACCACCTCGGCCCCCAACTCGCTCACCGCGGCCGCCACGGTGGCGAACGCGTCGTCGGACGTGCTGGCCGTCGGCGTGAGTACCCACACCGCACCCACGAACATCTCGGCATCGGCACCGTCGAGACCGTCGAGTTCGCTACCGGCCATCGGATGGCCGGCCACGAAGCGCGAGTCGGTGATCGCACGAGCCAGCGCCGTCTTCACACTGCCCACGTCGGACACGACCCCGGTCGTTTCACGAAGTGCTCGCTCGACTTCGGTGTGCAACGCCTTGGGTGGCACGGCCACGAACGTGACCGCGGCATCGCGGGCCAGGCCGGCCTCGTGAATGATTCCGCGCTCGCGGGCCACGGCGACACGCTTGTCGTCGACATCGGTGCCGTGGACGCGCCAGCCGCGCTCGGACAGTGCCAGGGCGACCGAGCCTCCGATCAGGCCGAGGCCAAGGACGTTGGCGACCCGATCACTCATCGTCACGAGGGTACCGAGCCACGGCACTGGTGAGGCTTCTCAATTCGTCGAGCGTGAGCTCGCGGCAGGCACCCGGACGTAACGATCGATCGGAAATCGGACCGATGCGCACACGCACCAACCGTTGCACCGGATGACCCACCGCATCGCACATCCGGCGAATCTGACGATTGCGACCTTCGTGAATGGTGATTCGCAACAGACCAGGCTCGGGTTGCGACACCTGCGCCGGTGCGGTCCGACCGTCTTCCAGATCGACGCCTTCGCGAAGTTGCCGCAACTCCCCGGGCGCCACCTGACCACCCGCCACATGGGCGAGATACTCCTTGTCGACACCGTGCGACGGATGCGCGATGCGATGCGCGAGATCACCGTCGTTGGTGAGGAGCAAGAGTCCTTCGGTTTCGGCATCGAGTCGCCCGACCGGGAAGACGCGCGGCTCGGTCGGCACCAGATCGAGCACGATGGGTCGACCCTGCGGATCGTGCGCCGTGGTGACGACACCCGATGGCTTGTTCACGAGGTAGTACACCAGGCCGGGTTTCACTCCGATCGGAACGCCGTCCACCTCGACCAGATCGTGATCGACGTCGACCCGACGGCCTAGTTCGGCGACTTCGCCATTGACGGTGACGCGACGCTCGGCGATGAGTTCTTCACACGTGCGGCGCGAGCCGAACCCGCGCACGGCCAGAACCTTCTGCAACCGCTCGCCTTGTGGGAGAAGGCGCGACTTCTCGGCCCATTGCTCCCAGAGCGGTTTCTCCACCGTCACTCCGACGACGGGGCGTTCGACGACTGGTCGGAAGCGACGTCCACTGCTTTGGGGGTGCGCAAACCTTGTTCGAGTGCCTCGACCACTTCGGCATCCGGAACGAAGTCGACGATCGGCGGCAAATCGTTCACCGAGTTGATCCCCAACTTCTCGAGAAACGCCGGCGTGGTCCCCCACATCACGGCCTGACCCGGTCCGGGATCACGTCCGACCTGATCGATGTAGCCACGACTCTGCAAGGTGCGCAGAACACCGTCCGGGTCGACTCCGCGAATGGATGCGATCTGACTGCGCGAGATCGGCTGCTTGTAGGCCACGATCGCCAGCGTTTCGAGGGCCGCACCGGAAAGTCGCGCGCGCTGACCGTCGAGGATGAAGCGCTCCACATAGGGCGCGAGATCACCGCGTGACTGGTACCGATAGCCACCGGCGATGCGCACGAGTTCGAATCCGTGACCGGCTTCGTCGTATGCCGACGCCAACGACGCGCACAGTTGGTCGACCACGGCGGCCGGCTGCTCGAGGATCTGCGCCAACAGATCGGTCGGAACCGGTTCGGATGCGACGAGGAGAATGGCCTCGAGTGCGCGAACGATCTCGGCGTCGACGGCGCGGGTTGCGGTCTTCTCGGTCATGTCATCCTTCGTAGTCGTCGATGGTGAGGGCGGACACGGAGACGCGATCGTCGCCACCGGTCCACACGATCTGGACGTCGCCGAACTTCTCGCCTTGTTCGAGTTCGACGTGGCCCTGTTTGAAGAGTTCGAGAAGAGCGAGGAAGCGGACGATCACTTCCAGTCGATCGACGAAATCGCGGGTGAGGCGACGGAACGTGATGCGTTCGACGCGCGGCAATTCGTCGAGGAGTTCGGCCAACGCATCGGCCACGTTCGCCTTCACGAGCGCCACGTGGTACAGGTCGAGACGGGGTTCGGGTTTGGGCGTGGTGGCTCGAAGATACGCGGCGTGCACCTGACGTGGCTTCACACCTTCGAGCAGATCGGGCATGAGTTCGACGAAACGCTCGTCGGGGCCGCAGGCCCGCGCGTACGACCGATCGGCCTCGTCGGCCAGCCGACCGAACACCTGACCCACGTCCTTGAACGTCTTGCATTCGAGCAACCGAGCCAGGAGCAGATCGCGTTCTTCCCACAGGGCCAGTTCCTCGTCGAGGTCGACGTCCTCGCGCCCGGGCAGCAGACGCCGGGCCTTCAGTTCGACGAGGGTCGCGGCGATCAACAAGAACTCGGTGGCCACTTCGAGATCGAGCGACTGCAGCCGCTCGATCTCTTGCAGATAGGCGTCGACGATCGTGGCCAAGTTGACCTCGTGGATGTCGACCTGCTCTTTCAGGATCAGGTGCAACAAGAGGTCGAAAGGTCCCTCGAAAACCGGGGTGCTGACCTCGACTGCCATCGACCCCACGCTAATCGGCCGGGGGTTCCCCGGACCGCTAAACACCCGGTTCGCGAGGGTCCCGCCAATTAGCCTGAGCAGGTGGCTCGCGTCCTGTCCTGCATTCAGCCGACGGGCAACGTCCATCTCGGCAACTATCTCGGGGCGCTGCGCAATTGGGTCGCCGGCCAGCACGAATGCGATGCGTTCCACGGCATCGTCGATCTGCACGCTCTGACGGTCACCGATTCGCCCGGTGTGCTCGGACGCAACACTCTCGAATTGGCGGCCACACTCTTCGCCGTCGGACTCGATCCCGACGCGGCAACGGTGTTCGTGCAGAGTCACGTTCCCGAGCATCCGCAACTGGGCTGGATCATGGAATGCACGGTGTCGTATGGCGAATTGAGCCGAATGACGCAGTTCAAGGACAAGTCCGCCAAACGCGAGGCCGACTTCGTTTCGGCTGGCTTGTTCACCTATCCCGCTCTGCAAGCTGCCGACATCTTGTTGTACGACGCCGACGAAGTTCCGGTGGGTGAAGATCAGCGCCAACACATCGAGATCACGCGCGACATCGCCGAACGTTTCAACCATCGATTCGGACCTACCTTCACGTTGCCCAAGGTGGTCACCCCCAAGGCCGGCGCCAAAGTGACCGACCTCCAGGACCCCACGAGCAAGATGTCGAAGTCGTCGAGTTCGGAAGCCGGCATCGTGTACCTCGACGACGACCCGGCCGCGATCATGAAGAAATTCAAGCGAGCGGTCACCGACTCCGAGTCGGAGGTGCGTTTCGATCGAGCCACCAAGCCAGGTGTGTCGAACCTTCTCGAGATCCTGGCCGCCTGCACCGGCCGCACACCCGACGCCGTGGCCGCCGACTACACGCAGTACGGACCGCTCAAGAACGACACCGGTGAAGCCGTCGTCGCGGTTCTCGCTCCGATTCAGGAGCGCTACCGCGAGTTGCTGGCCGATCGCGCCGAGCTCGCGCGGTTGCTCCGGGTGGGCGCCGACAAGGCCCGAGCCGTCGCGTCACGCACGCTCGAGCGCGCGTACACCAACATCGGCATCTTGCCGCCCGGCTGAGCTGACCCGACGGGTCAGGTGACGCTCGTGAGACGAGCGAAACTCAGATTCGGTCAGCCCGTCGCAGGGCCGTCACCGCGTTGGAGGGTTCGTTGCCCAACATCGCCAGGGTGACCGCAGTCGAACCCGCTTCGCGGCACAGTTCGAGCCCGATCCGCTCGTGATCGCGATACTCACGCCAACGAGTCGTGCGACTGCCGAGAATCGTCGCCGCCACCCGTTCGAGAGTCGACAACTGCGACACGGTTTTACCGATGTCGTGCAACAGCGCCGCCGCCATCTCGTCTCGGGTCCACGAGCCCAGGACCTCCAAGCGCCGCGCGACCTGGATCGCGTGACGACGATCGACGTTGCCCAGCCGACACCACAGAACGAGCTCGCCATCCAATAGGAACGATTCGGCCCACACTTCGTCGTGAACCGGAGGCGCGGCCGCGGAGAGCGAACCGACGAATCGCTTGACGAGATGGAACACGACCATCACTCGCCTCGGCCCACCCGGGCCCGCGGATGAGCGGCGCGGTACTGCTCGAAGATTCGCTCCTGCGACACCTTCGTGTACACCTGCGTGGTGGAGATGGACGCGTGACCGAGCATCTCTTGAACGATGCGTAGGTCGGCGCCGTGATCGAGCATGTGCGTGGCGCACGAATGACGAAGTACGTGAGGCGAGAGATGTCCGGCCAATCCGGCCCGCTCGCCGTGTCGAGTCACCGCCGCCCAGGCGGCCTGGCGCGAGAGTCGACCACCGCGACGATCGAGGAACACCGCTTCGGCATCACCCCGCCGCTTCCACCGAGCGGGAACGAGATCGGGACGGCCACCGGTCAACCACTGTTCGAGGGCCTGTCGTGCGCACGAGCCCACCGGAACCAAGCGTTCCTTCGAGCCCTTGCCGTACAGGCGAACCAGACCCGACTCGAGATCGAGGTCACCGAGCGACAAGCCACAGGCCTCGGAGATGCGCGCGCCCGTCGCGTACAGGAACTCGAGCAAGGCACGATCTCGGCGCGCCACCGCGTCGTCGCCCACCACGGCGCCGATCAAACGCGACACGTCGTCCTCACTCAGGGGTTTGGGAATCCCGGCCGGCACACGCACACCGTCGAGGTCGGCGGTCGGATCGTCACGCCGTCGACTCTCGGCCACCAAGAAGCGATGGAAGTTGCGCACCGCGGCCAACTGACGGGCCACACTGGATGCCGCCGCTTCGGCACGACGCTCAGCGACGAAAGCATCGATGTCGGTTGCGTTCACGTCGAGCACCGACTTCTTGCGGCCGCGCAACCATTCGCAGTAACCGGACAGATCACGCCGGTAGGCCGCCACCGTGTTCGACGAGCGTCCCCGTTCGGCAACCAACCACGACAGGTACTCTTCCGCGTCGATCGGGAGTTCGGAGCGGGTCATCGCCCGGAGAGACGACGTTCGGCGAGGAGAAGACCGATCGTTGCCTTCGCGTCCGAAATGCGTCCGTCGACCACCATGTCGACCGCGTCGGCCAGCGGAATTCGAAAGACGTCCATGTGCGTCTCTTCCGGACCATGAACGGCCCGTCCCACCTCGGTGAGTTCGGTTGCGAGGAACACGTGCAGAACCGAGTCGGTCATTCCGACCGAGGGAAAGAATCGATGCAGCAATTCGAGTCGCCCGGCATCGAAGCCGATCTCTTCGACGAGTTCGCGACGGGCCGTGTCGATCGGGTCCTCCCCGTCCACATCGCGCATTCCGGCCGGGATCTCCACGATCGCTTCGTCGAAAGCGGCGCGATACTGCCGGAGCAACGAGACGGTTCCGTCGTCGTGGAGCGGGACGACCGCCACGGCGCCGGGCGAACGCACGATGTCACGTGTGAACTCGTTGCCGTCCGGATCGGTGAACGCTCCGACCACCACTCGCCAGACGTAACCGTCGTAGACCGGTGAGTCTCCGAGGTGACGGAACGTGGTCACGCGTTCTGAGTTTCGGACCGCGTCTCCTGAGGAGTCTCCGTCCGACCGTGGCGAGCACGGTTGGCCAGTGCGGCGCGGATGAGATCGCGGAACAGCGGATGCGGGCGATCGGGGCGACTCTTGAACTCGGGGTGCGCCTGGGTGCCGACCCAGTACGGGTGGTCGACCAACTCGATGAATTCGACCAGGCGCTTGTCGGGTGAGGTGCCACTGCACAAGAAGCCGGCCGACTCGAAGCGCGGGCGGTACTGACTGTTGAACTCGTACCGATGGCGATGGCGTTCGCTCACCACGGGCTCTCCGTACGCCGTGGCCACCTTCGAACCCGGCGTCAGCACCGCGTAGTACGCACCGAGGCGCATGGTGCCGCCCTTGTTGGTGATGTCGCGCTGATCGTTCATGATGTCGATCACGGGGTGGGTCGTGGTCGCATCGAATTCGGTGGAATGCGCGTCGGCCATACCCAGAACGTGGCGCGCGAACTCGATGGTCATCACCTGCATGCCGAGACACAAACCGAGGCATGGCACCTGGTTCTCGCGCGCGTAATGCGCGGCGGCGATCTTGCCTTCCACCCCGCGAATACCGAAGCCGCCCGGGATCACCATGCCGTCGAGGTCGGCCAGACGACCAGCCGCCAGAAGACCTTCGACTTCTTCGGCCTGGATCCAATCGATCTGCACCTTGGCGCCGTGATGGAAACCCGCGTGCTTGATGCTCTCGACCACCGACAAGTAGGCGTCCTGCAATTCGACGTACTTTCCGATGAGTCCGATGCGCACCGGCTTGGTGGCGTTCTCGACCATCGTGACCACGTTCTCCCATGACGAGAGATCGGCCTCAGCTTCGATGCGCAACACATCGCACACCACGGCGTCGAGTCCTTCGTCGTGAAGGATGAGAGGAAGTTCGTAGATGTTGCGCGCGTCGGCGGCGTTCACGACCGCACGCTCGTCGACGTCGCACAGGTTCGAGATCTTGCGCTTGAGGCTCTGACTCAACGGCTCTTCGCTTCGGCACACGATCACGTCGGGCTGGATGCCGCGGCTGCGCAACTCGGTGACCGAGTGCTGTGTGGGCTTGGTCTTCTGCTCCCCCGACGGTCCGATGAACGGCACGAGCGTCACGTGGATGTAGCAGACGTTGTCGCGCCCGGCTTCCTTGCGGTACTGCCGAATCGCCTCCAGGAACGGGAGAATTTCGATGTCGCCGACCGTGCCACCCACTTCGGTGATCACGACGTCGACGTCGTCGGTGGCCAGGCGGCGGATGCGGCGCTTGATCTCGTCGGTGATGTGCGGAATCACCTGCACGGTCTTGCCGAGATAATCACCACGACGCTCGGCGGCGAGAACGGCTTGATAGATCGAACCCGTGGTGGCGTTCGAGTTGCGCGACAAGTTCTCGTCGATGAAGCGCTCGTAGTGACCGAGATCGAGGTCGGTTTCACCACCGTCGTCGGTCACGAACACTTCACCGTGTTCGAACGGGTTCATGGTGCCCGGATCGACGTTGATGTACGGATCGAGCTTCTGCATCGTGACCTTCAGGCCACGGAGTTTGAGCAAACGGCCGAGCGACGAGGCAGTGAGACCCTTGCCGAGGGAGCTGGCAACACCACCGGTCACGAAGATGTGCTTCGGCATGTCGACCTCCCGTTCGGTTGCACCGATAACGGGAGAACACCCTACCCGCACCTGACCCGGACGGACGACACTCCCCGGCGTCCTGATCAGGACGAACGTGACTTCTTGGCCGCGGTGAGGAGTTCTTGGGCGTGGCGACGGGCGGCCGCGCTGTCGGGCTGGCCCGAGAGCATCCGTGCCACCTCGTCGACCCGCTCGGATCCGTCCACCAACCGGGCCCGGGCCACGGTCGATTCGGCCCCACGGCGCGACACGAAGTCCTTCTCGATCACCACGTGGCGATCGGCCAGCGCCGCGACCTGAGCGAGGTGCGTGACCATCAGAACCTGATGCGACCGGCCGAGACGGGCCAGTGCTTCGGCCACCGCCGCCGCGGCTCGCCCACCGATACCGGCATCCACTTCGTCGAACACGAGGACGGGCGGCCCGGCCGTGAGCACGAGGCGCAACGCCAACATCACCCGCGCCAGTTCGCCACCCGACGCGATCTTGGCCAACGGTCCGGGAGGCAGGCCCGGGTTGGCGACGAACTCGAAGACGACCTCGTCGCCGGGATCGTCACCGCGCACGTCGACGGCGATCGACGCCTTGGGCAGTGCCAGTTCGGCCAGATGCGCGGTGACCGCCTCAGCCAGTCGCGACGCAGCCGCTCGGCGAGTGGCCGCGACCTTCTTCGCCGCCGAACGTTCGGTCTTCTCGGCCCGCTGACGATCGGAGGCCAGTTCGGCTACCCGCGTCTCATACGACTCGAGTTCGGCCAGTCGGGCTCGACTCTCGTGGCCGTACGCGATCACATCGTCCAAGGTCTCGCCGTACTTGCGACGCAGGTCGCGGAGCACCTGTCGGCGCTGACGCAACTGGGCCAAGCGTTCGGGGTCGTCGAGACACTCTTCGCCGATCGATCGGATGTCGTGCGCAATGTCGGCCAACTCGGCCGAGGCTCCGCGCAAGCGCGCTGCGAGTTCGGCGAACGGTGAACGTGAACCGAGTGCACCGAGCGCCGAGGCCACGCGGTCGATCGCTGCGCCGTCGCCGGTGAGCAGATCGTGCGCGAGTTCGGCCGCTTCACGATGGGCCGACGCATCGGCGAGAACGTCTTCTTCGCGTTCGCATTCGCCGTCTTCGTCGGGCGACGCGATCGCCACACCATCGATCTCTTGCACTTGAAACCGCAACAGGTCGATCTCTCGCGCGCGGGCGCGTTGGTCGCCACCCAGCGAGGCCATGGCGGCGTCGATCTCGGTGAGTCGAGCACGCGCTTCTCGTAACGGTGCGAGGTCGGTACCAGCGAAGGTGTCGAGAGCGGCGCGTTGCACCGCGGTGGTGAGCAGACCCTGGTGCGCGTGTTGTCCGTGGATGTCGACCAGCTGGGTTCCGATCTCGGCCAATTGCGCCACCGTCGCCAAACGCCCGTTCACGTAGGCCCGACTCCGGCCATCGGTGGGAATCACCCGCGCCAGTACCCACTCGTCGTCACCGACGGTGAAGCGACCCTCCACACGGGCCTCACTCGCTCCCGGTCGCACGCAACCAGTGTCGGCTCGACCTCCCACCAGCAACTCGAGCGCTTCGACGATCATCGTCTTGCCGGCACCGGTTTCACCGGTGACGACGACCAGACCGGCACCGATCACGAGATCGAGTCGATCGATCACACCGAGATCTTCGATGTGCAGTTCGGCCAGCACGGTCAGCGGTCGGCCAGGCCGAACTTGGTCTTCAGGATCTGATGGAAGCGCCGGGCGTGCAGGCGTACGAACACCGCCGGCTGCTTCGATTCGCGACAGACGATTCGATCACCCGGTCGGAGTTCACCGAGGAATTCGCCGTCGACGGCCAAACCAACCGGACGCGAGCCGGTGACAGTGACGACGACGGCCTCATCGGGCCCGAGGACGAGAGAACGATCGAACAACATGTGCGGTGACAATGGTGTGACGAGGACGGCCCGCAAGAGCGGCGACACGATCGGACCGCGCGCCGACAACGAGTACGCCGTCGAGCCGGTGGGTGTGGCCACGATGAGACCGTCGGCTTGATACGTGGTGAACGGCGCTCCGTCGATGTCGACAGCCAGGCGCACGGTGTGGCCGGCCGTGAGTTTCTCGAGCGACGCCTCGTTGAGCGCGCGATGCCGCTCGACCGCTCCGGCTCGATGCACCTCCACGTCGATCACGGTGCGCGACTCGAGTGAATGACGTCCGGCCATCACGTCGTCGAGAGCGGAGATGATGGCCGGCGGTTCGACCTCGGAGAGATAGCCGAGCAGACCCACGTTCACACCGAGAACCGGAACGTCACGGCCGGCAATCAACTTGACCGTGCGCAACATGGTCCCGTCGCCACCGATGCTCAGCGCCAGGGTCACCGACCCGATGTCGGTGAGATCGGCCACCTGCGACGCCGCCAACCCGAGATGTGCGCGGTCGTCGGCGGTGGCGACCACACGGTGTCCCCGCTCGAGCAACCACTCGACGGCCCGATGCGCGACACCGTCGGCCTCGTCGCGATCGGCGTGGCCGACGACGAGCACGGTGTGCGTGGCGCCGCTCATGGCGACAGTCTCGCACGAACCCTCGCGTGCAGGAGGAACTCTTTGTTGCCTTCACCACCCGTGATGGGCGACTCGACCAGGCCCACTACATCGGCGCCGGCCTCACGGAACGCGTCGCTCACCGCATCACACGCCTGGCGATGCAATTCGGGGTCGGTGACGACACCCTGGCCCCGACTCACCTCACGCCGACCCACCTCGAATTGCGGCTTCACGAGCACCGCGAGGTCGGCTCCGTCACGAGCCATACCCACCAACGCACTCGCCACGACGGTGAGCGAGATGAACGACAAGTCGGCCACCACCAGATCGACTCGCCCGCCGTACCGATCGGGGTCGATCTCGCGCACGTTGACGCGTTCGACGACGTCGACCCTTTCGTCGTGACGAATCTTCGGATGGAGCTGCCCGTGTCCCACGTCGAGCGCGATCACCCGCCGCGCACCGCGTTGCAGCAGACAGTCGGTGAACCCACCGGTGGATGCGCCGGCATCGAGCACCACACGGTCGGTCACGTCGATCGCGAACGAATTCAACGCGTGATCGAGTTTCTCGCCGCCACGACTCACGAAACGGGCGGGCGGACCACTCACGACGACGGCATCGCCGGGGTCGACGAGGCGTGACGACTTGTCGGCGATCGCGCCGTTCACCAGAACACGATGCTCGTCGATGAGTGTCGACGCCTCCGTGCGACTCGACACCAGTCCGCGTCGCACCAATTCGGTGTCGAGTCTCTGACGGCGTGTCACGACGACTCGATCAACCAGCGGGCCACCGCAGCGAGGTCGGCCACGTCGACGTGCACCTCGACGCCATCGGCATCGAAAGCGGCCCGACCCGTACCCGCGGGTGTGACACCCGAACGCACCAACGCGTAGCGGCACCCGAGGGTGCGTGCGAACAGCCCGTCGGTGGAGGGTCGATCACCGACCATGACGGCATCAGCCGGCAAGCCTCCCAGTAGATCGCGTACCACCGTCGCCATCGCGGTGTGCGGCTTGCCCGCGATCACGGGATTGACACCGGCCGCAGTAGCGATCGCCGCGACGATGGATCCGCCACCCGGGATCGGTCCATCGGGCGTGGGATAGGTCGCATCATCATTGGTGGCGATGAGACGCGCGCCCCGGCGCACCGCTCCGGCCGCGCGGCGCATGATCTCGTAATCGAAGTGGCGATGGAAGCCCACCATCACGGCGTCGATCGGCGACGAGTCGGCCACGTCGTGCGGAACCGAGATCGCTCCCCGCGCGCCGATGGCTTCTTCGACACCCGGACCACCACACACCAGAATTCGCTCACCGGCTTCCACGAGCCGAGCCCCGGCCAGCGCCGACGTGACCACGTCACCATCGGCGGGCACTCCGACGGCCGCCAACGCGCGCTCTTGTTCGGCGACCGTGGCCGACGAATTGTTGGTGACGAACAGAACCCGATGACCCCGGGCGCGGAGTGCGGCGATGGCCTCGGCCGAACCCGCGATGGGCCGATGCGCGAGCCAGACCACACCATCGAGATCACACAGAACCGGAACGGGGCTCACGGGTAGTGATCCTGCCACCTCCGTGCCAACCTGTACGGGTGCCCCGTTTCGAACCGTTCCGCGCCCTTCGCTACGACCACTCGTCGCCGAGCGACCTCCAGGCCGTGATGGCACCGCCGTACGACGTGTTGTCCGACGCCGATCGGGCCGAATTGGCCGGACGCCATCCACACAACATCGTGCACGTCGACGTTCCGATGGAGGCCGACGGTCCGGGCCGTTACGACGCCGCCGCCCGAACCCTGCGCGACTGGATCGATCGCGGTGTCGTGCGGCTCGACCCTTCCCCGTCGTTCACCATCTACCGCATGGACTTCACCGATGAGTCGGGACGTCGTCGCCGCACGTCGGGTGTGATCGGTGCCCTCGAAGTGGTCGACGAAGGGGCTGGTGGCGTGCTCCCCCACGAGCGCACCACGCCGAAGGCCAAAACCGATCGACTCGACCTCACTCGTGCGACGCGCACCAATCTGTCGCCGGTCTGGGGACTGTCGCTCACACCCGGCCTCACCGCTCTCCTCGACGAACCGGGCGAGCCCATGGGATCGGTCGAGTTCGAGGGCGTCGTTCACACGTTCGAACGAGTGATCGACCCGAGTCGGGTGAACGCCATCGCTCGGGCCGTCGGGTCGCACGACGTGGTGATCGCCGATGGTCACCACCGCTACGCGATCAGCCGGACGTTCCGCGACGAGGAGCGTGCTGCCGGCCGCACGGTCGACACCACCATGACCTACGTGGGCGAGTTGATCGCCGAGCAGTTGAGTGTCGACGCGATCCATCGTCTCTACTCGGGCATCTCCTTCACCGATCTGCGCGCGGCCCTGGCGTCGTCGTTCGACATCGAACCCCTCGGAGCCGTGACGCCGGCCGTGACGTCCACCATGCGCGACCGCGGCGCCCTCGTACTGGTGGCCCCCGACGGCACCGGCGAACTCCTCGTTCCGCGAGCCGACTCATTCGCCGGTGTGCGCGATCTCGACGGCGCGCGTCTCGAGCACGCCCTGGCCGACGTCGCGCACGACGTGACCTACCAACACGGCGTCACGAACGTGGTCGGCATCGTGGCCACTCGCGGTTCGATCACGGCCGGAGTTCTCATCCGGCCGGTGTCGGTCGCCGAGATCAGGCGAACCGCCGACGAAGGATTGTTGATGCCGCCGAAGTCGACTTTCTTCACACCGAAGTTGCGCACCGGTCCGGTGCTGCGACCGGTGGACGCGAACTGACCGACCTCAGGTGAGCGACGCGGCGTAGATGCTGGCGATGGCCGCGTCGAGTGCGGCGTCGAACTCGGCGTCCGACTGCTGGGCCGACAAACCCTCGGTGAGGGCGCGCGAGAAGCTGGCGATCACACCGTGGTTGTGACTCAACTTCGTGTTGGCGTCGTCGCGTGAGTAACCACCCGAGAGCGCAACGACCCGCAGCACACTCGGATGCCTCACGAGATCGAGGTAGAAGTCGTCGATGGACGGCAGTGTGAGTTTGAGCATCACGGGCTGATCGGCCGGCTGGCGATTCAACTCGGCCAACAGTTCGTCGCGCAGGATCTTCTCGGCCTCGGCCTTGTTCGGACTATGAATGTCGACTTCGGGCTCGATGATCGGCACGAGTCCGTGGCCGAGGATCTGGCGTCCGACGGCGAACTGCTGCGCGACCACGGCCTTGATTCCGGCCGGGTCGGCCAACTTGATGACCGAGCGCATCTTGGTACCGAAGATCCCCTTGGCCACCGCGCGAGTGAGCAGCGCATCGAGATCGGGCATGGGCTTCATGATCTGCGCACCATCGACCTCGTCGGCCAGGCCCTTGTCGACCTTCAGGAACGGCACGACCTTCTTGACGGTCCAGAGGTAGTCGGCACTACCACGACCCTCGATGTTGCGATCCATGGTGCCTTCGAAGAGGATCGCGCCGAGAATCCGGTCGCCGTTGAACACTCGGCTGGTGATCATGCGCGACCGCATGCCGTGGATGAGATCGAACATTTGCGCGTCACCGGAATATTCGCTCTCGGCGATGCCGTAGAGCTTGAGCGCCTTGGGAGTGCTGCCGCCGCTCTGGTCGAGCGCGGCGATGAATCCTTTGGCGCCGCGCAGGCGTTCGAGTTGCTCGGCGTTCATTCCGTCACCTTTCGATCGAGACGGGCCGAGCGTAGTTCTCATACCACGAGCGTTCCGAGAACCCGGCGTACCTCGGTGATGTGGCGTTCGACTCGGCTGCGCTGGCCAGCCGGAACGACCTCGTGAGCCACCACTTCGGTGCGACTTCCCGGGCCATTGGCCCCACGGAAGAATCGTCGGCGAACCTCGCCGATCACCACCACGTCCGAACCCGCCTTCAGTTTTTCGAGTTCGGCCACCCGCTTCGGATCGACCACGGTGACTGGCGCCGATCGACGAGAGCCTTCCTCGTAATCGGTGGTGACTTCGAGCGTGACGGCGGTACTGCCGGACGCGAGTTCGCGCCACACCGGATCGCTGCTGAGAGAGCCGTTGAGAACGACGATGTTGTTCACGAGGGACGTGAAGTCAGTTGCCATGCCCCAGAGTGGGACGACGGTGTCAGAGCGAGGCGAGACGATCGGTGACGTCGGCGTAGTCGCGATCGTGCACCGCGACGCGTCGGAACATCTCACGCGCCTTGGGTACGTTGCCGGCCCGGTCGTACAGATCGGCGAGCACGTACCACTGCTTCAAGTGGAACGGGCGCACGCGACGCGGAATGGATGCCGTCTTCTCCATCAACTCGATGGCTCCGCGCAGGTCACCGCGTTCGGCCAGAGAGCCAGCGGCCACGATGCGACCCTCGGCCATGACGTCGTGGGCTGGTGACGCTTCGCGGATCTCCTGCCAGATCTCGTCGACCTTGGCCCAGCGGCGAAGCGCTCGGTAGCAGTCGGCCAGAACCGGAAGATCTTCCACCCGACTGCGCTGAGAACGCGCGAGCTCGAGAGCGGCGACGGCCTCACGCCACTTGCCCAAGCGGTAACTGGACAGACCGAGCACTTCGTGCACCGCGGCGACGTGTCCCATTTCCTTCACGAGCGAGCGAGCAATACGGCGCGCGTCGGTGAAGCGTTCGGCTTCGAGGGCCACCTGGGCCTGCAAGAGCCGCTCGCTCAGTCGAGCGGCGCGACGAGGTTCGAGGGTCTCTTCGACGGTCGCCTTGACCGTCGGGTCGAGCTCGCCGGCTGGCTCACGACGCGTCTTGGCGCGGGTGGCGCGCTCGGTGGCCTGCACCGCCGCTTCACGCACGGTCGGGCCCTCGTCGATCCACTGCTCGGGTTCGCGTTCGACCCGAGTGGGTTCGAGATCTTTGCGGGCCGTGCCCGCGCCACGGGCCCGAACCGCGCGACGGCGACGTTCGGCTTCGTTGCGTGGCTCTCGCTCTTCGCTCTCGACACGACGGGGTGCGACACGGCGATCACCTGATCGCGACGTGGGTCGGCCACTGCCTCGACCATCCGGACGACCGCCACGTCGATCGCCGGAACGTCCACCAGGGCGTCCGCCTGGACGATCGTCACGTCGACTATCACGTCGACTGTCACGTCGGCTGTCGGGGCGACCATCGCCGTCACGACGCGGGCGTCGATCACCATCATCGTCACGCCTCCGCGGACGGCGACCGTCGTCGTCGCGTCGTGCGCGCGGCGCCGATCCATCAGTACTGCGACGCGGGCGTCGATCAACATCGTCATCACGCCTCCGCGGACGGCGACCGTCGTCGTCACGTCGCGCGCGCGGCGCCGATCCATCAGGACTGCGACGCGGGCGTCGATCACCATCATCGTCACGCCTCCGCGGACGGCGATCGTCGTCGTCCCGTCGTGCACGTGGAGCGGCACCATCGGAACGGCGAGCTCCGCCGCCCGAACCGCTGGACGGGCGACCAGACGGGCGACCAGACGGACGGCCCGACGGACGGCCCGACGGGCGGCCCGACGGACGGGCACCACCACGGGGGCGACTTTCGCCGTCACGACCGGAACGAGGAGACGAATTCATGAGCCTTGCGAGCCTACGGCGCGGATCAGGTGATGAGGCCGAACTCGCGCGCGATCAGATCGGTGGCGTCGATGTCCTGGGCCACGGCGCCGACCGACGACGTCGCATCGGACGGGAAAGGCGCACCCGGATGCGTGTGCCCCGCACCCTCACTCAAGTACAGAACGACCTTCGTGCCGTCGACGCAGTCGATCCACTCGTGTCGCTCGGTTTCCGGGCCCATCGACGTGATCGTGACCTCGCTCGCACACCCGTCTCGCCTCGCCCACGACTCGACGATCCCGATCAAGTCGCCGCGAAAGAACTTTCGCTCGTCGTCGAATGCATCGGTGTCCCATCCATCGAGGCCCTCGATCGGCACGTACTGATCGAGCGTGCCGTGGAACGCGACGAGCGAGACCGCCGGCGAATCTTCACAACCACGCACGAGATTCACACCCGCGACCGGTGCGACGCCGGCGAAGAGCGAACTCGTGCAACCGAGGTACGCGCTCATGGCCGCACCCGACGAAATGCCGGTGGCGAAGATTCGTTCGGGGTCGATGCACGCCGTCTCCACGATCGCGACGATCGCGTCTTCGATGAACCCGATGTCGTCTCCTGGAATCGCCCCCGGCACCGCCCACGCCGTCATCGCACCCAGCGCCAGGGGCGTCATCGTGACCCAGGCGCCGGTCTCGATCCCGCGGACTCCGAAACGCGAGATCGCCTCTTGAATCGCGGGGGTGCCGGTGGTGCCGTGCAGATCGACCACCAACGGCAAACGTCCGCCGTCGGAGGTGTCGGGACGATGCAACACGAAATCACGACGACCTTCCGCTCGTTCGAGCACATGGTCGGTACTGCCGGCCGCGAACGACGGTGTACACGGACCGGGTGCCGCCACGAGTTCGGGCGATCGGCGAGCCGGCACCTCGGTGGTCGACGGCGAATCAGTGGCCGGTGCGGTGGTCGACGGGATCAGCGTCGACGATACTGAGCCGTCCGAGTTCGCCGCCCCGTCGTCACCCGACGAACAGGCCGCCAACATCACGGCGGCGATGGCGACGGGCCACGTTCGCATCAGTACTCGCGCAACAAAGTGCCGAACCCGTGCAGGCGATCGTCGACTCCGTTGTCGCGAAGCGCCATCCACCACGTGGCGGCATTGATGGCGATCACGGGCTTGTCGACGATGCGTTCCATCTCGTCGGCGAGACGGATCATGCTCAGGTTCGTTCCCACTTGAACGAGCGCGTCCACATCCGGGCCATTGACTTTGTGCAGAGCGGCCCGCAGTTCGGCCTCCGGAACATGAGCGATGGCGACCGCGGTCGGACACTTCAGACCCTCGACGGCCGCGACCTCGAAGCCGAGTTCACTGAAGAACTTGACGACGTTGGTGTCACCGATCGGCTGATACGGCGTCACCACACCGATCTTCTTCACGCCGAACAATTTCAGCGCTCGCTCACACGCCTCCGCACCCGTGGCCACCGACAGGCCGCCGGAGCGCTCGTTGATCTGCTTGATGAACTTGCGGTTGCCCTCCACACCGTCCCAGAACGTCTCGGCCGACATTCCCATGACCATGTAGTCGGGTTCGGCCGTCATGATCCGATCGACGGTGTAGCCGATCTCCTCTCGGATCTGCAGCAGCAGGTTCTGGAACGCCTCGTCCGAATCGAGCACCTGATTGCGGATGTGAATGCGTCCGGTATGAGCCGTGATGCCCGGCACCGACATCGCGTGGAACTCGGGTTCGACGATGGTGTTGGTGCTCGGGATGATCACGCCGAACTTGCGACGCCACCCCAGCTGATCGCATCCACCGTGATGCGCGTTGGTCACGTTCACGAATCCCATCAGTACTCCTCTCGTTCTGTCTCTTCGTCACGTCAGCCGAGGCTGTTCTCGACTCCGACCACTTGATTGCCGCCGAAGAACCGGATGGTCTCGGCCGTTCCCTCGTCGTGCAGCCCCGAGACCCCGAACGCCGGGCGCGGGGCCATGAGATGCAGCGAGATCGGACTCACTCCGTTCACCTTCACTCCCCCGGCCCGCACGCGCCGCGCCGCGCCCATCGCCGCGTCTTCGTCGCCCCCCACGACGTAGGCCTCCAGGCCGTAGTCGGTGCCGTTGGCCAGGGCCACCGCTTCGTCGAGATGTCGATAGCCGTGAACCGCAGCCACTGGGCCGAAGATCTCGTCGACGGTTCGACTCGGATCGACACCGTCCACGAGCGTGGGCGCGAACCAGTTGCCCGAGCGATCGGGCAACTGTGTGGTCCGCACGATTCGACCATCGCTGAAATCGTCCACGCGTCGCTGCAGATGCGCGCGATGCGCCGAATGGACGATCGGACCCATGTGGGTGGACGGATCGATCGGGTCGCCCACGACCACCGACGACAACGCACCGGCGACCGCATCGACGATCTCGGTTCGCCGTCGCTCCGGTACGAGCAAACGGCCCAGAGCGCGACACCACTGCCCATTGAGAGTGAGGAGCAAGCCGAGGGCACCGGCCACCGCGTGTTCGATGGGCGCATCGTCGAGGATCAACAGCGGCGCGTGTCCTCCGAGTTCGAGTTGGGCCGGCTTCAGGTCTTCGGCACAGGCGTGCGCCACCGCTCGGCCACCCACGATGCCACCGGTGAACGACACCGCGCGCACACGTGCATCGGTCATCAATGCGGTCGCGGTGTTCGGTCCGCCGTGCAACAACTGCACGGTTCCCGGCGGGAACAGATCGGCGATCGTTCGAACCATCACCATGGTTCCGTGCGGAGCCCGCTCGGGTGGCTTCACGATCACCGGACACCCCGCGGCCAGCGCCGACGCAGCCTTGTGCGCCGCCATCGGGGCGGGAGCGTTCCATGGACACAGCAACAGAGCTGGTCCCCACGGCAGGCGCCGCACCTCGACGGCGCGACCTGTCGGTCCGTCGAAACGCGCATCCAACACTCCCGATCGCAACTGATCGGCGGCCAAGCGGAACGCACCATGCACGATGAACCCGAGCATGCTCGTGGTTCCGATCACGGCACCGGTCGTCGCCGATTCGAGTGCGGCGATGTCGGGCACCACCGCGGCCAGACGATCGGCGGCCGCTTCGAGAACGTCGGCTCGTTCGTGGTCGGTTCGACTCGACCAAGCACCACTGGCGTGCACGCTCCACGCCGCGGCCAGAGCAGTCTCGACGGACGCGGCCGATGCTTCACGTTGCACCTGCTCGGCTCGACCGTCACTCGAATGCTCGATCCACTCGGCACGCTCGGCCCCCTCCGAGATCCAACCACCAGCGACCAGGTCGGTCTGTTCGGGAAGCACGACTCGAGTCATGACGACTTTCCTTTCGCGGCGTAGATGTCGACCTCCGAGCGCAGATCGTGAACGGGCCCATCGGCGCCACGCGGATCGAGTTCGTGTCGAACCGAGGTGTCAGAGGAAATGCGACGACCTCTCACCATCAAGAAGCGACGCAATGCGCCGTCACGCCACAAGACCGTGTGTCGCCAACGTCGATCGCCGTCGATGCGGATGAAGTCGGGTTCGGCGTACCGCTGGATCGCTTCCGCGGCCACGGTGTCGGCCACGAACCACAGCGCCCCCGGCCCCTGTGACACTCCCACGATGCGCGGGGCACCCGGGCCGAGAGGCACGAATTCGAGCACGTCACCTTGCACCGCCGCCTCGAACGTGCGAACGGCTTGTTCGCGCCCCGACAGAACCACGCTCGTCTGCACGAAGCGAGTGCCGTCGAAGTCGATGTACACCAACACCTCGTAGGGAAACGCACCCGGCACTCCGCCGTGCGGATCGTGACTGATCGCGGCGCCGTGCTCGTCGACTGCGGTCAACTCTTCGCGCCACACACCGCGCAGCGAGTGCAGGTTGTCGATCAGCGTCGACACGTCAGCCCTTGGCCCCGAACTGCGTCGACTCGGCTCCGCTCACGAGGAGCGACGCCGCTTCGAGACGGCCCTTCTCGGCGGGAAAAGCCTGGACGAGTCCCATCGACAGATCACGAAGACCGCGCGCGACCACACCGCTGTTGCCGGTGTTCGACGTTCCACAGGCCTTCATCGCGCACACTCCCACGGCGAACGCCGCGTCGGCCACGGTTCCTTTGGCCAAACGCCACTGGCGAACGACATCGGGTTTGGGCAGGATCGGCGGCTCACTCGTCTCGAGGTCGACCTGGCGCCGTAGCCACAGCGTGGCCGTGTCGAGGTGCATGCGCATTTCGCCGATCAGCTGCTGCTGGAAGGGGGCACTGCCGATCGGAGCCCCCGAGTCGGAGAACGTCGTGCTGGTGAGGTGCTTCATCGCCCAGTCGTACACGGCGCAGGCCGCACCGAGGTACACCGCGGTACCCGCCACTTGGCTGCCGACGAAACTGCCCCGACTCATCTGCATCATCCGTACGAAGGCACCCGGAATGGCCAACGAATCGACGGCCGGCACGAACACGTCGCTCAACACGATGCCGTGTGTCGCAGTGGCCCGCATACCGATGGCATCCCACTTGGTTCGCTCGCTCACACCGGGTGACTTCGGATCGACGATGAACACCGCGAGTGATTCGGCCGTCGCACCGCCGCCGAGTGACGCCGTGACGAGATAACGACCAGCCACGCCGGTGGCGCAACCGAACGACTTCACCCCGTTGAGCACCCAACCCTTCTCACCGCCGCGAGTGGTCGGTTCGGCCGTCGTGGAGATCAAGATGTTGGCGCTCGACGACTTCACCGATTCCGACGCGAAGTTGGCCAACCACACACGGTCCCGTCCCATGAGTTCGAGCACTCGTTCGGCGAACGCCGCGACCGCGTCGCGTTCGTCGGCGTCGAAGAGTCCGGCTTCGAGCGCTTCGAGGGCGAGCAATCCACGAGACGCCGAACTGCAATGGAAGAAGTACGACAACGCGGTCGAGGGACAGGCGGTCCCCATGGCGAACGTCGCACCCACCAGGTCGCGCAATCCACCGCCGAGTCCGCCGAATTTCTCCGGCACCACCAAGCCCATGAGTCCGGCCTCGGCCAGAGTCGCCACGTGCGCCATCGGGAACTCGGCGTTCCGATCGGCTTCTTCGGCGGCGGCCGCCAGAGCCGGGAGAACCGAATCGACTCGACGCGCCCGGGCGTCTTCGGCCGGTGTGAGCGTGTCGAACAAGCGAGTGGCCACGCTCATTGCGTTCCTCCCAGGTGAGCGAGCGCATCGTCCATCGTCACGACGTCGGCGTACTTCGCCTGCAGGTCGAACAAGTTGGAGTCGTGCGGTCGCGGGTCGCGATCAGCACACGCATCGGCCACCACGATCGGCACGAATCCGTGCTGCAAGGCATCCAGAGCCGACGCGCGCACACAGCCGCTGGTCGACACGCCAGCGATCACGACCGTGTCGACATCCAATGCGTTGAGCGTGGCGGCGAGTGACGTGCCGAAGAAAGCGGACGCGTACTGCTTGGTGACGATCACGTCTCCCGATGTCGGACGCACCAGATCGGTGAACTCGGCCCAGGGGTTGCCACTTTCGAAGCACCGCAGAGCCGGAACTTTGCGGAAGAAATGACCACCGTCGACTCCCCCGGCGGCGTACTCGACTCGCGTGAACACCACCGGCCGATCTTGGCGGCGAGCAGCAGTGGCGAGACGATCGGCGTTGCGGTACGCGTCGGCCGCGGCGGCCGCGTACAACGGCGCCTGGTCGTCGACGTACGCCCGGCACATGTCGACCACGAGGAGTGCGGGTCGAGAACCCCAACCGAGTCGAGTGCCGAAACCGGCCTGCAAGTAGTCGGCCTGCAAATCGCTCATGACGACATCCTCACAAGTGGCTCCTCACGGCGTC
Source organism: Actinomycetota bacterium (assembly GCA_016871355.1). Taxonomy (GTDB): domain Bacteria; phylum Actinomycetota; class Acidimicrobiia; order Acidimicrobiales; family Ilumatobacteraceae; genus Casp-actino8. The sequence goes on from VFZC01000007.1 coordinate 64,681, forward strand.
GAGCATGGCCGTCCGGCGCACGCGTTCACGGTGGCGATCGGGATCGGCGGCGGCCGCAGCCAGATCGGCGTGCATCGCAGCCCGCTTCACCGGATCGGGTTCACGCAGTACGAGCCAATTGGCGTGACTGTCGGCTTGCACGTATTGCACCGCCACCTCACGCCGTAGACGATCGAACTCGTCGAGCACGGTCTCGGAGCCACCGCGCCACACCTCGGCCAGACGGCGTCCGGCCGACAGCGCGTCTTGGACACCCGAGTTCATTCCCATGCCCCCGAGCGGCGAGTTCTGATGAGCGGCATCACCGATGATGAGGAGCCGTCCGCGTCGCATGGCGTCGACCACTGCTCGCTTCACGGTGTACACCGACGTGGCCAGAATCGTCCACGAACGATCATCGCCGGTGATGCCGCGCATGCACTCGGCCACGAGTTCGTCCGATGCTTCGCCCTCGGGATGCGGATGGTCGGCAGCCAAGGGGAACAGGATCCGCCAATGATCGGGAGTCCGCAACAACACGAGCCACTGCTCGGGATCGGCCACGTAGTTGACGTTCTCGATGTCGGGAAAGATCGCCGCCAGATCGTCGGCGATCGAGACCACCAAGAACTTCTCGGGGTACACGTCTTCGTGCAGTGGCACTCCAGCCGTACGACGAACCGCCGAATGGGCGCCGTCGGCGGCGATGAGCCACGGGCAGTCGATGTCGACGATGCCCTCGGCAGTTCCCACCACCACGGTTGCCGCCGTGTCACCGAGCGTGCGCACTCCATGCACACGATGATCCATCCGGATCTCGCAGTCCCAGTCGCCCCGCTGATGGCCGTCGCGAATGTGATCGGCGATGATCGCGGCCACCTTGTTCTGTTCGAGTTGGATGCGAAACGGGAACGAGGTCTCGTCATCGAGATGTGAAAGATCGAACGTGGCCACCGGACCGTGCCGTCGATCCCGGAACTGTGTACGGGGCGCCTTCAAGCCACGCGCGAGTATCGGTTCGATCACACCGAGCGATGCCAGGATCTCGAGTGTCGGCGGGTGGAGCGTGGAAGCGCGAGACTCGACCGCCAGTTCGGCACCCTTTTCCAACACCGTGACCGGAACACCTTCGCGGGCCAGCGCGAGAGCGGCGACGAGGCCACTCGGCCCACCACCGGCGACGACCACACGCTCGAGCCGCTCGGTGCGCACCGGCGACAGATCGTTGAGCGACCCGTCGAACCGGCGCAACGCATCCATCAGAACTCTTCCAGCAACCGGCCGAAACCGCTGAAACGATCGTCGATGTCGTTGGCGCGCAGGGCGTGCCACAAGGTGGCCATGTTGATGGCCACGACCGGCTTTCCGAGTTCGCGCTCGAGCGCTGCGGCCTGGTGGACGAACGACAGATTGGTTCCGACCTGAACGATCGCGTCGACTTCTGGCGAATCGATCGCCGCCACGGTGTCGGCGATCTGTGCCGAGCCCACCTCGGCAATGGCGGTGGCGGTCACACAACGCAGGCCGGTGATGGCACGCACGTCGAAGCCGGCTTCGCGAAAGAACGAGCCCACCTGCTCGTCGGCGATGGGCTGGTACGGACTGAACACCGCAATGCGCTTGGCCCCGAATTTTTCGAGCGCGGCCCGACACGAAGCAGCTCCGGTACTCACCCGCAGGCCGCCGGTCTGATCGGAGATGCGCTTTTCGAACGCGGTGTTGCCGGCCAGGCCACCCCAGAAGGTCTCGGCCGACATTCCCATGAGCATGTACGACGGCTTGCACGTGATCACGTCGCGCACCGCCGTCGTGATGGACGCGCGGATCTGCAGGATCAACTCCGAGAACTTCTCGTTGGAGTCGATTCCGGGACTCTCGATGTACATGCGTCCGTAATGGAACGACACTCCTTCGGGGCGCACCCAGGTGAGGTCTTGTTCCACCGTGGTGTTGGTGCTCGGAATGATCACACCGAAACGGGCGCGTGGTCCCACCACGTATGGCTCGTACCGGTTCGACGACGCGGTCATCAGATCACCTCGCGCCCACGAAGATCGGCGAGGGTTTGCTCGTCGTACGCCAGCACTTCGCGCAACACCTCGTCGGTGTGTTGGCCGAGTTCGGGTCCGACCCAGCGCACCCGACCGGGCGTGTCGCTCAACTTCGGCACGACGTTCTGCATCGGAAACTCACCCAACTTCGGATGCATGAGCGTCACGATGGCTTCGCGCGCCTTGAAATGCGCGTCGGCCAACATGTCGGGAGCGGTGTAGATGCGACCATTGGGCACCGCGTGCTCGTTGAGCACGGCCTCCAGCTCTTCGGCCGTGAGCGTCTTGCTCCATTCGGCGATGAGACGATCGAGTTCGATCTGATTGCGCCCGCGAGCACCGTGGGTGGCGAAGCGTTCGTCGTCGCCCCATTCGGGTCGACACATCGCCACGGCCAGACGACGCCAGACCGTGTCCTGGTTGCCCGAGATGAGGTGCTCCTTGCCGTCCTTGGTGGGATAGGCGTTGGCGGGTGCCACGTTGGGGATCATCGACCCGGTGCGTGGTCGCACGTAGTCGGCGATCACGTATTCGGGAATCAGCGATTCCATGATGCCGAGCACCGCTTCGTACAACGCCGAGTCGACCACTTGTCCGCGGCCGGTGCGCTCGCGAACGTGCAGGGCCACCAGTGTTCCGACACACGCGAACGTGGCCGCCATGGTGTCGCCGAGAGAGATACCGGCGCGGGCCGGCGGACGATCGGGTTCACCGATCACCGCCCGGATACCACCCATCGCTTCACCGATCGCGCCGTAGCCCGGTCGATCGGAGTAGGGCCCGGTCTGGCCGTAACCCGAAACGCGCACCACGATCAGTCGCGGATTGTCACGCCGTAACGTCTCGGGATCGAGTCCCCACTTCTCGATGGTGCCGGGGCGAAAGTTCTCGATCAGGACGTCGGCTTTGCTGATGAGCTCGCGGGCGATGCGCTGTCCGTCGGCCGTACGCAGATCGAGCGTGACCGAACGTTTGCCGCGCGCCACCACCGGCCACCACAACGAATAGCCCTCGGCCTTCTCGCGACCCCACTCGCGCATGGGGTCGCCCACCTTGGGGGGTTCGATCTTGATGACGTCGGCGCCGAAGTCGGCGAGCAGTTGACCGCAGAACGGCCCGGCCAACAATTGGCCCATCTCGACTACGCGGATGTCGTCCAAGGCCGCCATCTGCCAGCATCCCCTCCCCGATCGCTGTTTCGCTCAGCGGAACAGCGTTACCATTGGAATCGTAGCCCACCGGCACCGCCACCGGGCAAGAATCGACACCCGTGAGCACGCCCGTCACCCGCGAACTCGACATCTCGCTCGTCGATGTCGCCGCTCGTGACGGACTGCAGTCCGAGGACGTCATCGTCTCCACGGCCCACAAGGTCGAACTGGTGCAGCGATTGGTCGCGGCCGGAGTTCGCCGGGCCGAGGTCGTGTCGTTCGTCAACCCGAAGCGTGTTCCGCAGATGGCCGATGGCCTCGAGGTGATGGGTGCGCTCAACTCCCCCGGAACCCTGCCCGATCGCACCGCTGTATCACTCGCCGGATTGGTCCTGAACGCACGTGGCCTCGACGGTGCGATCGAATCAGGAGTCGACGAGATCAACGTGGTGGTCGTCAGCACCGACACCTACGCGACGCGCAACCAAGGACGCACCACCGCCGAACTCGTCGACGTCTGGCATCAAGTCGGCGAGCGCGCTCGCGCGCACGGTCTGCGCACGACCGTCACCCTCGCGGCTGCGTTCGGATGTCCTTTCGAGGGCGAATTGCCCGACGGACGTGTGCGCGATGTCGCCCGCGCGATCCTTCAGGTTCGACCCGACGAGTTCGCACTGGCCGACTCCATCGGCGTGGCCGCGCCCACCGACATCGTCCGCGGCGTCGCCACGGTGCGCGATCTCGATCCCGATCTCGCTCTGCGTTGCCACTTCCACAACACTCGCAACACCGGACTGGCCAACATCGCGGCGGCCGTCGGCGAAGGTGTCCGCGCCTTCGATGCGTCGCTCGGCGGTATCGGTGGTTGTCCGTTCGCGCCCAACGCCACTGGCAACGTGCCCACCGAAGACGTTCTCTACCTGCTCCACCGCATGGGCCGGTCCACCGGGATCGACCTCGACGCGATCATCGCATCGGTGCCGTGGTTGCAGTCGGTGATCGGCCACCCCACTCCCGCCCTGGTGTCGCGGGCCGGCAATTTTCCGCCGCGATGATCGTCCGCCTGGCCGCCGCCCAATACGCCACCGGCTGCGACGTCGACGAGAACCTCGACACCGCATTGCGCATGATCGACGAAGCAGCGCGCGCCGAGCCGACCGTTCTCGTTCTCCCCGAATTCGGGAACCATCTCTCCATCTACGACTCGGCCGAACACTGTTGGGACGTCGCGATCGATCTCGATTCGGCCTGGACCCGACGTATCGGCGCCGCAGCCGCGCGCCACGCGATGTGGATCCAGTTCAACTGCACGGTGCGTCGCGAAGCCGGACGCGTCACCAACACCAACCTCCTCATCGATCCATCGGGTCGACTCACGGCGGCCAACGACAAGACCGTGCTCATGGGCGCCGAGGGCATCTATCTGTCACCGGCCGATCGACCGGCCGACGTCGTCGACGCCGGCTTCGCTCGTCTGGGCACCTATGCGTGCATGGACGGTGTGGTCCCCGAGGTTCCGCGCACCCTGGCGGTCCGTGGCGCGAACGTTCTGCTGAATTCTCTCAATTCGTTCGCCCTCGACGAAGCATCCACGCACATTCCGGTGCGAGCGGCCGAGAACCGAGCGTGGTTGGTGGCCTGCTGCAAGATCGGCCCACTCTTGCCGCCCGATCGTCTGGCCGAGTTCGCCCAGAACATGGGCGTGCCCTCGGCGATGTTGCGTGGCGCCGGCGAGAGTCAGATCGTGCGACCCGACGGTGTGGTGGTCGCCCAAGGTCCTCGCGACGACGAAGCCGTCGTGGTGGCCGACGCCGACCTCTCGTTGTGCGGACAGCCGCGTCCCGACGGAACCGACGTGCGGCGCAATCGCCGACCCGCGGTCTACTCGGCCCTGGCGCAACCGACACCCGTGGCCGACGACCACCGCCGAGCCGATCGCCTTCAGGCGAGCGCCACGGCGAACGTTCACGAGGTCGCCTCACTCGTTCGCAACGGATCGACGCTCGTCGTGCTCCCCGAACTCGCGCTCGACGACGCGTCGATCGGAACGATCACGGCTGCTTTGGCGGATACCGACGCCATCGTCGTGTCGTCACGTCGACATTCGAGCCATGACGGCACCAGCCACTGCGGAGTGGCCATCAGTGCGAGTGGTGTCGTGTTGCATCAACGCCAGATACATCGCGTGGCACGACACGGGTGGGTCGACGTCCTCGGCGACTCCGTCGTCACGCTCGATACCTCATTCGGTCGCCTGGCCATCGTGGTCGGAGACGATGTTCTGTACCCCGAGATTCCACGCTTGGCCGCTCTGGCCGCCGTCGACGTGATCGCCGTGCCGTGGACATCGGGTGGCGAACCGTGGGACGTCGAGCTGTGCCTCCCCGAGCGGGCCGCCGAGAACCGGGTGAACCTGGTGGCCGCCGGCCCCGAGAACGTCGTCGTCTCGTTGCCGGCCGACTTCACTCTCTGGGCTCCGGAGCGTCGACGACCGTTCGACGGAACCATCAACTTGCCCGACATCGCACGCGCTCATCAGACCGTGACGGCCGAGATCCATCCGGTTCGATCGCTGAATCGTCGCATCAGCCGCAACACCGATCTCGTCGACGGTCGACCCTGGCAGTTGTGTCAGTCGCTCACCGACTGAACCATCAGAGTCGGTACGACACCATCCAGCCGTCGGTCGGACCTCCGTACGACGACTCCGACGCATCGATCAAACCGGCGGTCACGCCGACGGCGATCAAACGATCGTCGACACTCGCCAGACCGTACGCATCGTCGTCGACCTCACCACCGAACTGATCGCTCCAGCGGATCGAGCCATCGGCGCCCAGTCGAGCGACCACGACGTCTTTCTTGCCGGCCCACGTCGCGCCGTTGAACGAGCCGCTGACGGTTCCCGATACGTACACGTCGCCGTCGTCGGTGGGGACGAGTCCGAAGATGCGATCGTCACCATCGGTGCCGAGTCGTGCTTCACTCAACAACTCACCCGCCGACGACACGCGCACCAGGAACATGTCGCTGCCACCCAAGCTGCCCTCGGCGCCCGCGGTGAAACCACCGGCCCAGATCGTTCCGTCGGAGGCGATAGCAACTCCCTGCAACCAGTCGTCGAGCTCGCTCCCGCCCTGCACGACCCAGTCGAACGCTCCATCGGGAGCGATACGCGCGATGAAGTAGTCGCGCGCTCCGGCGTTGGCGCCATTCCAGTCGCCTTGTGTGTAGCCGACGATCACCACACCACCCTCGGCATCGAGGGCGAGCGACTGTCCCCACTCCACATCGGATGTTCCGACCGAAGCGACCCACTGAACCTCGCCGGCGGGCGACAACTTGGCCACGACCACGTCGTGATTGCCTTGGCCCACGCCTCCGAAGTTCTCGGCGATGCCTCCGAAGGTGTAGCCACCCACGAACACCGACCCATCAGCAGCCATCGCCACCGAATAACCACGATCCCAGTCAGGGCCCCCGAGTTGCGCGCGCCATTCCTCGGCTCCGTCGGCTGTCAACTTGGCCACGATCATGTCGTTGATGCCGTAGTTGGTGGTGGCGAACTCGCCCTTCGAGTAACCGATCACGGCCACGCCGTCGTTGGCGGTCGTCGCCGATCCGAGCAGTGCATCGGCGTCAGCGGTTCCGAACTGCACGGGAATCTTCACTCGTCCGGTCGCATCAACTCGGAGCACGAGTGCATCGAGCAGTCCCGACGACGACGTACCGCCGTACGCATCGTCCGCACCAAGGACGGCCGCATCGGTGTGACCCGAGATCCACACGTCACCGTTGGCGATGGGGGTGACACCGAGAAGAACGTCGGAGCCTTCGGTTCCGAACTGCACGAGCCACTCACGGGTCGCCGGTGGAACCGTGACCGCGGTGGTGGTCGGCGCGTCGGTGACCACGGGATCCGTCGACACGACCGGCGTGTCGGTCGATGCCACCGAACTCGAGGATGACGAACCATCGGACCCGCCGCACGACACCAGAACGGTGCCGGCGACGAGTCCGACGACGAACGAACGTGTTCGCAGAGCGCTCAGCCCTTGCGGCGCTTGGCGAGCACTGCTCCACCGCCACCGATCACGACGACCGCAGCAACGATCGCGATGATGATGCCGGCCGAGCCGCCACCCGAGTCGTCGCCCGACTCCTCTTCTTCGGGAGCCGCCGCGTCGACTGCAACGGGTGCTTCCGTCGCCGCCGGTGCTTCGGTCGCGGCCGGCGCCTCGGTGGGCGGAGTGGTGGCCGCCGCCGGATCAGCGAAGGTGATCGGCAGACCCGCGGTGTACGAATCGAAGCCCATGCCCTGGAAGATCACGACGTGACACTGGATCTCGAGGCAGTTGAACGTGCCGTGATCGAGCGTCACCGCGTAATCGAAAGTTCCGGTCCCGTCGGGGTTGATGTTGACGGTCGGTGCATCACCGAACTCGGCCAAGTTGAACGCTTCGGGCCCAACGACCGGCCAGGTGTTGGCCATCATGATTTGGGCCGTGTTCATACCCGGCATCTTCATGTTGGCCACCGAAATGGTGATCGTCTGGCCGTCGGTGAGACCCTCGGTGGTCTCGGATGTGGCGGTCTCTCCGGCGTGATCGGCCGATACGCCGGATGCACCGGCCAGCAGTCCGATGGCCATAACGGCCGCCGCCAGGACGACTCGAGTCCCTCGCAACATGTTTCCCCCTCTTGCAACGGGCCCCTCACCCGGCGACTCCGGCCAGCGTAAAACGAAACGCTGTTCCGCGCAAGCACTTCCTCCCGCTGCGGATCGACGCGGACCAGGTCTACAGGGTCGGTTGGGCGACCGCCATGGCCGCAGCCGCCAGCAACGACGCCCAAATCACCACCACGAAGGGCTGGGCCCGCCGGATCGATCCGGCCACGATCGCTTCGCGTTCAGGAGTCGAACCCTCGGCCAGGATCTGCCCGAACGCGACCGAGAACGGACGCAGGACGAAACGGATCACGATGCCCGACGTGATGATGACCGCGAAGCACACGAGCTTGACCGCGAGCCACCGCACACCGACCGGATCGTCGTTCACCAACGACGCAATGGCGGCGATCCAGACACCAACGGCCACGGCCGAACGCCACCACAGATCGACCCGAGCCAAGACGGTCGATCCACGGTGGATGAGCCAGACCGCGATGCTCCAGAGAGGTGCGGCCACACCGATCGCGCCGGCCACCCAACCCCAGTCGATCCAGCCGCGCTCTTCGGCGGTGAGAACACCCGTACCGAAGGCCAACGGCAGACAGAGCCGCGCGAAGATCTCGACCGACATCATCGCCCCCGCGATCGCGGCTCGACTGGCCGGCGCCGTCGACGACGACACGACACGGCGTGACAACGTGAAGGTGGCGAGATCCGTACCGAACCAGGCCGCGAACACGACGATGTGCGCGACCAACAACCATTCGGACCGATCCATCAGTTCCCCCCTCGTAGGATGACTCCGTGTGGCGAAGTCTGCTGTACGTGCCGGCCGACCGGGCCGACCACTTCGTGCCCAAGGCCGAAGCGACGGCCGTGGATGCGATCATCGTCGACCTCGAGGACGGTGTGGCTCCCGTGGCCAAGGAAGCGGCTCGTGCGCGCGTCGCCAACGTGATTCGTTCGATCGATCGGCCGGTGATCGTGCGCGTGAACAGCGGCGACGCGTTGGATTCCGACATCGAGGCCATCGCCCTGGCCAATCCGTCCGCCGTCATGCTCCCGAAGGCCACCGCTTTGTCGCTTGACGACGCCGAGCGCAGTCTCGCTCGCCATCGCCTGCCGGTCCCCGTGATCGCACTCGTCGAATCGGCCCGTGGTCTGCTCGATCTCGAGGCGATGGCCCGTCACCGACGAGTGTCGCGCCTCGCGTTGGGTGAGGCCGATCTGCGCGCCGAACTCGGACTCGGCACACACGCCGACCATGCGCTCTGGCCGTTGCGCACGTCGGTCGTGGTGGCCTCGGCTGCTCACGGACTCGAACCGCCCATCGGTCCGGTCTCCACCGACTGGCGCGATCTCGACGACCTGCGCCGCACCAGCACCTTGCTCAGGAACGCCGGTTTCGGTGGCCGCTCGGCCATCCATCCCGATCAGGTGGACACCATCAACGACACGTTCCGCCCCAGTGCCGACGACGTGAAGGTCGCCGAACGGATCGTGGCGATCTTCGATGCCGCTCTGGCCGACGGTCGCGGCGTCGCGGTCGACGACGACGGTCGCATGATCGACGAAGCGGTCGTTCGATCGGCTCGTCACGTTCTGTCCTGACTCGCGGCTCGCGCGATGAAATCGGCCACGGCAATCGGTGCGAGCAACGGTGCGTCGTGATGACTCGTGATCGTTTCGTACCCGCGCCCCTCGGCATCGAAGCGACGGCGACTGGCCACTGACGGAAAGAACTCCGGAGTCAGCGAGCAGAACGCGACGGAAAGGGGCACCCGCTCGTCCACCTCCACGGCGTCGAGACTCGGACCGAACGGAGTCGGCGACAACCGTTCGTTGACCCACGCCGCCAGTGACACGTCGAAACCGTTGGTCTCACCCACGGGAGTGGCTGGAATGTCGGTCTCTCGTGGCGGTAACGACGGAGGCGGCGGCCCCGACACGTCGACCGCCCGCTGGCCACTCTCGATCACCGGGGCATCGATCAGCACCACTCGCGACACCTGTGGCCAGCGTGCGGCGGCCCGCGCCACCACCCCACCCATCGAATGACCAACCACCACGTCGCCGGGATCGACGGCACGAAGCACGTCGTCGACCCACTCGCTCATCGATGGTCGACCACCCCGCAGATCGATCGCCGCGGCGTTCACACCGCGCGACGACAGTTCGTGCACCACTCGATCCCACGCCCACGAACCGCGGAAGGCGCCGTGCACCAGAACGCACTTGCTCATCGATCGGTCGCGAGCAGCACGGAGAGGATCTCTTTCTGGGGATCACGTGGTTCGATGTGTTCGCTCAGGCGCGCGATCCACGTCGCGTAATCAGGATGAGCAACCAGGTCGTCGTAGTCATCGACGCGATCGAAGAAGCGAATGTTCACGACATGGCGCGGATCGTCGTTCCCGTGCAGAAGGCGCCGTCCGCGGTAGCCGGCGATGGTCACGTGAATCGCCTCGAATTCGGCTGTGATGCGCGCATACGCGTCGGCTCGGGCCGCTGGGTCGTCGTCGAGCAACCAGGCGTGCGAGACGATCGCGATCACGCCGCGATCTCGCTTCCGTCGGGTGCCGCCGCCCCGAACAGCAGCCCGGTCACCCCGGCGCCGCGAGACGTCGGTGACGCGACGTGACCCGGAAACGAAAGCAGTTCGAGTCGTGTCGATGCGCCGTCGTCGGACGCCAGCGTGATCATGCGCAGAGGCGCATCGGCCACCGGCAGATCGAGATAGGCGCCGAGCGACGGATCGGCGAATTCGAGCGGTGGTCCGGCGGTGGCGCCGGCCGCGGTCCAGAGAGACGCCTCGACGTCGCGATCACGCACGCACCAGACCACGCTGTAGATCTCCGAGCACCAGTGCGATTCGGTGTCGAGGAGCGACGGACGGCGATGCGAACTCTCGACCATCACGACCGGCACACCGTCTGGTCCGGCCACCAGGACCTGGCGCATCCGAACCGGCCCGAGCGCGATCGCACCGATCGCACCACCCGACCAACCGGCCACCTCGACGCGAGTCAGCGCCTCGTCGAGATCGTGAACGTACACGTCGAGGCCGCGTGGTCCGAGATCCCAACCTCGGCGCACGACACCCTGCGCATTCGAACGGGAGATGCGTACGGATGCTCCCGCCGAACGCGACAACACATCATCACCGCCGTCGACGTAACCGAACACCGCGAAGAAGTCGCGAGTGGCCGCCGGATCCGACGCCGCGACATCGATCCGGCGGATCGGCAGCATCAGTCCCCTTGCCAGGCGAGTGCGCCGTAGAGCATGTAGCGCATCCGGTCGCTCTCGATCCACTTCCAGCAGGCCGACATCGACAACTTGTCGTCGTACAGGAACTCACGACCTTGGATCTTGGTGGCCTCACCGAAGATGTGCTGAGCCGTGTACAAGGCCCGACCGTACGCGCGACCGTTGCCGTAGAGACCAGGCCCGTCGAAGGTGTGCAGGTTTCCGTCGTGATACCGATCGAACGTGTACTGCTTGTTGATCAGGCCCGAGAGCTTCACGGTCTGGCGCGCCCGCAAGAGGCTGGTGGGCTCGTGACGGATGGAGATGTTCACTTCGCCGACCGGCTGCTGATCGGAACCGTACGCGCGCATGGTTCCGGACCAGGTGCCACTCTGCTTGGGCGGAAGGGTGTGCGGCATGCGACCGGCCTGGGCCTCGGCATCGCAGAAGGCGTCGATGCGCTGGCGCGTCGCCGCGTTCGTCTCGTAGTCGAACGCAACCTTGTACACGCCGTTCATGACCGCGACGATCGTCTGGCCTTCGAACAACAGCGACGAGTACACCTGCGTCTCGCCGTCGTCGAGGATGTGCACCATGGTGCGCAGGTCGGCCTGCCACGCCGGCGAGTAGTAGTTGGCGTCCACCAACATCCCGTACGGATGACCCGCCCCCACGAAGTCGGGACCGAGATAGATGCGATCACGGTCGCTGTCGAGCAGTTCGAACGCGAACTCGCTGAATTCCATGCGATTGCGCAACGGGCCGTCGTTGTCGAACTTGGTGTGCATGTAATAAATGGTCTTGTCGCCCTCTTTGCGCGACGACCGTGACACCTTGATCCAGCCGGTGTGGTTACCGTTCGGATCCCAGACCGACGGACGGCCGTACCACTCACCTTCGATGGTCTGCTGCCACTTGCTCGTATCGTTCGACATGTCCCCTCGCTTGTGTCACTTCGCTGGCGTCGCCAGCTTCGATCTGAGAACTTCGGCCTTCTCGGCCCCGATCAACTGGCCGACGCGACCCCACACCGGATCGACCGTCGGATCGAACACGATGGCTCGGTTACGGCGATCACGATCGGCGATCTGATCGGGACCCACGCCGTCGAGAACGTCGTTCGGGACACCGCTCGTCACGAGCGACAACCAGTGGTCGCGATACGCGGTCACCGCGGTCTCCACACTGCGGAACGCCGATTCGTCGGCCCGGTGCACGACCATCCACGCCGACATCACCGCGTACTGCGTCGGACTCAGATGCGCCGGCTCGAGTCCGGCGATGGTCTGGGCCTCGGCACGAATGGCGGTGAGCGGTTCGAAACAGTGGCGTAGGTAACCGAGGTGTGCACCGAGATCGAGTTTCGGAATGAGATCGAGGTGGAAGGCGAACGCCGCCTGCGCACCCGGTTGGCCGCCACCCGCCACTGAATCGATCGTGAAGTGCGGAACCGCCGACGTGACCGGCGAGAACGCGAACATCATGTGGCTGTCGAGGCCGATGGGTGGAACCGACAACCCGATGTAGACGAGATCGACCGCTCCGGTCCACCAACGCATCCGACCCACCGGAGCGTCCGGCATCATCGGACTGGTGAGCACGTGCAAGGCGTCCGGTGCCTCGCCCGCGGTCTCCACCAATCCGAGACGATCGACGATCGTCTCGACCGAACGCCAACACAGATCGAACGACACGCTCACGCGCGCTCGACCTCTCGTCGTTCGCGCAAGGCTTCCTTCGCTTCGAGTTCCTTGAGCACCCACGCGTTGGCCAATTCGGGATTGGCGCGGCGCGCCGGTGACGGCACCACCTTGGCGCCTTCGTAACGACCCGTGCCCACGACGTGCTCGTCGATCAGCCAACCGCGATCGATGTTGCCTTGACGCCAACGGCGATACGCCAACTGAACGGCGTCACTCTTCACCTGCAGTTCGGCCGACAGATCGAACGGCACCAATTCGGGGCGCTGGCCCTCGACGGTGGCTCGATCTTCGTAGAAGATCTTCATGGTGCGCTTGTACGAGTCCTTGTCGGCGCGCAGCAACGTGATGGCCCACGGCTGTGTGAAGAATGTCCGCATCATCGTCCACTTCGAGATCGAGTGGTTCTCGTCGACCGGCACCACGGCCGTGAAGATGGTCATCACACCGATCGGCAGGTTCACCTGCAAGAAGGTGATGTTGGGGAAGAACACGCCGTTTCCGGTGGCAACCGGTGGGCGCTCCTTGCCGCGACGCAGAACCTTCCAGATGCCCTTGGGATCGGGCGGTTCGAGATGCACCACGTACGTGGCACCCATCAGATGGTCGCCGACTCGGTGTTCCACGAGATCGAAGTCCTCGATCTCGGGCTTGTTCGGGTTACCGAAACTGGTGGAGTGCACGAACGGTGCGTGGGCGGCATCGGCGCCGTTCTCGATCACTCGCTCGTAGTTGGCGTTCCAGGCGAACTCGCCTTGCACGATCCGATTGCCTTCGGCACGGGCCTCACACGTGTCGGCCATCCCAGGTAGTTCGGCCAGCGGCGGCCGCTCGTTCTCGGGAAGGTCGCCGAAGAACACGAACACGTACCCGTACTTCTCGACACACGGGTAGTTGTCGACGCGGGCCTTCTTCGGAATCGGAGATCCCGCCTTGTTGGCGGGGATCTTCACACAGGCGCCATCGGTGTCGAACTGCCAACCGTGGTACGGGCACTCGACGCAATCGCCCACGACCTTGCCGCCGGCCAGCGACGCACCACGATGGATGCAGATGTCGCTGTGGCACACGATCTCGCCTTTGGTGTTGCGGTACAGGACGAGATCCTGTCCGAACAACCGCACCTGATGCGGCTTCGAGCCGATCACGTGACCGAACTCGACTGCATACCACTGGTTCTTGATCATGATGTCTCCTTGTCAGCCGATCCGGGCTTTCGAACCGTCGGGTCTCGCGATCCGGCGATCGCCGCCCCACAACGCGCGCACGAGGCGCTCGGTCATCTCCTCACCGAAGAAGCGCACACCGATCACGTTGGCCGGATCGCGGTCGGCCACCGTGCGGCGAACGAGAAGATCGCGCTCGGCCAACGAACGTCGTTCGGCCGTCGGCACCGGATCGCCCGTCTTCAGATGGTCGAGCCAGGCATCGACGCGACCTTGCGCCAACCTCAGCATCTTGTCGACCGCGTCGTCGGTGCGTTTGACGACACAGCACAACGCGGTGTTCGACACCGCTTGCCGGACGTAGAGCGTCTGACTGACGAACGGCGAGAAGTTGGGGTCTTCGCGAATGGCCATGAACTCGGCGTTGTGCGGCTCGTAGTACCGATCGAGGTAATCGGGTCGGGCCAGCAGATCGACTCGGGGCACGTAGTCGACGAAGTACCAATAGTCGGGAATCGTTCCGACCGCGATTCCGAGATGCGGCACGTACGTGTGCGGCCCGAGGTACGCGGTGAGGTGCAAGTTGGTGAAGCCGATCGACGGATTGCCGATCCAGGAATGGATCATCCAGTCGACCTCGGGTCCGACGAACGCGTTGAGGCTGCCTTTCGGCCCGCCCTCCACTCCGTACGCGGCGAACTCGTTGGTGGACGGATCGGGTTCGACCGGCAGCACCGCGGTGATCTGATCGAACATCTTCTGCAGTCCGGCCTGCAATACTCCGAACTCGCGCGTGACGTCGAGCGGTCCCGCTTCGTCGTGGATGTCGACGATCGACTTCGTCGTCTCCGTGGCCCCTCCGGACATGTCCCCTCCCCTTCGAACGAGTTTGCGGAACGCCGTTCCGCAAACGACCTTAGCCCACGATCAGGCCGCACTCCCTCAACGCCGGTGCGACGGCGGCCGGTCCGTTCGGATCAGCCGCATGCGCCGGCAACATGAACGACAATCCGTCGAGGCCCGACCCCCCGCAGAGACCACCGAGGCGATCGGCCACTTCGGCGTGGGTGCCAACGATCATGCGCGCAGTGAGCCCGGCCCGAAAGCCCGGATCGTCGAGTTGAGCCGGATCCATACCGCGTCCGGCGACCATGCGACGCAACAAGTCGTCCACCTCTTTCTCGGTCGGAGCGGTCACCAACGATGCCAGCAGTGTGACGTTGATCGAATCTCGTGACCGACCCGCGTCGTCGAGCGCGCGTTCGAGCACGGCCATCTTGTGCGGCACTTCGTCGACCGTGCAGTTGAAGTTGATCGCATCGGCGACTCGCGCCGCCAGCGGAATGGTCTTGCGCTCACCCGATCCTCCGATGACGATCGGCGGACCACCCGCGCGCAGCGGCGCGGGAACGTTCACGAGACTCTCGGTGCGGAAGTGGCGACCCGACACGGTGGTCTCGGCCTGGGTGAACATTCCGCGCAGAATTTGCACACCCTCGTCCAGCATTTCGAAGCGCTGCGAGACGGACGGAAACTCGAAGCCGAAGGCTCGGTGTTCTTCTTCGTACCAAGCCGCACCGATTCCGCAGATGGCCCGACCGCGCGACACGACATCGAGGGTCGTGATCATCTTCCCGAGCATGGCCGGGTTGCGGTAGGTCACCCCGGTGACGAGGGTTCCGAGATTCACGCGCTGGGTTCGTGCCGCCAGAGCCGACAAGAGCATGTAGCCCTCCAGCATCGGTTGACGCGAACCGCCCAGGAAGATGAGTTGGTAGAAGTGATCCATCACGAAGACCGTGTCGAATCCGGCTTTCTCGGCCGACTGCGTGTAGCTCGAGACGTGCTCGAAGAGGCCGTCGTCGGGCACTCCCAGGCCGTGGAAGGTGGGCATTTGCAGCGCCGCGCGAACCAAGGTGCGATTCGTCATGACAATCCCTTCGTGTAGTCGTTCACGGTGACCACATCGGCCACACCCGACAGGCTGACCAGAGTCGCGTCGTGAACCTGGGGGTCGAACGCCGCACATCCGTCGGAGAGCAACCGAACGTGGAAACCACGGGCGTGAGCGTCACGTACCGTCGAGGCCACCCCACCATTGGTCACGATGCCCGCCACGGTCACGTGATCGACGTCCCATTGGCGCAGCAACCATTCGAGGCGAGTGTGCAAGAACGCGGAGTAGGCGACCTTCTCCACCACGGAATCGGTTGGTTGCAGTTCATCGACCACCGAATGCCCCCACGAACCAGCGGCGAAATCTCCGCGACGCAGGAACGGACGCAGTGAACGCAGATGTTCGGCAACCATCGGATCGCCGTGTCGATCGGGCACGAGTGTGAAACAGGTGGCGATCACGGGAACGCCGTGGCGACGCGCGGCCGCCACCGTGGGCGCCAGACGAGCGGGAAGAGCTCGCGCGGCTTCGCTCACCGCTCCCCCTCGCGCGTACGCGCCGTCGGGATGCAGGAAGTCGTTCTGCAGATCGACGAGAAGCAAGGCCGACGTCATGACGCACGCACCACGTCGAGGTTGCCGTACTGGTCGACCGTGGCCCGGAAGCCCGGCTCGATGAGCGTCGTCGCGTCGGGCTGTTCGAGAACGCACGGTCCGACCACGGTTGCGCCGATCGGGAGTTGCAATCGGCTCCACACGTCGGCGTCGTGCCACTGCCCACCCACATACACGGGGCGACGGCCCAGACGCGCGGCTTCGACGGAGGTGGTTCCACTCACCAGACGGGCCAGATCGAACTCGGGTCGTCGACCGATCACACTGGTGCGAACACCGAGGACGCGAACGGCCACGCCGTTCAGCAGTCGTCCGAACTGCGCGCGGTAAGCGCTTTCGAAGGCGGTCGTGATCACGGACGAATCGAGTCGAGCTGGGTCGTCGATGGGAAGAGGAACCGCGACGGCGTGGGTCTGGCCCACGTACGACATGTCGAAGGCCATCTCGACGTCCACTCCGTCGAACACCACACCCGACGACTCGATGGCACGACGTGATTCGTCGATCGATGCTCGCATCGATTCGCGAACGGCCTCGATGTCGAGTGAAGCAAGAGGTGACTGCCACGTGCGGACCGAGTCGTAACGCATGTCGGCCAACACGCAACCGAGAGCCGAGATCACCCCGGGGAGGCGCGGTACGAGCGCTCCGGCCAAACCGAGGTCGCGCACGAACGCGCAGGTGTGCAGCGCACCCGCTCCACCGAACGGCACCATCCAGAACTTGGACGGATCGTGGCCGCGCTCG
Source organism: Actinomycetota bacterium (assembly GCA_016871355.1). Lineage (GTDB taxonomy): Bacteria > Actinomycetota > Acidimicrobiia > Acidimicrobiales > Ilumatobacteraceae > Casp-actino8. Next base: position 81,907 of record VFZC01000007.1, read on the forward strand.
ATCGACACGATGCGCAGAGCTCCCGACATACGAGTCTCGGCAACCGTGACGATGGCTTCGGCGGCGTCCTCGATCGACAATCCGAGCGGGCGACCCACGTGTTCGTCGATCGCGCGCCGGGCCGCCGCCACGTCGAGAGCCGCGCGCCCACCGATGGGACGCTCGGCGTTGATTCGACCGAGAACCACGTTGGCGTCAGTGACCGTGGGCCGATCGTTCCCCATGCCGTAACACACCGGTCCGGGCACGCCACCGGCTGATTCGGGGCCGATCTGCAACAGACCACCCCGATCGACCCAGGCGATCGACCCGCCGCCGGCCCCGATCGTGCTCATTTCAATCATCGGAGTACGCACCACCAGACCGAAATCGATGGTGGTCTGCGCGGCTTGAACGGAACGCCCGTCGACGACGACGGCGACGTCGAAACTCGTACCTCCCATGTCACCGGTCAGGACATTGGGATGCCCGGCCGCCACCGCGATCCGACTGGCCGCGATGACGCCCGCGGCCGGACCCGACAACGCGGTACGGACCGGCACCGCTCGTGCGCGTTCGACGGTCATCACACCGCCGTTCGACTGCACCACGAGGAATCGACCCGAGAATCCGTTCTCGGCCAAACCCTTCTCGAGTTGTTCGAGATAGTCGCCGACGACCGGCTGCAAGTAGGCGTTCAGAGTGGTGGTGGACGTGCGCTCGAATTCGCGGATCTCGGGCAAGATCTCACTGCTCACCGAAACGTGCGCGTTGGGCCACGACTCACGTACGACTCGCGCCGCCACCTGCTCGTTGCTCGGATCGGCGTACGAATGAAGGAAGCAGATCGCGATCGACCGCGCACCGCGCTCGAGCAGTTCGTGAGCGACCCGTCGCACTTCGTCGGCATCGATCGGTTCGATCACGGTTCCGTCGGCCAGAGTTCGCTCGGCCACTTCGGCCCGCATGTCGCGTTCGACCACTGGGCGGAAGTCTCCCCAGAGCCCCCACGTACGCGGCCGATCACGACGACGCATCTCCAGCACGTCGGCGAAACCGGCCGTGGTGAGCACGGCCGTGCGTGCACCCTTGCGCTCAAGAAGGGCGTTGGTTCCGACGGTCGTTCCGTGGATGATGGCGTTCACGTCACCGAGCGGCCGCTCCCCCGTCACACTGCGAACTCCGTGCAGGAAGCCTTCCGATTCGTTGGTGCGGGTGGACGTGACCTTGCCCACCGACACCTCACCCGACGATTCGTCGAGTGCGAACACGTCGGTGAACGTTCCGCCGACGTCGATTCCGATGATCACGAATCGCCTCGCGTGACGTACCCGAGACGACGATCGCGCTCGATGGCCGCGGGGTCGCGATCACTGGACGGGCCGTACCCGCCACCACCGGGCGATTCGATGCGTACGCGATCGCCACGCGTCATCTTGACTCCGAGAACCTTCGCCCCCAGTTCGGGTTCGATCACGTCGTCGGCCACCACGAAACTCACCTCGTTGGTGGCAGCGGCTCCACCACCGGCGACCCCCAACGGCGGTCGCCACGCTCGATCGCCGAACGTGAAGGCCTCGGCCGATTCGGCCAACAACTCGATGTCGTACGACGCACCGAGCCCGCCACGGAACTTGCCGTCACCACCCGAGTCGGGTCGCAGCGACCAACGACGGAACCGAACCGGATACTGCGCTTCGAGAATCTCGACCGGAGGAATCGTGGCCGTGGACAACGGAGCGTTGCCGTGATTGAGACCGTCGGAGACGGGCGAGCCACCCAGCCCGCCGCCGTAGAACGTGAACATCACCCAGGGCGAGCCGTCGGCGCGCTGACCCGCGAGTGACAACGCGTTGATGGTTCCGTAACTGCACCCGTTCGACGCGGTGGGGTCGGCCTCGGCGACACATCGGAAGATCAGATCCATCACCCGCAGGATCGTCTCGGTGTAACCGCCCACCGGTCGGGGGCGCGTGGCCGCCAGCAGACTGCCGGCCGGAATCACGATGTCGACGGGCTCGAGGCAACCAAAGTTCGCCGGCACGTCACGGAAGACGTGCTTGAGTCCGACGTAGCACGCGGCGACCGCGGTGGAGTGAGAGATGTTGATCGGTCCGGTGACAGCACCCGACGTGCCGCTGAAATCGAGCCGCAGACGATCTCCTTCGACCGTCATCGTGAGCGCAACTTCCACCAGATCGGCCGACGATCCGTCGTTGTCGAGATAGTCGACGGCGCGGTACACACCGTCGGGCAACTTGTCGATACTCGATCGCATGAGCGTCGCGGCGCGACGGGTGAGTTCGTCGAGGGCTTCGTGAACCACGTCGTCGCCGTACTCGTCGAGGAGTTCGCCCAAGCGACGCGCCCCGAGATCGAGTGCGTTCAACTGCGCCTGCATGTCGCCGTAGGCATTGACCGGTTGTCGCGAGATCGAGCACACCAGGTCGACCACTCGCTCGTCGGTCTCACCGGCGCGACGAATGAGCACCGGCGGAATGAGAGTTCCTTCTTGTTGGATGTCTCGCGCGGCCGGGTTGTAGTTGCCCGGCACGTTGCCGCCCACGTCGGTGAAGTGACCGACCGATGCCAAGTGACACCAGATCCGACCGTCCCGGAAGAACGGACGAATCATCTTCAGGTCGTTGAGATGAGTACCGCCCTCGTAGGGGTCGTTGAAGCAGTACACGTCACCATCACGCACCGCGCCCGACTCGACCGCACCGTCGACGTCGGCCCGTCCCCCACGACGTTCACTGTCGGCCGACATCGTCGCGATGGCCAGACGCACCGCACCGGCCATCGAACCGACGAACACCGGGAGACCATTCGATCCCTGCGCGAGCGTCGCTCCGGTGTGCGCGTGATAGATCCCGTGCGACGCGTCGTGCGCCTCGGCGATGATCGGATTGAACGCCGAGCGGAACAACGTTGCGTCCATCTCGTCAGCGATCTGCTCGAGGCGACCGTTGATGACCGCCAGCAGAACGGGATCGAGGCTCACGATTCCGTGCTCTCGATCGAGGCCAGCTGCGTCATGACGACGCTAACGTCGGGGGCCGCACTCGTGAGCACATCGGCCACCAGGGCCGCCGCGTCGGGCTTCAACAAACCATCCACGTTCTGCTCGAACTTGCCCCGCAATTCGGCGTTCGACAACGGACGGCGAGGGCCACCCCGATTCTCCATGACCGCGCAATGCAACTCTCGGCCGTCGATCGTGTCGACGGTGAGAACCGCCGGGAACTCGTACGGGTACACGGCATCACACGCCGCGTCACCCACCACCGTGATCTTCTTCATGAGTTCGCGTCGACGCGGATCTTTGGCGAGAGTGTCGGTGAAGTCGTCGAGGCCCAGTCCGAGTCCGCCACCGCCGAACAGCGCGGCGGCCACGGTGTACGGGCCGGAGAACTGTGCGGCGTAACCCGTGGGCGGAGTGCGCTTCATGTCGATCGGGTCACCGATCGTGCGCACCGTTGCCGTGGCGACTCCGAGGGTCGCCGAGGCGACGTGTTCGGGACGCAGACCCTGACTACGCAAGGCGATGGCCGCATCGATACCGGCGTGCGTGAAATGGTTGGCCGGATACGGCTTGTAGAAGATGTCGGCCACGTTCCACTCGGTACCGAGACCGTCGAGCAACGGATCGGGAGACCACTTGTCGCGCAACGTCGCACCGTAGAAGCCGAATCGTCCCTCCAGTGCGGTGGGAGCGCCGGTCAGACCGGCCAACGCCAGTTGGGCCGCGGTCACGGCGGCCTGAGCGGCCCAGCCGCAGTGGATTCGTTTGACCGTGCCACCGGTGCGATTGGCCTCGATGATCCCCGAGGCCATCGAACACGCGATGGCCATGGCGTGCGCGCATTCTTCCGCAGTTCCTTGGGCCAAGGCGGCCACCGCACCCGCGGCGCCGATGGCTCCGCACATCGACGTGGCGTGCCAGCCGTGCTCGAAGAACTCGGATTGATGCGACGCCTGGTCGTAGCCGGCCATTCCGAGGCGAACCACCAACTCGAGACCGATGGCGACCGCGTTCATGGTGTCGTGTGGTGCACTGCCGTACTCCTCGGCCGCGGCCAACACCGCCGGAACCACACTCGCCGACGGATGAAGGATCGACGGCAGATGCGTGTCGTCGTAGTCGAGCGAATGGGCCAGAACTCCGTTCACGAACGCGGCCGTGGTGACCGGCATCCCCGAAGCGAACCCCACCGCCGTGCAACGACCGATACCGCCCTGACCTTGTACGAACGAGCGGATCGCATCGGTGGAGTCGACTTCGGTCGCCCGGACGCAGATGCCGAGGATGTCGAGCACACGACCGGGAACCGACGCCGCGACATCGGCCGGGAGCGTACGATGCATCGACTCGGCGGCGAAACGCCCGAGTCGTTCGAGAAGTGTGGTCATGAGTTCACCACCGCGAGGGGACGGACCGGCGAACCGGTGGCACCGACGAGAGACAAGGGAGCCAACACGAAAACGAACTCGTGCATTCGGCGTTCGGAGAGAACCTCGAGGTCAAGTGTTTCGATGATGTTGACACCGCGTTCGACGAGCAGCACGCGGTGGGCCGGAAGCAGGGCGTGACCTCGACCCGGCGGCAAACACTCGAACGCGATGGTGTCGGCACCGACGGCGCGCGGAGAGCGATCGGCCAACCACCGTGCGCCGGCTTCGCCCACACCCGGAACACCCGTGTCCTTGCCCACGAAGGCCGCGCCGTCGCTCCACTTCGATCCCCAACCGGAACGAACCAGGATCACGTCGCCCGGTCTGGGCGCGACTCCACTCCAGGCGACGGCATCGTCGAGAAGACGCGGGGTGATCTCTTCACCTCCGTCGAGCGTCCGACGTCCGAGTGAGGCCGCGACGTCGATCAAGACACCGCGCGTGACGATCGGCTCGATGTGATCGACTCCATGGGTCGACAAACGCCCGCCGCGCTGTGCGTCGTCGGCCTTGACTCCCCCATAGAGATCACCGCAATGCGAGACATGACCGAGGGCGTCGATGTGAGTGCCCACGTGCGTGCCCGTGACGAGCAGATCGTTCGCGGCCGAACCGCCGTCGTCGCGAACCATGTCGCCGTGGCGGCGGGGCATGCTGAGGCGGAATTCGGGATGGTTCGGCGACTGCGGCATTCCGACGACCATGGGCCGAGCCAGATCGACGATGGAGACACCGCGACCGACGGCCTCGAGCAACGGCTGAACGTTCGAGCTCACGCGAGAACTCCCTGGCCTCGCAACTTCTCGATGGTTTCCGCGTCGACGCCGACTTCGCCCAACACCTCGTCGGTGTCGGCCCCCAACTCGCGACCGGTGAAACGAATCGACCCGGGTGTGTCCGACATTCTGAACAACACGTTGCCCATGAGCAGCGAACCGAAGTGCTCGTCGGGCACCTCGGTGAGCATCCCCGTCGAACGAACGTGCGGATCGGCACACAGATCTGCGGCGGTATAGACCGGAGCCACCGCGGCTTCGGCGGCTTCGAACGCCGCCACCACGTCGTCGAACGAGCGGGCGGCGATCCAGTCGGCCACCGCACCATCGAGAAGATCGACATGGGCCACCCGACCCGCGGCCGATGCGAACCACGGTTCGGACACCACGTCGGCCCGGCCCACCAGGCGCATCACTCGCTCGGCGATCGGCGAGGCCGAAGTGGAGATGGCGACCCAACGCCCATCGGACGTGCGGTACGTATTGCGCGGCGCGTTGGCCACCGAACGGTTGCCCACGCGAGGTGCGATCCGACCGGTGAGCGAATACACCGACGGTCCCGGCCCCACCGCCGTCATCATCGGTTCGAGTAACGACACGTCGATCACCTGCCCGCGACCACTCACGGTGTCGCGGTGGTACAACGCCATCATCACCGCCGAAACCGCCGCGTAGCCCGTGAGAGTGTCGGCCAGTCCCATGGGTGGCAACGTGGGCGGACCGTCGGGTTCACCGGTTGCCGCGGCGAATCCCGACATCGCTTCGGCCAGAGTTCCGAATCCGGCCCGCGCCGCGTACGGACCGCTCTGCCCGAATCCGGTGATGCGCGCGATCACGAGCCGCGGATTGATCACGTGGAGCACCTCGGGACCGAGTCCCCACTTCTCGAGCGTGCCGGGTCGGAAGTTCTCGACCAAGACGTCGGTGTCGCGCACGATGCGCTTGAAGATCTCGGCCCCGTCGGGGTCGCCGAGATAGAGGCCAACGGTTCGCTTGTTGCGACCGACCGTTTTCCACCACACACCATGTCCGTCGACCACGGCCCCGTGATGGCGGAACGAGTCGCCGGCCGTCGGATGTTCAATTTTCACGACGTCGGCCCCGAAGTCACCGAGGATCTGCGCGGTCAGGGGTCCGGCCAGGACGGTGCTCGCGTCGACCACGCGCACGCCCGACAACGGCCCACTGCCCGTCATGTCCCCTCCATCCGATCTGTTCCGCTAGGGGGAACAGGATTCCGATAGGGTCCGTTCTATCAGAAAGGGGGCGGAATGAGCACCAGACGCTCGACCCGCGAGCCGGCTCACGCGAAGTCCCGGGGCAGCACCACCAGTGTCGAACGGGCCATCGACGTCTTGATGCTCTTCACCACCAGCCAAGGGGCCACGCTCGGGATCACCGAGATCGCCACCGAGCTCGACATCTCCAAGGCCGTGGTGCACCGCATCCTCACCTCACTGTGCGATCGCGATGTGGTGATCGCCGATCCCGAAAGCCGCCGCTACTCGCTCGGCCCGGGCGTGCTCCAACTGGCGTCGGCCTACCGCAGTCGTCTCGATCTGCGCACTCTCGCCCGTCAGACCCTCGTGCAGTTGTCGCGCACCACCGACGAAACGGCCACCTTGTCGCTTCGCCATGATTGGTCGCGCACCTACATCGACCAGGTCACTCCCGATCGCGAAGTGACCATGACGGTGTCGCTCGGAAGAATGTTTCCGCTCCACGCCGGTGCCTCGTCGAAGGCGCTCCTCGCGTTTCTGCCGAGCGAAGAGATCGACGCGTATCTCGCGACCGGCGCCATCGATGCCCTCACCCCGCAGACCATCGTCGACCGCGATGCATTGCGCGGAGAGCTCGAATCCATTCGTCGGGTCGGTTACGCGGTGTCGTTCGGTGAGCGTCAGGTCGGGGCGGCATCGGTCGCCGCTCCGGTGTTCAGCGACGAGGGCCCGGTGGGCGTGATTTCCATCTGCGGACCGCTCGAACGCTTCGCACCGCTCACCAACGATTTCGCCCGTCGTCTGCTCGAGGCGACGACCGGGCTGTCGGCGCGTCTGGGTTATGCTCGGCCGTAACGGAACGGCGTTCCGAGAGTAAGAACCGCACGGAGGAGGGGCCATGCGACCGCACGTCGAACTCGTCGACGAACGTGACTACATCTGGCACGGGGGCGAATTCGTCCATGCCGACGGGACCGCCCGGCAGCGCAACCTCGCCTACGACGAAGAGGACGGCTCACTGTCGGCCAAGGTCCAGTTCGTCACCGACTGGCATCGCCCGGCCGGAGTGCACCACGCCGAAACCGAGTGGTTCGTCCTGTCGGGCGAGTTGACCATCGGCGACGAGCGTCTGGGGCCTGGCGGCTACTGGATGGCCCCCACCGGTGTTCTCACCCCGGCCATTTCGGTGAAAGCCGGCACCGAGATCCTGTTCTTCCGCGAGTACGGCGACTGGGGATTCGATCTCGCATCGGCCGATCGTGCCGGAGTTCGTGACGATCAAGTGCTCGTCATCCATCACAGCGCCGAAGAAGAGTGGTTGCCGGTCGAAATCGGCAGTCCGATGCGTTTCGATCTCGGTGGAACGCCCGTTCCCGGACTCTTCATCAAGATGCTGCACCGCGACGCCAAGACCGGCTTCTACACGCGCCTCATTAAGGCCAAGCCGGGGTGGCGCGAACATCCACTCGCGCATCATCCGGTTTATGAAGAGGCGTACTGCCTCGAGGGCGGCTTCGACTACAACTTCGGAAAGATGTGGCCCGGCACGTACTTCTTCCGTCCGGCCCTCGTGCGTCACGGTGACTTCACCGCAGCCGAAGAAGTTGGCTGCACCTGGTTGTTGCGTTGCGACGGCGATCTCGTCGACTGGTACACCACCGAAGCGTCGATCGAGATGAAGGGCAACGCGGTCAATTGGGGTCCCGAACTGAAGCACACGGTCGCCCCCACCATCGTGCAGCCAGTTCGCTCGCGTTCGGTCGGGCCGATGCCCGACCCTCTCTACCAATAGACGAACCACCACACCGATCGACACGAAAGAGGGGACGATGTCGGGAACAGCGGGCAGCCGCGGTGTATCGCGCTACGTCTGGCTCGGTCCGTTGGTCGGATTCCTCACGTACGTGACCGGTCTGATGGCCGAGGAAGTCTTCGATCCCGTGACGTCGTGGTTGCGCGATCAATCCACCGGAGTCGTTTCGGCCGTGGTGAGTGCGCTCGGTGCTTTCGTCATCTGGCTCCTCGTTCGTCGCGAGAAGCAACGCCGTCGCCGTATCGAATCCATTCGCGCACGCGTCGCGGCGGGAAACTCACCGTCGTGACCAACAAACCACTCATTCGCGCACTGCACGGTGCGGCCAAGATTCATCAGGCCCGCGCGCCCCACGACACGGTTCACTTCCGCTTGCACTACCCGGCCGAATACACAGGCTCCGATGCCGAACGACTCTCGGGAATGTTGCCCGCGCTCACCGACCGAGCCCCGTGGCCGCTCGCGATCATCATGCCCGGCATCAACGTCGGCTCCGATCAGTACCGCTGGCTCGCGGTGTCATTGGCGAACGAAGGCATCGCCACGATCACCTTCGACTTCGTCGACGAACTCATGCCCGGCAACCTCGCGTTGTCACCGGGTCTCGACATCACCGCGGTCGCACCCGACACGTACGGCACCCGACCCAGTGCCACGGCCATCGCTCCCCTGCTCGGTGCTCTCCATCGCCTCGAGCGCGAAGGACCCATCACCGGTCTGATCGATGCCAGTCGTTTCGTTCTCATCGGACACTCGGCCGGCGGCACCGTCGCGCTCGAGAATGCGAAACGCGAATGGTTCCCCGGTTTGCGCGGAGTCATCACGTACGGCGCGCACACCATGCCGGCCCTCATGCTCGGTCATCCCAAGGACACCGTGCTACCGGTTCTCGACGACGTTCCCGTCCTGCTCATCTCCGGATCGGACGACGGTGTCATTCGCCAGAGCGCCGATCGTTACAAAGGTGGCGCCGATCACGATCCGGTGAAGGCCACGTTCGATCGAGCGGTTTCGTCCCATGTGCTCAGCCGTTACGTGGTCATCGACGGTGGATCGCACATGGTGATGGGACACCCGGGTGACACCACCACGGCGCGCGGTTTCCTCGACGCCGACCCCACCCCCGAGTCGCAGGCTCTCGACGGCGAAGTTCGCTGCCTGATCTCCGGTCTCACGATCGCATTCGCCAAAGCCGCGCTGTCGAAGGACCCGCGACGAATGGACACCAAACCCCTCGAAGCGTTCGCCAAGAACCCGCGCGTGAGCGAATGGGGACGCAAGTGAGTCGGGCCGCCCGTCTCGTCGTCGGTATCGCTCTGCTCGGTCTCGTCGTCGGGGCCTGTGGACCCAAGCGCACCGAACTCGCCCGCGAGGCCGCCCGGGCCAGTGCCGCAGTCGAGTCGGCGACGTCGTCGGGAGGCGACGCATCGGGAGAACTCTCCGGGCCCGGTGTCACCGACACCACGGTGAAGATCGGCTTCATCATCGTCGACCAGACGCAGTTGAAGAAGTTGTTGCGCTTCGACTCGCCAGAAGTGGGCGACGTGAAGGGTCAGATCGAGGCCTTGGTCGCCGACGCGAATTCCCGTGGCGGGATCGGCGGCCGGACCATCGAGCCGGTGATCGTCGTGTTCGATGCATTGCTGGACAGCCCCGACACCGAAGAGAAACTCTGCCGCACCTTCACCGAAGACGACCCGGTGTTCGCCGTGGTTCTCTACGGCCAGGTGCAGTCGAACGCCCGCCCGTGCTACGCCAATCGCCAGACGCTCATGATCGACCAGACGTTCTTCCCGGTCGATCAGCAGACGCTCGAGGAATTCTCGCCGTATCTCTGGCAGCCGATCATGCCCGAGTACGGAAAGTTGCTGCGCGGTCTCGCGGTCGCGTTGTCCGACAATCAGTTCTTCGCCGATGGCGCCAAACTCGGCATCGTCGGTATCGACAGTTCCGAAAACCGCCGAGTGGTCGAACAAGATCTCGCCCCCACACTCGCCTCGCTCGGCATCGAACCCTCCGACATACAATGGATCGACCCGACGTCCGGCGCCACGCTGCAGGCCGGTCAAGACCAAGCGGTTCTCGAGTTCAAGGATCAAGGCATCGACCGAGTGATCGTCGTGGGCGGCTCGCGACTCCTGGCGTTCCTCGTCACCACGGCCATCCCGCAGGAGTACTTCCCGCGTTACGCCATCACCTCGTTCGACAATCCCGACTTCATCAAGCGGGAGATGCCGATGGCCCTCGACGGCGCGATCGGTATCTCCATCCAGCCCGCGTTCGACATCGCCGACTCCGAGTATCCGCGCCCCGGCAACCCATCCGAGCAGCGTTGCATCGACGTGCTCGCCGCGGCCGGTCACACCTTCGCCGAGCGCGCCAACATGCGCGAGGCTCTCGTGTACTGCGATGCGCTGGCCATGCTCGAACAAGCCGGGCGGGGTCTGAGCGGACGCGCACTCACCGCCTCGGCGATGGCCGAGCAATTCACCGCACTCGGATCGTCGTGGATGAGCGCATCGAACTACGCGTCGGCGTTCACCCCTGGCTCGTTCGACGGAGTGGCCGGCTTCCGCGCGACCATCTGGGACTCCACGTGCCTGTGCTTCACGCTCACCAAGGAAACGGTGGGCTTCCCGTCATGACGAAGGGCCCCTGGTACCGCGATCCCGCTCAGTGGTGCGATCTGCTCGCGATCGCGGGCGCGGCGGTTCCGCTCCCCCTCGTTCTCACGCGCATCGACGTGATCGCGTTCGACGCCGACCGTTCGATTCGCCCGTTCCTCGCACTCGTTGCCGTCGCTCTCGTGATCGGTGTCGCCATCGCGAACGCCGTGGCCGCATCGCGATCGCGGCGCATCGTCGCGCTGGCGGCCGGCGCCCTGGCCGTCGGATTCGTCGACATCGGTGATCCCGGCTGGGTGACCCTCGGAGTTCTCGCCCTCGTCGCTTTGTCGTCGGCCTCGGTTCTCGCTCATGCGGTCGCCCTCGAGCGCGCGCAATCGCAACGCTTCGTCGGTTCGGCCCTGTCGGTCGGTGCCTCCGCCGTCGGTGTGGCCGGTGCGTTGGCCTACGCAACCTGGTCGCCGGTCGTCGACTGGGGTGTGGTCACCGCGGTCGGTGGCATCGCGCTCATCGTCGCCGGTGCCCTCGGATGGAGTCAGCCCGATTCGGTGGCCGTCTCGTCCACGTTCGATCCGCGTCTCGTCACTCGTGAAGCCGACGGCCGACCAGTCGCCGAGGTGATCAAACGGCCGATCGGACTCATCGCGTTCCTCGCCGTCGGCCTGTGGCCGCTCGCGGCGACTCAGATTCGGAGTGATTCGGTCGTGGGCCCGCGTTACCCACTCCTCACTCTCGTGGGTGGAGCGTTGGGCGCGTTGGTGATCGGCGGCCTCGGGCATCTCATCGATTCACGCCGCTCCGACACCACCAGTCGACTTGTTCAGACCCTGCACGCCACCGTCGCCATCGGTGCGTTGTCCGCACTGGCGGGTATCACGTCACACACCCTCGTCGGAGCCGCCACCGGATGGGGCATCGCGATCGCCTGTTCGGGGGCGGCCATCGTGTTCGCCAGCGGCATCGTGTCGTGCGATCCCGAACCACTTGGTCGCGCTGTCGCCGTCGGTCGCGTGATCGGACGCGCACTCCTCGGTAGCGCGCTCGGTCTCGTTGCATCCAGCATCGCCGAACCGCGCCATCACACCTGGTGGCTCACGATCGCCGCGGTGATCGTTCTTCATCAGTCGATTCGCCGTCTGCGTCGCCTCACGATCATCGACCTCGAACCGGTGGCCGAACCGATGGTCAGTGCGGTTGGTTCGTCGCGTTCGCGCGACACGGCTCTGCTCGACGTCCGTCGCCTCGACTCCGGCTACGGCGCTCTTCAGGTTCTCTTCTCGGTCGACCTGGCGGCGGCTCCCGGTGAAGTGGTGGCTCTCCTCGGACCGAACGGCGCCGGCAAGACGACGTTGCTGCGCAGCATCGCGGGCCTGCATCCCACCTGGTCGGGTCGCGTGCAATACAGCGGCGTCGATCTGGCCGGGCTCGATGCGGCCGGACGTGCGGGCGCCGGACTCATGCTCATCAGTCCCGAGGCCGCCATCGCCCGACCGCTCACGGTCGACGACAACTTGCGCCTGTTCGCCAACACACTCTCGGTCGCCGAGATGCGAGCCGCTCGTGAGCGCGCGTTCGAGACGTTCCCCAAACTCAAAGAACGTCTGCGCCAGTCGGCCGGAACTCTTTCGGGCGGAGAACGTCAAATGCTCGCTCTGGCGCGTGCCGTCATGTTGCGGCCGCGCCTGTTGCTCATCGACGAACTCACGCTCGGGCTCTCCCCCGCCGCGATCGCCGATCTCGGACCGGCCATCCGCCGGCTCAACGACGAAGGAGTCGCCATGGTGATCGTCGAGCAGTCGACCTCGGTGGCTTTGTCGTTGGCGCAACGCGCGGTGTGCATCGAACGCGGTGCGATCGTGGCCGACTTCCCGGCCGCCGAATTGCGCGCACAACCCGACCTGATCCGCGCCATCCATCTCGATGGCATGAGCTCGGTCCTGGCCAACAGGGCGGCATCGTGATGTGGGCCGTCGCCCTCGGCGACTTCGACATCACGACGGGTGGTGTCGCGCTCGGTCTGTTCACCGGCAGCACCTACGCATTGCTCGCGGCGGGTCTCGTTCTGGTCTACCGCTCATCGGGCGTCATCAACTTCGCCCACTCGTCGATCGGTCTTCTGGGGGCGGCGTTCATGTCGCTCGCCATTCAGCAGTACGGCATTCCGTATTGGTTGGCGTTCGCGGTGGGTGTATTGGTGTCGGCCGGGGCCGGTGCGGCCACCGAAGTCGTGGTGATCAAACCACTCTCGTCGTCACCCAAGGTCATTCCGATGGTGGCGATGCTCGGACTCTCCACCTTCTTCGTCGTCTTGTCGCTCGCCCTCAACCCCGACGGCCTGAGCGGTGAAGCGTTCCCCCAACCAGCCGGCATGCCCACCGGATCGATCGGTTCACTTCTGATCACCAAGCCGTACGCGGCACAAGGAATCGTCGCGCCGTTGCTCCTTCTCGGGCTCGGCGTGTTCTTGTGGTTGTCGAAGACCGGCTTGGCCATTCGTGGCGCCGCGGCCAATCCCGATGTCGCGTCGATGAGCGGAGTTCCGCCGCGCACGATGATGGTGTGGTCGTGGGCCCTGGCCGGTGCGGTGTCCGCCGTGGCCGCCATGTTCATTCTTCCGACCGTGGGCGTGGTGACTCCTGAAGCGCTCGGCCCCGACCTGCTGTTGCGCGGACTCGCCGCCGCCGCCATCGCGCGCTTCGCCAGTTTCGGTGTGGCGGTTGCGGTCGCTCTCACCATCGGCGTGATCGAACAGGTCATGACCACCAGCGAAGGCGCCAAAGGCTGGATCGAGATCGTCATTCTCGCCGCGGTCGCACTGGCCCTCGCCGCCGAGCGGCAGCGCGGCCGCAAGGCCGCCGAACCCTGGACCCAAGTCGGTGCCCCGCATCGCGCACCGCTGCGACCACTCTCGATTGTCATCGCCGTGATCGCCGTCGCGGCCGCGGCCACGGTGCCGATGTACGCCAATGCCAGCGATGCGGTGAACGCCACACTCGTGATCGCGGTGGCGATCGTCGGCATCTCGGTCAATCTCGTCACCGGTCTGGGTGGTCAACTCACCCTCGCCCAGTTCGCGCTCGGCGGACTGGCCGGTGCGGTCTCGATTCGCGCCGCTGCCGACAACGTTCCGTTCCCCGTCGCCGTGGTGTGTGGCGCCGTGATCGCCGGTGCCGTGTCGGCCCTCATCGCCATTCCGTCGTTGCGCGTGCGCGGTCCGCAGTTGGCCGTGGCCACGTTGTCGTTCGCCCTCGTCACATCGGCCTATCTCCTCGATCGCGGCTGGCTGCTCGGCACTCGGCAATCGCCGTCCCGCCCGAGCGGATCGATCGGCGGCATCGATCTGGCCTCCGGACGCGGCTACTACTGGGTCGCCCTGGCGGCTCTCGTCGCAGTGTTGTTGCTCGTACGTTGGATCCGTCGGACCGCGTTCGCCCGCAACGTGGTGGCCGTGCGCGACAACGAAGACGCGGCGCGAGCCATGGCGGTGTCGGCGATCTCGACGAAATTGCAGTTGGCCTTCGCCGGTGGATTGGTGGCCGGTATCGGCGGTGCGATCTACGCGCACGCCTACACCTCGTTGTCGTCGGCCAACTTCCCGGTGGCACTCTCGATCGATGCCGTCACCGTGGCCGTGATCGGTGGACTCGGTTCGCTTATCGGTCCGGTGTTGGGCGCGGCCTATCTGGTGGGCCTGCCTTTGTTCCTGCAACCACCGGCCGAAGCGCGTGCCGGCATCGCCGGCATCTGGTTGATTCTCGTGACGCAACAGCCCCGCGGCATCACCGGTTTGTTCGATGCCATCCGCAACCGGATGCGCCCCCACACCGTGACCGAAGAAGCCCACGAGGCCCATCTCGAACGCGAACCGTTCAGCGCACAGCGTCCGAGCGGCCGTTTACTCGACGTCGAGACGGTCACCCGCCGATTCGGATCGATCACCGCGGTCGAGGATGCATCACTCACCGTCGATGCCGGCGAGATCGTCGGACTCATCGGACCCAACGGCGCCGGCAAGACGACTCTCTTCGAGATCGTCTCCGGCTTCACTCGTCCGCAGACGGGCCGCGTGGTCTTCTGCGGTCGTGACGTGTCGCGACTCGGACCCACCGCCCGCGCGCGACTCGGCATCGCTCGTTCGTTCCAGTCGGCGCAGTTGTTCCCGAGCCTCACCGCTCTCGAAACGGTTCTCGTCGCACTGAGTTCGAGTCACGACGAAAAGCGCGCCCGCCAACTCCTCGACGAATTCGGCATCGCGCAGTACCGCCACGTTCAGGTGGGGTCGCTCCCCACTGGACTGCGCCGCGTGCTGGAGATGACCTGCGCCTTCGCGTCGTCGCCCACTCTCGTGTTGCTCGATGAACCGACGGCTGGTTTGTCGAGCACCGAGCGCGAGAGCTTCGGCGACAGCGTGATGGCCTGGCGCGAACGCACCGGTGTGGGCATCGTGATCATCGAACACGACCTGCCCGTTCTGACCCGCGTGTGCGACCGCCTGGTTGCGATGAACCTGGGCCGCGTGATCGCCAACGGCACGCCTGCCGAGGTGGTGAGCCACCCCGACGTGGTGGCCAGTTACACCGGCTGATCAGTCGCCGTCACCTTCGCCGGTGACCTTGACCTCGTTCCACACCGACTTCGCGCCCGAATGGCCGGCGTCGTACATCGACCAACTGGCGAACGCCCCGCTCACGACGATGGCCAGGGCGACCACTGGACGCCACCACTTCTTGGCGGCCACAGCCTTCACGAAGAGTGGTCCGAACACGGCCACCACCATGACGATGAAGAAGACGATCGCCGCCGCGCGGGCCATGTCGCCGGCCTCCACGTGTTCACGCACCAGCTCGCGGACACTCCGATCGCGGACTGCTTCTTCGAGCGCTTCGCCACTGTTCGCCCCCATGATCGCGCCCAGGGTTCCCGCCGCGGTGACGATCACGGTCGGCCAGGCGAGGCGCTGCCACCAGGCCAGTCGCGCGATCATGAAGAGCGCGCCAATGAAACCCAGCGGTACCAACACGACCGGTAGGTGCACGAAGAGCGGATGGGCGGGAAGACCGAAGAACGTGTTCACGCTTCGACCGTACCGACTGTGGTTCTCACGCTCGCAAAGATTCGGTACGAGGTGCGTGAGAATTCGTACCCGG
>VFZC01000008.1 GCA_016871355.1 Actinomycetota bacterium
GGGTCAGCCTGGTGGCGGTCAGCCAAGGCCGGGCGGCGGTCAGCCGGGTCAGCCGGGTCAGCCGGGTGGCGGTCAGCCGGGTCAGCCTGGTGGCGGTCAGCCAAGGCCGGGTCAGCCTTGATCTGGTGGTTAGCCCGGACCAGTTTCCTTTCTTCGGCCCTAGACGGACAACACCACTTTCGCCGGCCCGAACTTGAAGACCGGTTTGCCCTTGAATCCATGTGACGCACTGAGTGAAGTCTGATGATCGTGGAATGAGATGGTGAGTGGCGGGTCTGCGAAGCCCCGCCACTTTGCTTTCTCGCTAACTTCATCATCGTGAAGATCTTGCGCCGAGCTATGGCTGCTCTCTCGTTCGCCGGAATCATCGCTGCTGCCATTCGTGTGCGCGGTCGGGGTGGAGTACCTCCCGAGCGCGGCGGATGGCGAGAATTGTCGCGGCCTCGCTCGTGACACCCTGCGCCGTCGTCGGCCTCGGAGCCGTCGGCTCGCGAGTCGCACATCAACTCACCTCGTCTGGCGTTCCGGTGGTGGTTCACGACCCGTTCGTTCTGGCCGACATCGACGGTGCCCCCGACGCACAACGCGTCTTCGCGATCGACGACCTCTCGAGTGATCGCGTGGCGGCCGCGGTGCTGTGTGGCCCGGCTCCGCACGGCGCGATCGCCCGTGACCTGATCAACCGTGGCGTGAACGTGATCTCCACCACCGACGATCCGGACGACGTACACGCGATGTTGTCGTTGGAGGACGAATGTCGCCGTCTCAACCGCAGCCTGGTCGTGGGAGCCGCTGCGAGCCCGGGAATGTCGGGTTTGTTGGCGGCCGAGTTGTCGCGTCGCGTCGACATCGTGGACGAAATTCATGTGGCGTTCCACGGGACCGGCGGGCCGGCCTGCGCGCGTCAGCACCATCGTGCCCTGGGCGGCGATGCACTCGGCTGGCACGACGGCGAATGGATCGAACGCCCCGGCGGTTCGGGCCGCGAACTCCTGTGGTTTCCCGAACCCATCGGCGGCAAGGACTGCTACCGCGCCGAACTGGCCGACCCGATCGTGTTGCAGCGCGCGTTCGCCAGTACTCAACGCATCAGCGCGCGTGTGTCGGCCACACGTCGCGATCGCCTCACCGCGCGCCTTCCGATGATGTCGCCACCTCACGCCGAAGGCGGACTCGGTGGTCTGCGGGTGGAGATTCGCGGCTCGAAGAACGGTCAGCGGGTGACCGAAGTGGCCGGCATTGCCGAACGGACCGCAATCGTGGCCGCGGCCGTTGCCGCATCGGTCGCCGATCAAGTGATCGGCCGTGGAGCCACGGCACCGTGTGGTGTGGTGGTTCTCGGTGACGGACAGCTCGACGACGAAGCATTGGTGACAGCAGTCATTCAGCGTGGAGTTTCCGTCTTCGAGTACATCGGTTCGGGTTCTTGACGAATCTCGCCATCGCGCGCCGCTGTACATTCGAGCCATGAGCCAAACGCGTCGCGACGTGCACGATGTGGCGAGTGAACGACTTCGCGCGATCGATCAGCGCTATTCGACTGGTCGCCGCAAACTCGTGCAGATCCTGTCGTCGGCAGTTCATCCGCTCGTGACCACGGAGATCACTGCGGCCGCCAGTGATCTTCCGCAAAGTTCGGTGTATCGCAATCTGTCGGTTCTCGAAGAAGCCGGCGTCGTCGTGAAGGTGCTCACCACCGGCGAGCGCTCCGCGTTCGAACTCGCCGAAGACCTGAAGGGTCATCACCACCACTTGGTGTGTGTCGACTGCGGCAAGGTGGTCGACATCGAAGTACCCGAAGACGTGGAGCGACTGCTCAGCGACGGAGTGTCACCAGCCATCAAGGACGCTGGCTTCACGCTGATCGGTCACCGGCTCGACCTCATGGGTCGTTGCGATCAGTGCTCGCGGTCGAGCCGCGCTGCCAACTTCTCCACGACCTCGGTCAAGTAGTCGACCTTCTGTCGCAACTCGTCGAGATCGACGAGATCGCGCACGTCTTGTGTGGTGGCCACATCGGTGAGCGACATACGAACACTCGCGATCTCGCGCGCGAGGAACTCGGTGTCGGCCTGCGTGCGCTCGGCCACTTTGCGGTCGAGTTCGGTCTGGGCCCGGTCGCGGGCTTCCTGGCGATTCTGTGCGAGCAGGATCAACGGTGCGGCGTACGACGCCTGCAGCGACAACAGCAGGGTGAGCAGCACGAGTCCGCGACCCCACGGGTCGAAGCGCCAGTCCTCGGGAACGACGAGGTTGTACGCGATCCAGACGGCGATGACACCCGACTGCCACACGAGGAATCGCGCGGTCCCGAGAGTGCGAGCGATCGACTCGGAGAACTGCCCGAAGGCATCCGGGTCGTAGTGATATCCGAGGCGGCGGCGCTGACGCGGAACGGCGAGTCGTGCTCGATTCTTCATGGCGCCTCCTTTCCTTCGGTGTGTTCGTTACATGCGGTGTCGAGCGTCAGCCGATACGGCTGGGCGTTTCCTGTCGTCGTCGCTGTCGCCAGCCCGTCGGCAGAGTGCGGTCGAGCACGTCGTCGACCGTGATGGCTCCGAGCAGACGGCCAGCTTCGTCACACACGCCGATCGACAGCATGTTGTACGAGGCCAGACGCTCGGCGACCTCGCGGTCGCTGATGTCGGGGGTGATGGTTGGTTCGGTTTCGAGACACTTGCCGAGTTCCATGCTGGGGGGCTCGCGCAAGAGTCGCTGAAAGTGAACCACACCGAGGTACTTCCCGGTGGGTGGTTTGTACGGGGGACGACACACGAACACTTGAGCCGCGATCGACACCAGCCATTCGGGGTCGCGCACTTGGGCCAACGCCTCGGCCACGGTGGACGTGGGTCCGAGCACGATGATCTCCGGGGTCATCAGACCACCAGCGGTGCCTTCTTCGTAGGAGAGGAGGCGACGCATCATGTCGGCGTCCTCGTCATCCATCGCTTCGAGAATCTTGGTTCGCTGATCGCCGGGCAATTCGGCCAACAGGTCGGCCAAGTCGTCCACTTCCATTTCGTCGAGCACGGCGATGAGGCGCGCCATGTCGAGACCCTGAATGAGGCCGACTTGCTCGGCCTCGGGCAACTCTTCGAGCACATCGGCCAAGCGGTCGTCATCCATGGCATCGGCCAGTTGGCGACGCTGGGTCACGGGCAGAGAACGCACGACGTTGGCCACGTCGGTGGGGTGCATGTCGTGCAGACGCGCGGCTTCGGCGGCCATCTCGGTGGTGGCGGCGAAGAGATGGCCGACCTCGGTCCATTCGACCAGTCGGTGACTCGGCCGACGTCGCAGCGCGGTGCGCTTGGCCAGACGAACCTGGCTGATGTCCCAGCCACCCGAGCGCGAGTCGGAGCGCCAGCGCAAGGCCACGTCGGTGACTGTCTCGCCGTTGATGCGCCGATCGATCACATCGCGGCCGAGGAGCCGCTCACCCTTCTTCTGCTTGAACGGGTTGAGGTCGATGTCCCACGACCGCAGGCGAACGCCCTCGTCACCGATCTCGGCCACCTTGCCGGCGTTCACGAAGATGCGCCGGCGCTGGCTGGTGGCGGTGAAGCCGACCACGCGAGGCGAGGATCCCGAACGACCGGGTACGACCACGATGTCGTCGACACGGCCGATGCTGGCTCCGCCGGCGTCGAGCAACGGCAGCCGCATGATGCGGAATGCGTAGATCAGTTCGCCGGCCATGGGGGCAGGCTACCGGTGGGGGTTTGGCCGAAGGGCGGAGCCCGTCGGCGGTTCAACCCGTGTTCACCCGGGCGACGACGACGTCAACGTGACGACATGCGCCGTGCGATCTCGCCGAGTCGTTCGAAGCGTTCGGGGCTGCGCGAGGCGTTGTAGAGAACGATTCGAGTAGCGAGACCTTCGTACTTCTGCCGCAACGCGTCGGCCAGACCGTCCCACGTGGATTCGGTCGCGAACGTGGCGACGTGATCGTCGGTGATCTGTTGCGCCATACCTGCGAAGTCGCCGGCCTTCTGCTTCTCGCGGATGCGCGCGGTGGTGCCGTCGAATCCGGCCTCGTCCCAGATGAACGCGTAGTTGGGAGTACTTCCGTAGAAGCTCAGGCTTGATCGAACGAGATCACGATCGGCGGCCCGTTCGGCTTCGGTGTCGCCAACGATGGTCATGACCGGAACGATGAGGGCGACGTCGTCGACCGACCGTCCCTCGGTGCTCGCTCCGGCCGCCACGCGAGGAACGACGTGACGCCGCAGATATCCCGGCTCACCAATCGGATGCACGTGCACTCCGTCAGCGACTCGCCCGGCCATCTCGAGCATCCACGGATTCACCGCGGCGACATCCACCCTCGGATCGTCGACTGCGATCGGCCCGGGACTCCATTGCGGTGTGATGAAGTCGAGGTCGTAGAACTCGCCGTGATGATCGAGCCGTCCGGTGCGAAACGCTTCGAAGCAGGCCTTCACCGCGCTGACGTAGTCGGCCAACCGCGGACCGGGACGATCGAACGCCATGCCGTAACGACGAACGATGTGTGTCTTCACTTGCGTCCCGAGACCGAGGCGGAAGTTTCCGCCCGTCGATTCCTGCAATTCCCACGCCGTGGCGGCGGTGATGAACGGGCTACGTGGAAACGCCACCGCGACGCCAGTGGACAACGCCAGCCCGGGCGCGGCTTGCGAAGCGACAGCGGCATTGAGATATGCCGTGCGTCCGCCTTCGGTGAACAACAGACCCGAGAAACCCGCCTCCTGAACGCGTTGAGCGAACGGGCCGATCTGAGCGAGCGGTAACGGTGTTGTCATCACGTCGACGTGCACGGACGCAGAATACGCCCACCGAGTTCGACGTGGTTACTTCACTCGCCGGCCGAGGTGGGCAACTGCTCGTCGCGCACCCCGCCACCGGGACGAAAGGTGGACGCGCGATCGTCCTGACCCGCCTGCATCTGCTGCATCATCGTGACCAACTCGGCCGATGCCCGCTCGTCGGCCATGATCTTCTGCATCACGGCCGCACCAGCACCCGCCATCAACGTGGCCTGGTTGTCGTTGAGGAACTTCATCGACGCGCGCTGACGCTCGGTGGTGCGATTGATCTCGGGGATCACGTAACGCGCGACCAGGTCCCATGAGCGTCGTGTGTTCTCGCGGTTGGCCCAGTCGTGCGCGAAGCCGAGCACGACACCGAACCCACTGGTGAGTTGCTGGAGATTGCGAATGGCGTTCACGAGATCGTCGGGGGTACCGACGACGGCGACGCCACCGCCCACGGTCTGATCGAGCAGGGCCCACTTGTCGTCGACGTGCTGTGCGCCGGGGCGACCGAGAGTCCAGACGTTGTACTCGTTGTGCCAGCGCTGCAGACCGTCCACCGCTTCGTTGCGAGCCTGCTCGCGAGTCTCGGCGATGTGCCAACTCATGAGGATGCGCCAGTTGCGGCGGTCGACGACTTGGCCGTGCTTGGTCGCCGACTCTTCGGCGAACGACCACTGCGTGGGCAACGCGGCGAGACCCGCGGTGCTGTTCGACGCGATCGACAAAACACCGCAGCCGTACTTGCCGGCCATCTGCATACCCGACGGCGACAGCGTGGACGCCGTGGCCACCGGGATGTCGTCTTGCACCGGCAGCAACTGCAACTGCGCGTCGCGCAGCGTGAACCAGTCGCTCTCGTGCGTGAAGCGATCCTCACCACGGAGGAGGCGCAAGATCACGCCCATCGCCTCGTCTTGGCGATCGCGCTGGACGAGCGGATCGATACCGAGGGTCCAGGCGTCGCTCGGAAGCGCACCTGGCCCGGTGCCGAACATGGCGCGTCCCTTCGTCATGTGATCGAGCTGGACGATCCGCTGGGCCACGTTGAACGGGTGGTGATATGGCAGTGACACCACACCGGTGCCGAGCATGATGTTGTTGGTGCGCTGACCGGCGGCGGCGAGGAACATCTCGGGCGACGCGATCATTTCCCAGCCACTCGAGTGATGCTCACCGCACCAGAACTCGTCGAACCCCAGATGGTCGAGATGGGCCGCGAACTCGATGTCGCTCTGGAACTGGAGGGTCGGATTCTCGCCCACCGGGTGATGCGGAGCGAGGAAGGTTCCGAACTTCAGGCGGGGCGGTCGTCCACCGGGCAGGCCAGTCGTCGTCATGAGTTGAACAGTAGGTCCGTTGCTCGGAGTCGTCGTCAGTGGAGGTGTGCCACCAGGGTCGACGGCTAACCTGAGTCAGCCCTTCGGGGACGTAGCTCAGCTGGCTAGAGCACCTGCTTTGCAAGCAGGGGGTCGTGGGTTCGAGTCCCATCGTCTCCACTCTGTACCGTGCGCCCATGGCGACGGCATACGACATCATCCAGCGGTTCGGTTCGGTCGAGGACGACCAGAGGTACACGCGGCTCGTCGAGTTGTTCACCGACGATGCGGTGTACTGCGACCCGTTCGCGGGTGCCCAGCGCGGTCAGGCGGCCATCGCCGACTTCATGGGTGAGATGGAGCGAGTCATCCCGAAGATGGGTGTTTTTTTCGCCAACTGGGAAACCAAGGCCGACTCGCACGTCGGATGGTCGCGTTGGGAGATGGTGGTCCCGGTCGACGGCGTCGAGCATCCGATCAAGGGTCAGAGCCTGTATCGACTCCGTGACGGCCAGGTGTGTTTCGCGGCCGATTACGTCGACTCGGGTGCCTACCGACGCATTCGTCCCGATCGTGCGCCCGACTTGGGGTTCGCCGCCGCGGAGAACAAGGGCACGAACGCTGGTGGACCGGCGGCCGACTTGGTTCGTCGCTTCTGGGAACTCCAGACCTCGGCGCGCTACGGCGAACTGGCTGCACTGTTCGCACCCGATTCGGTGTTCACCGATCAGGTGTACGGCGTGTTCGAAGGGCACGCGGCAGTGAGTGCGTATCTACGTCGTATGGAAACCGAGATGCCCGACGAAGGGGTCACGTTCACTCTCGACGACTGCGGAGGCGAAGAAACCGTCGCTTGGTCGCAGTGGACGTGTCATGTTCCGAACGGATCGTTCCCGGGTTGGACCCTGCACACTCTGCGCGACGGCTTGTTCACCCTCGACTCCGATTACTTCGACGTGGTCAAGGCCCGTCAACTGCACAAGGCGCGGCACGGCGGCTGACCCGCGCCGTCGAGGTCAGCGTCCGACCACGACCACGGTGGTGCCGATACCGGCCCATCCGTACACACGCTTGGCGTCGCTGAACGCCAGACGCGCGCATCCGTCCGACAACGGCCAACCCAAGTCGTCGATGCTCTGAACCAATTGATTGCGGACACTCGGAATGCCGTGGGTGCCCACACTCGACATCGTTCGTTGGTAGCGCACCATGAAGCGACCCGACGCGCCTTCGGGGGTCCACAACCGCTCGCTCTTGGAGTACACGCGGAAGCGACCGCGTAACTCGAAGCCCGATTCGGTCGCACGGCGTCGGCCCGACATGAGGAATGTCGACGACACGCGACCACTCGACTCGACCAACCACACCTGTTGAGAGGTGATGTCGACCACCATGCGTCGTCCGGTGCCCGAATCGGCCGGGAGCGGAAGCAGCCGATTGCCGGTCAGCAAGGTGATGCGGCCGAGCGATTCGACCACGGTGTCTTCACCGGCCATCGCTTCCACCACCAGGGTGATGGTTGATCCGAATGGTGCCGGTGAGCGGAGCCACAGGTCGAGCGGTCCGGGTTCGTGCGGAACCAGCCCCACTTGGATCGCTTTGTCGGCGTTGCGATAGCGCACGTGATCGGCACCGGTCGGAACCTCGGGACCGACCAGGTGGAGGAGCCCGGCGTCCGATTGCGAGTCGTCCGCCAGTCGTAACGGCAACGGTTCGGGTGGGATCGATGCGTGAACGTTGCTCGTTTGGATCGGCATCAGCAACGTGACGACGACCAGTATCGAGTGCGCGACGAGCCGTTTCATCACGACGAGTGTGTCACGCCGGACGATGTGTGAGTGCGAAGGCCACGGCAGCGGCATGCCCCACGTTGAGCGAATCGACATCGCGAGCGATCGGAATGCGCGCTCGTGAATCACATGCATCGAGGGTCGTCGCGTCGAGCCCGAAACCTTCGCTACCGAGTACCAACGCGAGTGGCCCGTCATTCGGAAGCCGAACGTCGTTCACACTCGGGGCCGATCGATCGGGCGTGAGTGCGAGTGACGTACCTCCGTGACGACGAATCGTCGTGACCACGTCGACAATCGTCGAGCGCACGATCGGCAGGAACAAGATCTCGCCCATCGACACGCGAATGGTCCGTCGGTAGTACGGGTCGGCACAGGTCGGGTCGAGAACGAGGGCGTCGATGTCGAAGGCTCGTGCCGACCGGGCGACGGCTCCGAGATTCTCGTGATCGTTCAGACCTTCGAGAACCGCCAGTCGGTGTGGTCGACCCGTTGCCGAGGGTCGCGAGAGAACCTCGTCGAGGCTCACCAACGGTGGGCGCGCGGCCGATGCGATCACGCCACGGTGCAGGTCGAACCCGGCCACCGCCGAGATGACGGCGCGTTCGGCGATGAAAATCGGAGCGGTCACCCCGATCAGGGACGATGCCATGTCGTCGACGCGGTTGGGAGCCAACACGATCGAGCGGATCGGCAGACCGCTGGCCACCAAGCGTCGGACCACTTCGGGTCCTTCGGCGATGAAGAACTGCTCGGTTTCGTGACGCCGCACGATGTCACGGTCGGTCAATCCGATGTAATCGGCGAGACGTGAGTCGGCCGGGTCGTCGATCGTCGGCCAGTCGTTCACCACATCATTCTTGTCGGTCGGTTCGTGGTGATCGGATTCCACACGCTCGCGACTGTCGTGGCATCGTGTCGGAATGACTTCGCTCGAGCGCGTCGTGGTCGTGGGTGCGTCACTCGCCGGCCTTCGTGCGGCCGAGACATTGCGTCAAGTCGGCTGGTCGGGCGCACTCACGATCGTGAGCGACGAGACCGAGATGCCCTACGACCGCCCGCCGCTGTCGAAGAAATTGTTGGCCGGCGAGTGGGAGCCCGAGCGCATTCGCCTGCGTCGCCCCGACGACTTCGATGGTCTGCGCGCCGAATGGGTGCTCGGAGATCGGGCGGTGGCGCTCGACTCCGTGAATCGAATCGTCACCCTCGCGTCCGGGCGCCGACTCGAGTTCGATGGTCTGGTCATCGCCACCGGCGCCGCCGTTCGGCGCTTGCCGGCACAACCCGACTGGCCCGGCATCCACACGCTGCGATCTTTGGCTGATTCGCTCGCGCTTCGAACCGAACTCGAGCCGGGTCGTCGCGTGGTGGTGATCGGTGCCGGTTTCATCGGTCTCGAAGTGGCGGCCACCGCACGCACCAAGGGCTGTGACGTGACCGTGCTCGAAGGTGCCGAGGCACCGATGATGCGCGGACTCGGTTCGGCCATGGGTCGTCGCGCTGCTCTCGTTCATGCCGACAACGGTGTGGAGATTCGCTGCGGAGTCAGCGTGGCCGAGTTGACACGAGGTCACGACGGCCGCGTGGGTGGTGTGCGTTTGTCGAACGGCGACGTGGTTCCCGCCGATGTGGTGGTGGTCGGTGTGGGTGTCACGCCGTCCACGGCGTGGCTCGACGGTTCGGGCCTCACCATCCGCGACGGTGTGGTGTGCGACGAGTTCTTGTGCGCCGGAGTGCCCGGCGTCTACGCCGCGGGCGACATCGTCCGCTGGCCGCACCGCCTGCTCGAACGCGAAGTTCGCGTCGAGCACTGGACCAACGCATCAGAGCAAGGTGCTGTCGCCGCCAAGAACCTCGTCGCGTCGTTCGGTGGTGACGAGCCGACCGCGTACGCCGAGGTGCCGTTCTTCTGGAGTGATCAGTTCACCTCGCGCATCCAGTTCCTCGGTCGAGCCGAACCCGATGACGACGTCGACGTCGTGGTCGGTGACGAGAACGATCGTGCGTTCGTCGCGCTCTATCACCGCGACGGTCGACTCACGGCGGCGCTCGGTGTGAGCCGCCCCAAGCAGGTGATGCCGTTCCGTCGTTTGCTCGCCGAGCGCGCGACGATCGACGAAGCGCGCGCCCTCGCCGCATCCTTCGGGGTCTGAACGCCGCACTCGACGGGTCGTTGCATACGGAACTTTCTCGTGACAACGACGGAAGGGTTCGTTACCCTTTCGTTTGCTTCACCTGGGGAGGAGGAAGATGCCGAGGCTCGACGCCGAACGGATCGCGTTGTGGCGCGCCATGCAGACCGCAACCGAAGTCGTCTCGCGTCTGATCGAAGCCGAGATGGCGGACGAGTTCCAGCTGTCCCTTCCCCAGTTCGACCTTCTGGCCGTCTTGGCCCACAACGACGATCAGATGCGCGTGAAGGAGTTGTGCGAAGCCTTGTCGGCGGTGCCGTCCAGCCTTTCGCGGCGCATCGACGCGCTGGTCGAGCGCGGATATCTGCAGCGTGAACCGGCACCCATGGCCGACGACAACCGAGCCGTCATGGTGCGTCTGACCCGGATGGGTCGGCTGGTCTGGCGTGACGCCAACATCTTGTACCGGCGCGCCATCCAGCGGGAGTTCGCCGCCGAACTCTCCGAGACCGACGTCGGAACCATGTCGCGGGCGCTGGCCAAAGTGGCCCCGTTCCGGCCCTGAGAGCCACTCCCGCGCGCCTGATTCGTCGTTCGCCCGACGTGGCCAGCAGACTGACGGGGCTCACCACTGAGCCTCACCGTCAGGCAAGGAGACTCCCATGACCACCGCCGTCATCGTCGATGCGATTCGTACCCCCCTCGGCAAGCGCAACGGAAAGTTGAAGGATTGGCACCCGGTCGATCTCGCCGCCGAGACCCTCAACGCTCTCATCCGGAACACCGGCATCGACCCGGCCATCATCGACGACGTCGTCATGGGTTGTGTGATGCAGGTCGGCGAGCAGGCCGCCAACCCGGCGCGTAACGCGGTTCTCGCCGCGGGTTGGCCCGAGTCGGTGCCCGGCACCACGATCGACCGCCAGTGCGGTTCGTCGCAGCAGGCCGCGCACTTCGCAGCGCAGGGCGTGATGGCCGGTGCGTACGACGTCGTGATCGCCGCGGGCGTCGAAGTCATGACGCGCGTTCCCATGGGCTCGTCGATGGCCGATGGCAAGTTCGGTTTCCCGTTCGGCCCCAAGGTGGGCGAGCGTTACCAGCCGCAGGGTGGTCTCGTGCCGCAGGGCATCTCGGCCGAACTCATCGCCGACAAGTGGGGCATCTCGCGTGACGACATGGATCGTTTCGGTGTCCAGTCGCAGGAGCGCGCCGCTCGCGCCACCCGCGAAGGCCGTTTCGAGCGTGAAATCCTTCCGGTGAAGGATGCCGAAGGCAATCTGATGACCGCCGATGAAGGCATTCGCGACACCAGCGTGGAGAGCCTGGGCAAGCTCAAGCCCTCGTTCCGTCCGGTCGAGGAGGGTGGTCGCGTGACCGCCGGTAACTCGTCGCAGATCACCGACGGCTCCGCCGCTCTGCTCATCATGAGCGAAGAGAAGGCCAAGGCTCTCGGCCTGCGTCCGCGGGCGCGCTTCGTCAACTTCAGCCTGGCTGGTGACGATCCGCGCTTCATGCTCACCGCACCGATTCCGGCCACGGCCAAGGTGCTCGAGCGCGCCAAGTTGCGCCTCGAAGACATGGACGTCGTCGAGATCAACGAGGCGTTCGCGTCGGTCGTGTTGGCGTGGGAGAAGGAATTCCATCCCGACATGGAGCGCGTGAACCCCAACGGTGGCGCCATCGCCATCGGCCACCCGCTCGGTTGCTCGGGTGCGCGTCTCATGACGACTCTGCTGCACGAACTCGAGCGCACCGGCGGTCGTTACGGCCTGCAGACGATGTGCGAAGGCGGCGGCATGGCCAACGCCACCATCATCGAACGCCTCGGCTGAGATGAGTTTCGGCACCGTCGTCTGGGCGATCGGTGCCATCGTCCTCTTCTTCTTTTTGTGGAGAGTGGGGGTCGGTCTGCTGCGCAGCATGACCGAACCCCTGCCACCTCCACCACCGCCGGGCGAGATGCGGCGCATCAGCGTGCGGTATCGGTGCGGTGTGTGCGGGCTCGAACTGAAAATGACCCTGGCCCAGGAAGAAGATCCCGACCCGCCGCGCCACTGCATGGAAGAGATGGATCAAATCTCCATCGACGAGGCCCTCTGACCCGGTCGCCGGCCAGGTCGACCCCCCGGGCGAGCAGGTAGCCGGGAAGTTACATCGATGTGACTATCCCCGGTTCCGTCCACAGACTGTGGACAACCGAAAGAGCACTCAAACCCCTGCTGACGGGATCAGTGGTATTTGGTGGCTGTGTACAGACCGCCCAGGATGAAGGCCAGCCCGACGAGCAGGTAGTAGTTGCTCTGGCCCCCGGGAACCGCGCCCAAGTAATAGAGCAGGATCACCAGCGCGCCCACGATGAAAAGGGCGAACATCAGGATCGGGACCCAGCGCGGGCTCTCCTTGACCGCCATCGGAATGGGCGGGGTATACCGCGAGGATGCCGCGACGCCGGCCGAGTTGTGATCGGGATTCGCGACGCGCCCCTCGTTGGGCCGGGTGCCCTTCGGAGTGGTGCGGCCGCCGCTCTTGCGCTTGGGAGGTGCCACGGATCGAAAGTGTAGGGGAGAACCGGCACTCCACTGGCAGGCTGATCGGGTGACGCCGGTCCGACGCCGCGTGGTCGTGATCGACAACTACGACAGCTTCGTCTACAACCTCGTCCATTACCTGGGTGAACTGGGAGCCGAGCCCGACGTGCACCGCAACGATGCGTTGACCGTCGACCAGATCGTCACCTCGCGACCCGACGCGATTCTGCTCTCGCCCGGTCCGGGTCGACCCGAAGACGCGGGGATCCTGTGCGAGCTCATCGAGCCGGCCGCGCGGGCGGGTATCCCGGTCTTCGGTGTGTGCCTCGGACATCAAGCGATCGGCCACGTGTTCGGTGGTCGCGTGGTGAGGGCTCCCGAACTCATGCACGGCAAGACCAGTCAGGTCGAACACCACGACACCGGAATGTTCGCTGGTTTGCCGAATCCGCTCACGGCCACTCGCTATCACTCACTCGTCATCGAACCCGAAACGTTGCCCGAGTGTCTGGAAGTCACGGCCACAACCGCTGACGGAATGATCATGGGTGTGCGACATCGTGACCTGCCCATCGAAGGTGTCCAGTTCCACCCCGAGAGCATCCTGACCGAAGGTGGTCATCGAATGCTCGACAACTTCCTGAAGCGCTGACGCGCGTTCGTTACGGTGCGACGGTCGTGGTGGGCGCGACGGTGCTCGACGACGTGGTGGTGGGAGCGGCGGCCTTGCCCACCACGAGAACCACTTCGCTGCCCACCGGTGCGTCGGTGCCGGGGGCGGGATTCTGCGAGATCACGCGATCGACGTCGCCCGAATCGGGTGCGACTTCCTGGTACTCCACCCGAATGAGGAAACCCTTGGCGGTGAGCTGTGGACGCGCTTGCGACTCGCGCAGGCCGACCACGGGTGGCACCTTGATCGGGGCGCGCCCGTTGGAGACATAGACGGTGATGGTGGCGCCCTTCAGAGTTTCGGCGCCCGCCACCGGACTGGTGCGAATCACGTTGCCCACCGGGACCGCATCGCTGGCTTCGATGATCTCGGTGACGACGAATTCGTACGGTTCGCCTTGAAGAATCGAGCGGGCTTCTTCGATGGTTTTGCCATCGAGCGACGGAATCGGATTGGTCCCCTTGCCTTGGCTCACCGTGAGATCGATGGTGGCGCCACCAAGAACCGATTCTCCGAAAGCGGGAGTCGACGAGATGATGGTGTCGGCCGCGATACCCGGATCGTTGACGTACGTGATGTTGCCGATGGTGAGTCCGAGATTGAGCAACGCGGTGCGGGCCTGGTCGATGGTGAGGCCGGTGAGGTTGGGGACCGCGATGGGCGTGTTCGACGGGTTGTAGACGAGTTTGATGGCAGCGTCGTCTCCCACGAGTTCGCCGGCCGGAGGATCTTGCGACCACACGATGTTGGCGTCGACGCCCGGGTTCTCCTCGGCGATCGGGACGACGGTGAGACCCAAGTCTTCGATTGCTCGCACGGCTTCTTCGAGTGACAGTCCGGTGACGTTCGGAACTTCGATCGACGGAGTAGATGACGAGTCGTTCGACAAGAGAAGCAAGCCGACGACGAGGCTCGCCAGCACCACCATGGCCGCGATCACCGAACCCACGATCAATCCGGTGCGTCGGCGCGGTTCGTCGGGTTGAACGAGTGAACCCGACGCGTCGAATCCCGGCGGGCGATCGCTGATCATGATCTTCGTGCGTGGAACATCGGCTCTGGGCGACGATGCGGTGGGTGGAGGAAGGATCGGCTCGTTGGCCACAGTGGGCGGCGGCTCGGGAGTGTCGCGTTTGTTGATGATCGCGGCCAGAGCCTGCACCGGAAGCCCGTCGCGGAAACGGCGTAGATCGTCCCGGACTGCTTCGGCCGTGGGGTAGCGACGTGTCGGATCCTTGGTGAGAAGTCGTGCGACGATCGCTTCGAATGCTCGCGGCACGTCGGGTGCAAATTGGTTGAGCGGCGTGGGTTGATCGTGAACTTGCTTGTACGCGATGGCCACCGTGTTCTCACCGGTGAAGGGCACGCGACCGGCCACCATCTCGTAGAGCACGATGCCGAGTGAGTACAGATCGCTGCGTGGATCGGGTTGGCCACCCTGCGCTTGCTCGGGTGAGAAGTACGCGGCGGTGCCCATGACGGCACCGTGTTGGGTGAGACCCGTGTCGGCTGCGCTACCGAGCGCGCGCGCGATACCGAAATCGGCCACTTTGAGTTGACCGTTGCTGCCGATGAGGATGTTGCCCGGCTTGATGTCGCGGTGGACCACGTTGTTGCGATGAGCGAACGACAGTGCGGCGGCAACTTCGATACCGACCTCGGCCGCCTTGGTGGCCGAGATGGGGCCGATGTCGCGGAGAGCATCGGCCAAGGTTCGACCCGGCACGTACTCCATGGCCATGAAATAGGTGTTGTTGCTCCGACCCCAGTCGTACACACTGACGATGTTGGGGTGGTTGAGGTTGGCGGCCGACTGGGCTTCGCGACGGAATCGTTCGACGAAGGCCGGGTCGGTGGCGAACTCGGGGAACAGGACCTTGATGGCCACGAGGCGATCGAGAAGTACGTCGCGGGCCAGGTAGACGTCGGCCATTCCGCCGCGGCCGATGCGCTGTTGCATCTCGTAGCGATCGTTGAGAATGACGCTCCCGTGGTCGGACATAACTGTGGAAAGGCTATCGGTGGGCGATCAGCGGGTCAGGGCAACATCCATGACCGCTTTGGCCACCGGACCAGCGAGACGACCACCGGTCCCTTCACTGATCTCGGCGTTGGTTCCCTTGAGCATCACAGCGATGGCGTAGCGCGGGGTGTCGACCGGAGCGAATCCGATGATCCAGGCGTGTGAGCGTTCGGGTTCACCCGGTCCGTTGAGTTGAGCAGTTCCGGTCTTGGCGGCGGCCTGTACACCGTTGGCGAGCTGGAAGCAGCACGATGCCGTGCCGTCGCGCACCACTTCGGTCATGAGTTGGGCGAGGATCCTCGACGACTCGGGTGTCATGGTCTGCTTCCACACCGATGGCCGAGTGCGATCGAGGAGGCGACCGTCGTGATCGCGCGTCGAATCGATCACGTAGGGCTTCATCATCGCGCCACCGTTGGCAACCGACGCCGCCACCAGAGCCATGTGCAGCGGAACCATCTGAGTGTTCCCCTGACCGAAGCCTCCGATGGCGAGCAGCGGAAGGTTGTCTTCGAAGTAGTCGGCCGTGCCGAACGTGCTGGCGGCCGATCGAGGGAGGTCGAACGGAAGTGATTCTCCGATACCGAAGCGTTGAGTGGCGGCCACGAGTTTCTGGGGTCCGAGTTCGAGCGCCGTTCGTGCGAAGGGGGTGTTGCACGAACGGCGGAAGACTTCGATCAGATCGCCGCCGCACACCTTGTCCTTGTAGTTGGTGATCGGGTCGGTGGTCTGGGGTGGTAGGAACTCGGACTCTTCGGCGAACACACTCTCGAGACCGATGGTGCCCGCGTCGAGGGCAGCGGCGGTGGTGATGACCTTGAACGTGGAGCCGGGCATGTAGCGCTGTTGATAACTGTTCGCCAGCAGCGGGTCGCCGGGCACGTCGTTCAGATACCGAATGATCGACCCCGCGAGGTCGTCGTCATCAGTGGTGAGGAGATTCGGATCGAACGACGGGAAACTCCACAGTGCCTTGACCGCACCGGTGCGGACATCCACGACCACGACCGAACCCTCACGCTCGCCGAGGGCCCGACGAGCGGCGGCCTGAATCTTCGAATCGATCGTGGTGACGACCGTGCCGGTGGTGTCTCCGCCGTCGAAGAGCGAGGCCAGACCTTTCACTTGTTGTTCGGCGGTGCGACCGGCCAACACATCGTTGGCGACCCGTTCGATTTGGGTGGCACCGTACGCGAACGTGTAGTAGCCGGTCACGTGCGCGTACAGCTCTCCGTCGGCGTACACACGCTTCCACGGATGTTCGCTTCCAGGCTCTGATCGAATCGACTCGGCGATCACCTTGCCGTCGATGGTGGTGATCTCGCCTCGGGGATCGTTGAACGTGCGCACGGTGAGACGTGTGTTGCGAGCGTCGGCATCGAGGTTCGACTTGCGGCCCACCTGGATGACGTTCAACTGGACGAAGAGAATCGCGTAGAGCGCGAGGAGAGCGACCGCGAGACGACGAATACGTTGATTCATGACGCGGCCTGCTCGTGTCGACGAGCCCGACGGGCTTCCCAGCGTTCGCGGATGGTCGGGCGGTCGGGGATCTCGCCGAGTCGGCGTGCGGACGCATCACTCGTTCGAATGAGAAGAGCAAGGATCGCGTAGTTGGCCACCAGGCTCGATCCGCCGTAACTGACGAAGGGAAGAGTGATACCGGTGAGTGGAACCACACGGATCACTCCACCGATGATGATGAATGCTTGAACACCGAGAATCGTGGTGAGGCCGGTGGCGAGCAGTTTCTCGAACGGGCGTTGGGTTCGCAGTGCGGTACGCAGCCCGGCCCCGATGACGACGACGAAGGCGAGGAGGATCGCGGTCGCGCCGAACAGACCGAGTTCTTCGCCGATTGCCGCGAAGATGAAGTCGTTCTTGGCCTCGGGAATACGGGTCGGATCGCCGAGACCCAGGCCCGTGCCCGACGTGCCACCGCTGCCGAGAGCGAACATGGCTTGCGCGAGTTGGTAACCCTTGCCGTCGTAGCGACTCCACGGGTCGAGCCAGATGGCGACGCGAGTTTGTACGTGATCGAAGAGGTGATAGGCCGCGAAACAGGCTCCCGCGAACAACGCGAAACCGAGCGCCAGATAGCCGGCACGTTCAGTGGCGACCCACACCATCACCACGAAGAGTGTGAAGAAGAGCAGACTCGAACCGAGGTCGCGTTGACCGACCATCACCACCACCGAGAACGCCCAGGCCCCGATCAGAGGAAGAAGATCGCGAGGTTCGGGAATGGTGAAGCGACCCCACTGACGCGTGCCGCGGGCGATGAGGCTGCCGCGCTCGGAGAGGTAGCCGGCGAAGAAGAGCGCCAAGGCCAACTTGGCGAACTCACCGGGCTGGAAGTTGATCGGTCCGATGTTCACCCAGATGCGTGCGCCACCAGAGCTGAAGCCGAGGCCGGGCACCATGGGGAGCAGTAACAGCACGGCGGCAGCACCGAAGAAGTGCCATTGATAGCGAGCCAGGTCGTTCACGCGTTCGACGAACAACAGCACGACGACGAACGTCGCGATGGCGATGAAGGTCCAGGTGGTTTGGAGTCCGGCCAGCCGTTCGGACAAGCGTGCGATCATCACGTAACCGAGACCGTTGAGCAGTACGGCGATCGGCAACAAGGTCGAATCGGCACCGTGCGCGAGTCGGCGCACGGCGATGTGGGCGAAGAGAAGCACGGCCAGGAGAACACCGAGGAACGGAAGGATCCGCGGTGGGATGACCGAGTTCTTGCCGAGTGTGGCGAGTGTGTAGGCACCAGCGGTGATGACGCCAGCGGCGATCACCAAGCCCAGTTCGATGGATCGCCGTCGATTGGCGATCGAGTAATCGGGTGCGGTCACTTCGACGTGATGGCGCTGACGGCAACCGCCACCGTGATGGCGGCCGCGGCCAGCCACATCGCCCACGCAGCCACGTTGAACCACACCGAGGTTCGGCTGCGCGCGGGAGGATCCATGATGGTCGCGGCGATCGGCGGAATCTCCGTGACAACCGGAGTGCTGTCGGTCGATGCAGCGAGAGCGAAGTCGACCACGAGAACGGTCACGTTGTCGCGTCCTCCGTTGGCGTTGGCCAAGGCAACCAAACGATCGGCGAGATCTTGTGGACCGATGGACGATCGCACCTGTGTTTCGATTTCGTTGTCGTCGGCTTCGTCGACGAGACCATCACTGCAGATGATGAAGCGGTCGCCGTCTTCGATGTCGACCTCGAAGGTGTCGACGTCGACGTACGTGTCGATGCCCATGGCTCGCAGCACGATGTTGCGCTGGTGATGAACTCTCGCTTCGGCGCGTGTGATCGCCCCGCGGTCGACCAGTGATTGCACGTGGGAATGATCTTTGGTGATCTGTCGCAGTTCACCGTGACGCCAGAGATAGGTGCGGGAGTCTCCGACGTTGGCCACGACGGCTTTGTGATCGAAGGGATTCGACACCGCCAGGCCGGTGATGGTCGTACCCATTCCGGCCTTGCTGGAGTCGAGGATCGACTCGGAGTGAATGGCGGTGTTGGCGTGACGAACAGCGGCGGCGACGTCATCGGACGCGAGAACGATGTTGCCGGCTTCGCTCAGAACGTCGCGCAGAGTGGTGACGGCGATGTCACTGGCAACTTCACCAGCGCTGTGCCCGCCCATGCCATCGGCGACGAAGTACAGACCATTGGCACAGAGGAACGAGTCTTCGTTCGCCTCGCGAACCCGACCGACGTGGGTGGCGACACCGGCGACGACGCGGATCATCGCTCGGCCTCGACGATGAGCGATCCCATCTGAACGCGGTCGCCGGGCCGTAGCGCGACGACATCGGAGATGCGGTTGCCGTTCACGAGGGTTCCGTTGGTGGAGCCGAGATCTTCGACGACGGCGGCACCGTTGGCGATCCAGATACGGGCGTGAACGTTGCTGAGAAACGAATCGTCGGCCACCGACAGATCGGTGTTCTCGGAACGACCGATGACGAGCGGGTCCGATCCGATTTCGATCTGTTGGCCCTTGTGTCGCTTGGGGGCGACGACGCGAAGTTCGGTGACGCGTTGGCGGCGCGGAACCTTGGTGGTGCCGTCAGCCGGCATCAAGGGGACGGGGCCGGTGGAACGCGACACCGCCGGAACACGAACCTCGGTCCAGACCGCCCACACCACCCGGGCGAAGAAGAGGTACAGCGCGGCCAGAAGGACGAACCGCAGAAGTCCGAGAAGTTGATCGGTCATCGTGCTGCGGCTTCGAACCGGATGGAGTGGCTTCCCAGGTTGATGATGTCGCCGTCGCGGAGTCCGCGCTCGGCGCTGATGGTGACTCCGTTGACCTTGGTGCCGTTGGTCGACCCGAGGTCGGAAATCGCGTAAACGCCGTTGACGACGTTGACCTCGGCGTGTCGGCGGCTGACGTTGGCGTCGTCGAGAACGATCGTGCAGTCGGGTGACCGACCGATCACCACGGACGACTCTCCGAGTGGGTACGACTGGCCGCCCGAGACGACGAGGGCGCTGGCCGTGATCGGGCTCTCGGCGCGACGAACCTTCGAGTCGATCTCGACGCGGCCCGACTTCACCTTGTCGTCGGCCACCAGCGAGACCGTGATGGGTCCTTTCAGGTGGTAGCCCTCGGCGCGGGCGTACTCCTTGGCTGCTTCGTTCAGTTCGATCTCGAGAGCGGCCTGGAATTCTTCGAGTTGGTCGAGGTCGCGTGGGTGCAGGCGGAACACGAAGTCGTTGGGGGCGACGCGTCGGCTCTTCGAGTCGACCGATCGCTTGTCGTCGATCTCTCGGACGAGGTGGCGGCCGAGGTCGATGGGCCGCACGTTCGTGCGGTTCCCTCGATTGAAGATTCCTGCGGCCATCGTCCACCTCCTTCGCCGTGATGACAGGCGGGGAAAATCGTACCGGTGCAGGGTCGACGCTCTGTGTCGCCCGGGTGGCCACCCCCTCTCGGGGCGGTAGCGTTCACGACCTGTTACTCGGGCGAGTGGCGGAATGGCAGACGCGCTGGCTTCAGGTGCCAGTGTTCGCAAGGACGTGGGGGTTCAAGTCCCCCCTCGCCCACCACCACTGTTCTTTTGGTGATGGTTTTTCACCGTATGGGTGAAGTTTCCGCACCAGAATCACGGGTCACGCGAAGAAGCGTCCCCGGCACCGGTTTTCTGGTGCGAGATCTTTACCCCTGTGGTGGAAAATTCTCACCAGATCAACGGGGTGGGTCAGAGACCGAGGCGTTGGAACTGATCGTCCGGTGCGTCGACGTCGCGGAGAACCGATCGGAGGACACCCTCCAGCTGATCGGCCAGACCGGTGCCCGACAGATCTCGATCTTCGTGAGGATCGCCGACCACGTCGAACAACAGGTCTCGTGTCGTTCCGGTGTTGGTCATCGCCCAGAAGGGCACGACATCTCCTGACCCGAAGGGCTGACGAATCACCGGCACCGACGAGCCAGGCATGTAGTCGAGTGTGGCGCGATGGTCGGGCTTGGGAAGTCGAACGTTCGGCATCGCATGGATAGGCATGGTCGACCACCGGTTCGACCACATCGACAACGGCCGATTGTCGTTGCGAGGGGCCCGCACGTATTTGAACTGATCGTGGACGATCTGCACTGCGCGTCCCCACACACCGGTCAGTACGTAGTCACGAACCGATGAGGTGTCCCCGCTGACGAGAGGAGCGAGCGAATGACCGTGGGTTCGGTGATCGACCGACACCCCGAAGATGTCGCAGAGCGTGGCGAACACATCGACCGTCGTGGTGAGAGCCGAGTTGGTATGGGCGGCCACACCAGGCCAGGCCACCATCAAGGGAATGTGACCGAGAGGTTCGTACACCGGAACACCCGGTTTCCCGAACACGTCTTTTTCACCGAGATAGTGGCCGTGGTCGGTACAGACGATCACCGCGGTGTCATCCCAGAGACCTCGACGATCGATGGCGTCGAGTAGTCGGCCGAACTGGTGGTCGATGAACGACAACTTGGCGCCGTAGTTGGCGCGAATGTGCTGGGCCGTTCGCGCGTCGAGCTTCCCCGAGGCCACGGCATCGGCCAAATAGGGAGGCCAGATCACCTTCGGGCCTTCCCACTCGGGGTCGTACATCGACATCCACGGCTCTGGAACATCGAATGGTTCGTGCGGATCGAACTCGTCGACGAACAACATGAACCGTCGATCGGACGGTGCTTCGTGTTCGATCCACCGGGCGGCGTGCGACATCGTGCGTGCCCCGGGGAAGTCGTCCTCGGTCTTGAACCAGGTGCGCGTCGTGTCGTAGTGGCGAGCCACCCATGATTCGTCAGCCGGAACTGCCGGCGCCCCGACCCATGACGGATCGGGTGCGGTGCGCCACGGATCGTCTTCGTGTCCGCGCACGTACTCCCATGCGGTGAAGTCGGTGTGGTAGTTCTCGCCACCGGTCTCGAAGAGGTGCGGATGATCCGACACCAACATCGTGGTGACACCCGTCTGTTGGAGATGGCGCGTGATCGGGTCTTCCCACAACTCGATCGAGCCCCACGGACGCCAGAGGAAATCCCACGACCCGCAGAGAATGTCGTGACGGGCCGGCATGCACGGCAACGATCCGGTGTAGTGGCGGTCGAACTTCACGGCTCGCTTTGCGAATCGATCGAGGTTCGGAGTGTCGAATTCGGTGCCGCCGTACGCACCGATCATGTGGCGGTTCAGGCTGTCGAGGAGAACGACGACGACGTTCTTCGGCGTTGCGATGTCCCCCACGCCGAGCACCCTAGGTGATGACGAGGCGAGCCTCGATCGGACACGGTTCGATCAGAAGCGATCAGAAGCGATCAGAAGATGGTGTAACCGCCGTCGACGGTCACTTCCTGACCGGTGTGATACGTCAGGGCCGGGTCGGCGAGGAATGCACCGACTTCGCGGAACTCGGCGGCATCGGCCCAGCGGCGAACCGGAGTACGGCGAACGGTCACATCGCGGAACTTGTCGTTGGCGTAGGCGGGTCCGGCCATCTCGGTGATCGTCCAACCGGGAATGAGTGAGTTCACCCGAATGCTGTGGCGGGCCAGACCGACGGCGAGTGCACGCATGAGTCCGTTCAGCGCCGTCTTCGACGTTCCGTACGCCTCGTTGCCCGCCGCGCCATGAATCGCCGACGTCGACGACACCAGAACGAGTGACCCACCGGATCCTTGTCGCACGAGATGTCGAGCCGCTTCGCGGACGGTGACAAACACTCCGTCGAGATTGGTGGCCATGACTTCGCGCCATTGATCGAGTGTCAAGTCGAGGAACGGAACACCGTGGCCGGACCGTCCTGCA
The DNA here is from genome assembly GCA_016871355.1 of Actinomycetota bacterium. Taxonomy (GTDB): domain Bacteria; phylum Actinomycetota; class Acidimicrobiia; order Acidimicrobiales; family Ilumatobacteraceae; genus Casp-actino8. The sequence continues at coordinate 22,560 of VFZC01000008.1, forward strand.
TTGGCGAAGCAGCCATCGAGGCGACCGAAGTCGGCCACGGTGCGGTTCATCGATTCGATCACTTGCTGCTCGTCGGAGACATCGCATTCATATCCACGAGCGGCGACACCGTGATCCTTGAGAATGTCGACTGCTTCGGCATTGCGATCGGCCCGCCGACCCCACACCGCAACCGACCCGCCCACCGCGGCGATTCCTTCGGCCATCCCGAGACCGATGCCTGAGTTGCCGCCGGTCACCACGAACACCTTGCCGGTCAGATCGGTGCGTCCGCGCGGATTGGAATGACTGGTCATGTTGTCACCGTAGAACATCTACTTGGTCGTGTTCCGAGCCGGATCACTAGCCTCACATCGTCAGTCGAGCATCGTCGCTCGACGCGGGAGGAACACATGAAGATCGCCGATTTGTTCTCGGTTCAGGGCAAGGTCGTCCTGGTGACCGGAGGCTCTCGTGGTATCGGCGAGATGATCGCCGGCGGATTCCTCGCCAACGGAGCCAAGGTGTACATCTCGTCGCGCAAAGCCGATGTGTGCAACGAAACCGCCAAGCGCCTGTCCGACACCTTCGGAGGCGGGTGCATTTCTCTCCCGGCCAACCTCGCCGACATGGCGGGTATCGACGGTTTGGTCAAGGCGCTGACCGAGCGCGAGAACCATCTCGACATCCTCATCAACAACGCGGGTGTCTCGTGGGGAGCGCCACTCGACGAATTCCCCGAGGTCGGCTGGGACAAGGTGTTCGACACCAATGTGAAGGGCGTCTTCTTCCTCACCCAGAAGTTGCTGCCGTTGCTCGAGGCCCGCGCCACCAACGACGACCCGTCTCGTGTGGTGAACATCGGATCGATCGATGGCATTCGTACGCCCATCTTCGACACTCATTCGTATGGTCCGTCGAAGGCCGCCCTTCATTCGTTGACCCGTCAGATGGGCTCGAAGTTGGTGAAGCGCAACATCATCATGAATGCCATCGCCCCGGGTCCGTTCCCCACGTGGATGCTCAGCACCGGAGTGGGTACGGGCGGCGACGTCGACAACACCGACTGGAGCGTGGTGGCTCGCGGCAATCCACGCAAGCGAGTCGGCACTCCCGAAGACATCGCGGGTCTGGCCATCTTTCTGTGCTCGCGCGCGGGTGCCTACACCGTGGGCGAAGTGATCGCCTGTGACGGCGGCCAGGTCAACAGTTGATCAGATCCGCTCGAGGGCGGCGCCGTCGAACAACGGCGTGAGTTCCTCGGCCGCGATCAAAACGTCGATCTCGACAGTGCTCGGGGTGGCAATCGTTCGCTGAGCCGCGTCGAGAATGTGCGGAAGAAGCGTCGCATCACTCGACGTGTTCAAGAAGAGATCGTCGTTCGACAAAACGAAACGTACCGCGGTCGCGATCGATGCCGGCTCGGTGATCGGCTCGTACCAACTGCGGTGACCGGACGGACCATCGTCCCAGCGGCGACGGGCGATCGACTTGATGGTCTGCATCGCGACCCCGCGGGCTTCGCAGATCTCCCGGAGATGTCGGACGTCGTGTTCGTATTCGGGAAGACGCAGCAGACTCGGATTGAACGGAAACAGAACCGAGTCGAACTCGAATCGTTCGAGACTGCGCATGTGCATCGACGGAATGCGAAGTCCGTGGCCGGTGACTCCGAGGTGACGTACCAGTCCTTCGTCGCGAGCACGGATCAGCGCCGCGAGTGCGCCACCATCCGACATGACCAGGCTCCACTCGTCTTCCTCCACGAGGTTGTGCATCTGGATCAGGTCGATGGAGTCGACACCCATTCGCCGGAGCGACGACTCGAGTTGGCGACGCGCCCCATCGGCCGTGCGCTCGTCTGTCTTGGTCGCGAGGAAGACCTCGTGCCGGTGCTCGCGCAGCCATGGTGCGAGCCGTTCTTCCGATGCTCCGTACGACGCAGCGGTGTCGATGTGATTCACACCAGCGGCCACTGCGAGATCGAGAGTCGTGATCGCGCGACTCTCGCTCATGCCGCCGAGGGCGGCCGCACCGAAGATGACTCGTGACGACTGGTGGCCGGTACGCCCGAACGGTGCGGTGATCAGCATGAGGCGACCGTAGTGCGTCGGAAGTAGGGTCGGACGCGGGAGAACAGATGATGACCACCAACCATTTCGATGTCCTGATCGTGGGGGCCGGAATCTCCGGCATCGGTTCGGCGTATCACGTGAAGACGCTCTGCCCCGATCGCTCGTTCGCCATTCTCGAAAGTCGCCCCGACATCGGTGGCACCTGGGATCTCTTCCGCTATCCAGGTGTTCGATCCGACAGCGACATGCACACGCTCGGGTATAGCTTCAAGCCCTGGACCGACGCCAAGGCGATCGCCGATGGTCCATCGATCATGAAGTACCTGCGGGCCACCGTGCAGGAGTTCGGCATCGCACCGCACATCAAGTTCAACCATCTGGTCTCACGCGCCGAATGGAACTCCGAGTCGGCCAGCTGGACGCTGACGGCGAAGCGGGCCGACACCGGTGAGACGGTCACGTACTCGTGCAACTTTCTGCACATGTGCTCGGGCTACTACTCGTACAAAGAGGGCTACACCCCCGAGTTCCCGGGCCGCGATCGATTCCGGGGCACGATCATCCATCCGCAGAAGTGGCCCGAGAACTTCGACTACTCGGGCAAGCGCGTGGTTGTCATCGGTTCGGGTGCCACCGCCATGACCGTGGTACCCGCGATGGCCGACAAAGCCGCGCACGTGACCATGCTCCAGCGTTCGCCCACGTACGTCGTGGCGCGTCCCGATGTCGATCGCGTCGCCGAGGCGCTCCGCAAGGTGTTCCCCGAGAAGATGGCGTACGCCATCACCCGCAAGAAGAACACGGTGTTGCAGGGTTTCTTCTACGGACGCACCCGTACTCAGCCCGAGAAGGTGAAGGCCACACTCCTCACCGGTGTTCGACAGGCGCTCGGTCCCAACTTCGATGTCGACAAGCACTTCACGCCGTCCTACAACCCGTGGGATCAGCGCATGTGCCTTCTGACAAACGGCGACCTCTTCACGTCGATTAACGCCGGTCGCGCCTCGGTCGTCACCGATTACATCGACACCTTCACCGAGACTGGCATTCGGCTGAAGTCGGGAGTCGAACTCGAGGCCGACGTGATCGTCACGGCCACCGGACTCAACCTCGTCACGCTCGGCGAGATGACGTTCGAGGTCGATGGTGAAGTCGTCGATTTCGCCCAGACCTGGACCTATCGCGGTGTTGCTTACTCCGATGTTCCGAACTTGGTGTCGACTTTCGGATACATCAACGCGTCGTGGACCTTACGGGCCGACTTGGTGAGCACCTTCGTGTGTCGTCTGCTCAATCACATGCGTGAGACCAAAACGGTGCAAGTCACACCGCGCCTACGCGCCAGCGACCGCGGCATGACACCGCGACCGTGGATCGAACAGTTCTCGGCTGGGTACATGCAGCGCACGATGGACCAGATGCCCAAGCAAGGCGATCGCGAACCGTGGGTGAACCCGCAGTCGTTCAAGATCGAACGCAAGACCATCGGCAAGGGGCGCCTCGACGACGGCGTTCTTCAGTTCACGCGGCCGCGGGTTCGCGAGTCGGTGTTGGCGGGCGAGTAGCCGGCTGCCAACCGGGTCGACCGAACACGAACTTGGCTCGGTCCGACCAGTTGTCGGCCGATGCCACGTCGCGGCCGATGTCGACCATCTCGTGGTAGGCGACTTTCACCGGGTTGTAGAAGTCGATGTTCTTCGTGAGTCCGTAGCGCACACGTCGCACCTCGGGCACGAACGTCTTGAAGATCTTGTCCCAGACGATCAGGATGCCGCCGTAGTTCTTGTCGATGTACTGCCGATTGGCTCCGTGGTGAACCCGATGGTGTGACGGAGTGTTGAAGACCTTCTCGATCGGCTCGGGTAGACGGTCGATCGCTTCGGTGTGAATCCAGTACTGGTAGAGCAAGTTGAGTTGCGACGCCTTGGCGGTGGTCTTCAACGGAAAGCCGAGCAGCGGCATGGGCCAGTACACCCACGACATCAGCCAGAACGACCACGGCTGTCGGAGCGCGGTCGACAGGTTGTAGCGACGTCCGGAGTGATGAGCGATGTGGTTGCCCCAGAAGAGCCGGACCTCGTGCATCCACCGGTGGTTCCAGTAGTAGAGGAAGTCCCAAACGACCATGGCCTTGAGCAACGAGAAGCGGCCACCACCGACATTGGAGAGACGGTGGGCGAACAGTCGGCGATTGATACGGCCGAGTACACCTTGCAGTGCGAAGCCGATCACGACGTTGCCGATCAGCAATCCGAGGCTGGACGCTGTGTCCTTCCTCTCGTAACCGAGAGGGACGAGCGGATCGGGTGTCGGCGAACCATCGTCCGGCGGAATCGACGCGTTCAACGCCTCGAGTTCACGGCGCGGTTTCTTCTTCAACGAGCGGTGCTCGGCGACCATGGTGGCCACGAAGAACGGCAACGTGAGTCGGTCGATCAGGTCGACTTGAGAGAGCACCGACTTCTTGGCCACGTTCGGAGATTAGTTGAGTGGTTTGGCCAGTTTGATGGAAGCCGTCGTGTCGGGAGCGGCCAGGGCCTTCATCGCGACCTCGAAATCGGGGAGTGCGAACACTTCGCCACCATCGGTGATCATGATGAATCGATCGAGTGTTTCGAGAAACGTTCGATCGTGACTGACCGCGACCACGGTTCCTTCGAAACCGTCGAGTGCCCGTTCGAGTGCTTCGGACGATTCGATGTCGAGGTTGTCGGTGGGTTCGTCGAGCAACAGAACGTTGTGCCCGTCGAGCTCGAGACACAGAATTTCGAGACGAGCCTTCTGTCCACCCGAGAGGGTAGGAAACTCTTGGCGCGCATTGGCGTGGAGTCCGTAGCGGGCCAGAGCGCGCATCGACTTCTCCTCGTCGACCAGACGATCACGCACGATGTCGAGTGCGGTGCGATCGGCGAACTCGGGTCGGTTGTTGACCTGAGTGAACATTCCGACCGACGTCCGCGGACCGAAGCCCACGATTCCCTCCGTGGGCTGACCCTTGCTGGCGAGAACGTCAAGCAAATGGGTCTTGCCGGTTCCGTTCGGCCCGATGAGGCCCACTCGTTCACCGTGATGGATCTCCTCGGAGAACGGTAGGAACAGTCCGTCGATCGCGACATCGTCGAGTTTGGCCACGCGACGGGCCGCGTCGGCGCCCCGCAAGCGAACGTGAATCTTCTGGTCGGGAACGGGAGGCGGAGGCGGACCAGCCGCGACGAACTTCTCCCAGCGTGTCTCGGCGGCGTTGGCTTTGGTCGCGTTCTTGAAGTTCTGCGCCGCCCGCTGCTTCATGATCTTCATGTGGTGGAACAGGCGACGTTCTTCGTCGTTCCAGCGCTTCAGTTCGTCACCGAGCTGCTCTTGTCGATTGGCCCGAGCCTCGGGGAACGTCGTGTACGAGCCGCCGTGCACCCACGCCCCGGAACCCTCGATCACGACGATCTTGGTGGCCACGCGTTCGAGGAGTCGGCGATCGTGGCTCACCATCAAGATCGTCGACTTGGTCTCAAGGATGCGGTCCTCGAGCCAGCCACGCGTCGGAATGTCGAGGTAGTTGTCGGGCTCGTCGAGGAGCAGAACATCGGAACCCGACGTGAGTAACAAGTCGAGAACGAGTCGCTTGCGCTCGCCACCGGAGAGTTCGGAAACCAAGCGCCGCGAGAAGTCGTCGATCTTGGTCTTCACACTGCGATCGGCCGCCGCGTGCCACTTGGTCTCGAGCTCGTAGCCACCGAGGTCACCCCAGTCGGCCAACGCCTCGGCGTACTCCATGCCGTCGTCGTTGCCGAGGTTGCGTTCGGCGGCGGCCAGACGACGACCGGCCTGCCGGAGCTGTGCCGGTGCGACTTCGATGAGCATGTCGCGCAGTGAGTCGGTCGGACGTGACATGCCGACGTCCTGAGTCATCGACAGCATCGTGCCGAGCACGTTGAACTCGCCTTCGTCGGCGTCGATGACGCCGGAGAGGATTCTCAGGATCGTGCTCTTGCCGACCCCGTTGGCGCCGACCAGGGCGGCGTGTTCGCCCGGTGCCACACCGAATGAGACGTCGAAGAACAATTGATCGCCGCCCGGAGGTGCGTAGGCGAGTTCGGAGACCGTGATGCTCACACGGTCATTCTCGCGTCACGCCGACCGAAACGGTCGCGACACGGTCGCGACACGGTCACGACACGTAGAGCCGCACCTGATCGCTTTCGAAGCTGCTGGCGAGGATCTCCAGACGACCGTCGTTGTTGAGATCGACCACCATCATCGACCCAGCCTGCGCGTAGCCGGTCTGCAAGACGCGGGTGTTGAAGGCGGAAGGTCCGGTCTGCTCGAGAATGAACAGCCGGTCGTCACCGTCTCCCGACACGGCGAGATCGACGTCGCCATCGGCGTCGACGTCACCCCAACCGAACACTCCCGGCGCGGCCTGGAACGCGGTGCCCACGCTCGGACGCGAGACGATGCCGGTGCTCACGAGTTGTACCGACCACTCGGCACGGGGATCGGCCCCGGGCGTCAAGCGATAGACGCCCGACTCCACCTGGCCGGGCCGGGTCGTGTTGGTGTGATTCGACGCGATCCACCCGAACGTTCCGGGTCCGTCGAGATCGGGAACGAGCGATACCTGGATCACCTTGCCAATAGACGATGTGATCACGTGCTTCTGCCACGTGGGTAGGCCGTCGGCGCCAGCCGGAAGTTGTTCGAACCAGATCGCGCTCTCGGGCGTCAAGAAGTACTGACCCGAGACGATGTCGACGTCGCCGTCACCATCCACATCAGCGGCCACCGGCAAGGAGCCACCACCTTGACCGACCGGATGTGCGGTGGTCTCGAAGCCGTCGGCAGTTCCGCGGAACCACACCGTGTTCGCATCGGTCGACGTCTCACCGATCGCCACGATGTCGAGAACACCATCGGCATCGATGTCGGCCACGGCGGGACGGTGGTAGAACTCGGTCGCACCATTGGCCACGAGGTCGGTGGTTTCGAATTTCGCCATTCCGCCTTCGACTCCGACGTTCTCCCAGACGACGAGAGCGCCGCACGGACCGATGGTGCCGATGGAGGCACACACGAAGAATCCGATGCCACCGATGATGTCGGTGTCGCCGTCACCGTCGAGGTCGCCGACCCACGGTTGATTGAAGAAGTAGTAACCGTCGTCAGTCGTGACGATGTCGTCGCGTACGAAGTTGGTGGGACCTCCGGTTTGGTAGAGGACGGCCAGCGTGCTGGTTCCGACCGTCACGTTCTTCATGTCGATGTCACCGAACCCATTGACCAGGACCTCGAGGATGCCGTCACCGTTGAAGTCGGCGACGGCGGCGCCCGCGGCTCCTCCGAAACCGTCGACCAATGTGTGGTAGCTGAATGCGGCGTCATCAGCGGCGGTACCGACCTCGATCGCTCCGGTGCCGAACGGTGGCAACGTGGTGGTGGGCGCTTCGGTGACCGGAGCGTCCGTGATGGGCGGCGCCGACGACGCTGAAGTCGATTCAGCCGGGGCCGACTCCGAGTCACCACCTCCGCAGGCAGCCACCGCGAGCAACGAAACGAGTGATGACACGACACCCAGTCGCTTGAACGACATGTTCCCCTCCAACAGTCGGACTTTTCGACGACTGTAGTCGGCCGGGCGAGTCGCCGGTTTCGCGTCGTCAGTGAGCGACCTTCACCAACAACTTCCCGCGGTGGCCCCCGCTCATCAAGATGTCGAGCGCGCGCGGGAACGATTCGATTCCGGTCTCGACGTGCTCGGGCATAACGAGATCGCCGTGGTCGAGCCACTGCGTGAGCTGTGCCTCGGCCGCGGCGTAAGCGTGTTCGAAGTGGAACACCGCGAAACCTTCCATGACCGCTTGACGCTCGGCGAGTTTGAGATAGTTCCGTGGTCCGCGAACGTTCTTCATGTCGTCGTACTGCGAGATCGCGCCGCAGATCACGATACGTGAACCGCGGTGAATGTTCATGAGCACGGCGTCGAGGACGTCACCACCCACGTTGTCGAAGAAGACGTCGACTCCATCGGGGAGAAGTTCGCGGAGCCGTGCCTCCATGTCGTCGTTGCGGTAGTCGATGGCGGCGTCGTAGCCGAGTTCGTCGATGAGGAAGTGGCACTTCTCCGGTCCGCCGGCGATTCCGATCACTGGCGATGCTCCGAGAAGCCGCGCGATTTGTCCGGCGACCGAACCAACGGCCCCCGCGGCAGCCGACACCACGACTGATTGGCCAGCGCTCACATGACCGACTTCGGTGAGTCCGACGTAGGCGGTGAGGCCGGTGGTGAGTCCGAGGGCGCCGAGCCAGGCCCGTGGCGGCACGACCGATGTGTCGAGCCGACGCATCATGAACCCGGGCATGGTGGCGAACGTTTGTGAACACAACGGTCCGAACACCCAGTCACCGACGGCAAGTCCATCGAATCTCGATTCGACGACTTGGCCGACGCCGAGAGCCGGGATCACGCCACCGATTTGTGCGCCTTGATGGAAACTCTCTTCTTCGAGAGTCGTGCGAATGAACGCGTCGATGCCGAGGTGATCGACCACCACGACGACCTGTCCGTCTTCGGGAGCGAGCGCGCCGTCGTCGAGAAACGTGAAGTCGGATGGTTGCGGCCGACCCTGGGGTCGTCGAGCCAGAACGATGCGAGGATTCGAACGGTTGCTTCCCACGACGTCACAGCCCTCCGTCGATCCCGATGATCTGACCAGTGACCCAACTCGACGCCGGTGACACGAGATACAACGCGGCCAGCCCCAGGTCTTCGGGAGTTCCGAGACGACGCATCGGCAGGCGAAGGATCTTCTCCAGCCGTGGAAGGTCACCCTCTTCGAGTCGCATCGCTTTCATCATGATTTCGGTCGGTACGGCGCCGGGCATGATGCAGTTCACGCGAATGCGCGGTCCGAGTTCTTTGGCGTAGGTCATGGTGAGCGAGTTGACGGCTGCCTTCGCCGCGGCGTAGTGACCACTCCCCATCACGGTCGACACGGCGGCTTTCGACGAGATGTTCACGATGCGTCCGCCATCACGCATCATTCGCGCCGCGGTGTTGGTGCACACCCAGATGGACGTGAGATTGAGGCGCATGGTGGCGTCCCACTCCTCACGAGGCAGATCGACGAGCGGTGTCTGAACCGGTGAACCGCCCGCGTTGTTGATGAGGATGTCGAGCGATCCGTATTCGTCGATCGCTCGTTGGCAGAGCGACTGCACGGCGTCGTCGTCGGTGACATCGGTCGGTACGGCGATGGCCCGGCCACCACTCGCTCTGATGTCGCTCGCGACCCGCTCCACTTCGTCGGCTCGACGGGCCGCACACACCACGGCCGCCCCGGCCCCGGCGAGGGCGTGGGCGATTCCTTCACCGATGCCGCGGCCGGCTCCGGTCACGATCGCTACGTCGTCGCTCAGATCGAACATGCGTCGCACGTTCTCGTTCACGATGTCCCCCTTCGTGCTCCCGTGGGAGCGTCCTGCGAGGGAAGTTACCACGAGTAAGAAAGTGCTCGAACCCGTTCGTGACGGGTCGAGTGATGAGCCAGAATGACGGCGTGACTCGTCCGCTCACCCGTCGTCCCGGCCGTCCGCTCGGCGGCCAACTCGACGTGAGCCGCGATGTGGTCCTCGATGCGGCCGAGCGCGTGATCGCCCGCGACGGCGCGAACGCCTCGATCGATGCCATCGCGGCCGAAGCCGGAGTGACCAAGCCGATCGTCTACGACCGGGTGGGGTCACGAGCCGATGTGGCCACCGCCCTGGCCGAGCGGCTGTCTGAACGCATGGCCGTGGCCGCGCGCTCGGCGCTCGGCGGTCGTGGGTTCACTCGGTCGAGCCTGGCCTCGTTCATCGAAGCCAACCTGCGGACCGTGGTCGACCATCGCGACTTGTTCCTCTATGTCACGGGCGGATCGACCGATCAGACCTCGCTCGGCCGTCTGGTGCTGGCCGAACAGTCGGTCACCCCGCTGGCCAAGGCCTTACAGAATTGGCGTCAGCGGGCCGGCCTCGACCCCTCGGTGGCCGATTCGTGGGCCTACGGCATGGTGGGGATGCTGCAGATGGCCTCGCTGTGGGTGATCGGCTCGCCCTCGGCCAACCCGCGGGTGGTGGCCGATCAGTTGGCCGAACTGCTCTGGTACGGCTTGGTCGGCGAACGGCGGCCCGACGAACAGTCCAATAATTACGACCCGTAGGTACCGGGGTGTGTCGGGTGTTACAGTCCCGACGAGGGGGAGAACATGGGTTCTCAGGACAGTTACGAAGATTTGACCGAGTGCGCATTGACGCCCGAGCTCGAGAAGAAACTCGTCGAGTCACACGGCGAATGCGTGTTCATGTGGGCCAACAGCCAGGGCGAACCGTTCGGCGTCGTCATGTCGTACATGCCCAAGGACGGCAAGTTGTGGCTCACGGCGGCGGCCACGCGCAAGCGCATCCCGGCCCTGCGTCGCAATCCGCGTTCGGCGATCTGCATCAACAGCACCGGCGGAAAGATGGGCGGCGGCAAGACCGTCACGTACAAGGGCAACACCTTCATTCATGAGGATCGCGCCACCAAGGATTGGTTCTACCCCGAGTTCTCACGACGCCTGCGCCCCGACAACGAAACGGCCGCACTCGCGTTCCAGAAGTTCCTCGATTCTCCGCACCGCGTGATCATGGAATTCGTCCCCGATTACACGTTGAGTTTCGATGCCGCCCTCATGTGGGCTCGTTCACCAGAAGTCGTCCAGTAAGCCAAGCCCCGATACCAAAGACCTCAGGAGATCCTCATGTCGATGACCGAAGAAGTCCCCGCCCACCTCCAAGGCAACGGGCGCCCCGTTTTCGAAGAGCGCACGCTCACCGATCTGAAGGTGGTCGGTTCGATCCCGGCCGAACTCGATGGTCGGTATCTCCGCAACGGTGCCAATCCGATCACGGGTATGAGCGACCACCCGTTCTTCGGTGACGGCATGATTCACGGTGTTCGCCTCCGCGACGGCAAAGCACAGTGGTATCGCAACCGCTACGTGCAGACACCCTTCATCAAAGACCCGTCCATCGACATCCTCGATCCGAACGTCACACTCGACATGCGGTGCTCGAAGGCGAACACGCACATCGTCGGACACGCCGGCAAGATCCTCGCTCTCGAAGAGGGTCACTTCCCGTACGTACTCGACGGCGACCTCAACACCGTGGGTGCCACCGACTACCAGGGTGTGCTCAAGGGTCCGTTCACCGCACACCCCAAGATTTGTCCGACCACCGGTGAGATGCTCGCATTCGGTTACGCGCCGCTACCTCCGTACCTCACGTACTTGCGCGTGTCGGCCACCGGCGAATTGGTGCAGGTCGAACCCATCACGGTCACCGGACCCACGATGATGCACGACTTCAACATCACCGAGAACTACGTGATCTTCATGGATCTCCCGGCGGTGTTCAATCTCGATCTCGCCCTCGAGGGCAAGATGCCCATCGAGTGGAGTGACACCTACCCGGCCCGCCTCGGCGTGATGCCGCGTAACGGCAACGACTCACAGGTGAAGTGGTACGACGTCAACCCGTGCTACGTGTTCCATCCGATGAACAGCTACGAGGATGGCGACAAGATCGTTCTCGACGTGGCTCGCTTCGAGCACATCTGGAAGGCCGATGCGATGGACTTCCCGCCGCCGCTGCTGTGGCGCTGGGTCATCGACACGCGCACGGGCAAGGTCACCGAAGAGCAGATCGACGATCGCTCGGGTGAGTTCCCGCGCGTCAACGACGCGGTGATCGGGAAGAAGCACCGCTTCGGTTACGAAATGTCGATGGGCAACGCTGGCTTCGGAGAAGTCGACGCCGGCGCCATCTTGAAGTACGACCGCCAGACCGGCTCGCGTACTTCGATCGAACTGGGCAAGGGACGGGTCTCGGGGGAGGCCGTGTTCGTTGCGTCGGCAGCAGCCAAGTCGGAGGACGACGGTTACTTGATGACCTACGTCTACGACGCGGCAGCCGACACCAGTGAGTTCGTGATCTTCGACGCGCTCACCATGGCCGCCGATCCGATCGCGACCGTCCAATTGCCTCGGGTGCCGTTCGGCTTCCACGGCAGTTGGGTCCCGGCCTTCGTGGCCAACTGAATCCGGCCGCACACGCGGCTCTCAACTAAGGGGGAAACATGAAGAGATCCACGACAGTGGGCTCGCGGAGGTCGCGACTCGTTGCCGCGCTCATGGCGGGCAGTTTGATCATCGCCGCCTGCGGTGGTGACGACGACGGCGGCAGTTCCGAACCGGCCGCCACTGAAGCACCGGCCCCGGCCGACTCAGTCGCTCCGGCCGAGCCCGCACCGGCTGATTCGTCGGCCCCGGCCGCTGAGGCTGGCCCGCCGACCGGTCCCGAAATGATCGTCGGCATGGTGAACACCGAAGGCACTCCGGGTCTTGACTTCCCGGACATGCGCCGTTTCGCCGAAGCCGCGTTCGACTACCTGAACACGTCGGGTGGATTCGGCAATCGACCGGTGAAGTTCGAGTCGTGTGTGGCCAAGGGTTCGCCCGAGACGTCACAGGCGTGCGCTCAAGAACTCGTGGGCAAGGGTGTCGAACTCGTCCTTGTGGGTCTCGACCTGTTCCCCGATTACAAGACGTACGAAGCAGCCGGTGTGCCGGTGATCGGCATCCTGCCGATCCTTCCTGGTGACTACACCGCCAACGCGCTGTACCTCTCGGGTGGAACCGCCACCTCGGTGGGTCAGATGGCCACCGTCGCCAAGGAGAAGTTCAATGCGGCGTCGGTGGGAATCGTGAGCGCCGACAACGCGGGAGCCAACCAGGTGGCGGCCGGCCTCGAAGCCGCGCTCACCAAGGCCGGCATCACGTTCAAGACCGTCAAGGGTGGCGACAACGAAACCGACGCGGGTTACCAGGGTCTGATGCGTGAAGCATCGAAGGACAACCCCGATCTGTTGATCTCGCTGTACTCGGACGCGGGCTGCATCGGCACCATGCGTGGCTACGCCACGCTCGGTCTCGACGTTCCGGTTATCACCACCGGCATCTGTGCCGACGATGACGTGATTAGTGTCGTCGGTGATGAGGCCACCAACTGGTATTTCCAGGGTGTCGGCAAGGACACCGAGACGCCCGAGCGGACCTTGCTACGCAAGATCCTTGCTCCGGTGATCGGCGTGGGCGAGGATGAAGTGAGGGCCAACGGCCTCGGACTCGGCGGCCTTGGCTACGTCCTTGTCATGTCGTTGCGCGACTACGCGAACCAGATGGTGGCGGCCGGAACCGAAATGACCGGCTCGAACTTGTTCGACTTCTTGAAGAACTCGACCGGCCTCTTCTTGCTCGGCGGTGAGACACCCATCGAGTGTGGTGCAGTGGCCGCCTACAGCTCGGTCTGTGCGTTCACTTCTCCGTGGGCGTATTACGGCGGTGATGGCAAGGTTGTTCCTCAGGAGGAGCCCTTCTATCTCGTCGACAGCAAGAAGTATTTGCCCTGATTAGCGCGAACCGCTGCCGGGCAACGAAGAAGGGATGGACACCACGTGACTGACTATCTCTTCTATTTGTTGCTCGGTAGCGGCGCCGGGGCGATCATCGCCGCGTTCGGCCTTGGCTTGGTGGTCACGTACCAGGGCTCCGGGGTCGTGAACTTCGCCTACGGCGCGGTGGCGATGTGGAGCGCGTACACGTACGCCGAATTGCGTAACGGCGCATACATCTTCCCGATTCCGGGTCTTCCTGATCGGTATCACTTCGGCGACGACGTGGGTTATCGCTGGGCGATGATCCTCGCGCTGCTCACCGCGGTGCTCATGAGCTTGTTGCTGTATGCACTGGTGTTCAAACCATTGCGAAGAGCGCCGGCTCTCGCCAACGTGGTGGCCAGTATCGGTCTCATCATCGTCTTCATTAGTCTCATCGAGCGGCGGTTCGAAGACATGACCGCAATTCGCGTGGCGTCGATATTGCCGCGTGAGCCCGTCACGATCACCGGGGATCTCACCATCCCCCGCGACGGTTTGTGGTTAGCCGTCATTGCCCTCGTCCTCACGGCCGCACTGTGGGCGGCCGGTAAGTTCCTTCGCGTGGGCTTAGCCACCAAGGCGGCGGCCGAAAACGAAAAGGGTGCAGTTCTCCTCGGATACTCGCCTGATTTTCTTGCCGGCCTCGGTGGCGTCGTCGCCTCGGTCGTCGGCGCCATCATCGCCATCCTCGCTTCGCCCATGATCCAATTGAACCCGAGCATCTTCACGTTCGGCTTCCTCATCCCGGCTCTCGGCGCCGCTCTCATCGGACGTTTCCGCCTGTTCTGGCCGACTCTCATCACGGGTCTTCTCATCGGCATGGTGCAGTCGATGTTCACCAAACTTCAGAACGACGTGAGTTGGTGGCCCGAGTACGGCGCGCGCGAGGGTCTGCCGTTCCTGATCATCATCGTCACGATGGTGGTCCTTGGTGAACGACTTCCCGAACGAGGTGCGGTCAACAACTGGCGTCTGCCGTCAGTTCCAAAAGCCAAAATCAGCGTCTTCTCGGTCGGAGTGCCGTTCGTCTTGGTGATCGCTGGCGTGGTGCTCCTCGGACCGCTGTGGCGAGCCGCGCTCATGACCACGATGGTTGCTGCCGTGTTGGCGCTGTCGCTGGTTGTGCTCACCGGCTTCGGTGGTCAGACGTCGTTGGCGCAGATGGCCTTCGCGGGTCTGGCCGGCTTTCTTCTGTCCAAGTTCGCAACGCAATACGACATCCCGTTCCCGTTGGCGCCGGTTCTGGCTGCGCTCGGCGCGACGGTGCTCGGATTGCTCGTCGGTCTGCCAGCGCTCCGGGTGCGGGGCACCAACTTGGCCATCGTCACGTTGGCGGGTGGTGTGACGATCGCCGAGTTCGTGTTCAAGAACCCGAGCCTCATCGGTGACATCGAGAGTGGCGGCGCGAAGGTGCCCAACCCGGCCCTCGGTGACTGGGACTTTGGGTTGGTGTTCGGAACCAAGACGTCGCGCCCGATCTTCGGGATCTTCCTCGCTTGCATCCTCTTGGTGCTCGCACTTCTCGTCGCCAATGTGCGTCGTTCGAGTTCGGGTCGCATCATGTTGGCGGTGCGCGGTAACGAGCGTGCGGCAGCAGCCATCGGCATCAACGTCACGGGCGTCAAGATGCTCACGTTCGGTCTCTCGTCTTTCATCGCCGGTGTGGGCGGAACTCTCATCGCCTACCGCTTCGGAGCGGTGTCCGATCTTTCGTACGGCACCATGGCATCGCTCACCGCATTGTCGGTTGCGTACCTGGGTGGCATCACCAGCGTGAGCGGCGCGATCACGGCCGGAATCACCGCCACCGCGGGTATCGCCTTCTACGGAATGTCGGAGGTGATCGGTTCACTCGGAACCTGGGAAGCCTTCATCGGTGGTGTGCTGTTGATCTTCACGGCCATCGCCAATCCCGAAGGAATCGCCGGTGCGATTCGTCAACAGACGGCGATGGCCAAGGCCAAGAAGGAACGCGAGAAGGCGGCGGCCGCCGCGAGTTGATACTCGCCCATCAACTGCGCGAGCGCCAGATGTCTTCCGACCACAGGCTGCGCAATTCGCCGGCGATGAAATCACTCGTCCAGCGCACCATGTCGGCCCACGGAAACTCGGCGCTGGCCATCTCGGTGAACGCCATGCCAGCCAGGATCAGTTCGGCGTCTTCGATGTGCACCACGAAACCGCGGGCCGGTTGATCGCGATCGCTCGCTGACAACGGATCGGCTTCGGTCATTCCGAAGCTCTCGTCGGGCCACAATTCTTCGATGCGTCCTTCGAGCGCCATGATCTCGTCGAGTCGCCAGGATCGAGCACCCCAACCGGTGTCTTCTCCGCCGAACATCACCAACTGATCGCTCATGATCCCCAGGATCTGGCGGATCGCTGACGCGGCGTCACGTTCGAGTTGCATCACCCGGGGTTCGGTGAGGGCCATACGTGAGTTTCTCAGAGATCGATCGGCTGGGACGAACGGCCCATTCACCGTCAAGACGAGGTGACGACAATCTCGCCTCATGAAGACGCAACGACTGGTGCTGATGGTGGTGACAGTGGTCGTGCTGGCCAACTGTGGAGGTTCGTCAGCCGAACCGATCGGACGAATCGATCCGGTGTCGGACCAACCCCGACCGGCCATCGGGTCGGAGTGGGATTCGCGAGCCGCGACGACATTGCCCCGGTCGCTGGTCGACGAGCCGATCGTCGACGAGATGGTTGTCGTGGAGTGGGGTTTCGCCGAGTTGATGGCTAGGCGAATCGAATGCAGCCGCGACCCCTGGAGTTGCGACATCGACGAACTGGCCGTGGCCGAGTCGCCGGCCCATCGTGACCTCGACGAGGTCTTCCAGCGGCGTCGCCGTTACGGCATCACGGCCTCGATGAAGGGCTCGTTGGTCTACGAGGTCGAAGGCATCGACGAGATCGCGCCCGATCTGGCTCATGTGTCGGTGTGCATCAACGACGACGTGGTGCTCACGATGAGAGTCCCCGGTGGTGGACCGCCCGCGATCTTCGACGAGTCGGTCTCGAGTTATCGCATGGTCTTCGTGACCCAGCGAACGACGACGGGTTGGCGCTGGGTCGAGTTCGAGACGATCAACCGAGTCATGGGAGCGGATCTGTGCGACGAAGTATGAGCACATGGTTATGGGCCTCGGTGGCCGGAGCGCTGACGATCTTCGTCCCGCTGGCCAACAGCGCGAACGCGGGAGAGGATGCGTGGGCTGGTTCGGGTGACGGTCAGATTTGGGCTGGTGTGCAGACCGGGACCCCCGAGTCAGCCGGATCGTGGAACGGGGTGGCGTGTTCGTGGACGTTGGAGACCGCGTACGACTCGAGTGTTGGCAGCGGATCCACCGCACCGATCACGATGGAGATCGACGGCATCGAGTACGTGCTCTACACGCGCACGTGCGGTTCGTCGTGGTCGTCGGTGTGGGTTCCGCAGATCTCCGAAGCCCAACTGGGGCAACAGGCATCGGCGTTGGTTCGCGCGAGCATTCCGGCGCCGCAATTGCAGATGGCTCCCAACCCGAACTCGGCCGTTGTTCTCGTGTCCACGTGGTTCTGGGCCGACTCCACGTGGTGGCGTCCGGTGTCGGCGACGGCCTGGATTCCGACACCTGACGGCGTGATCTGGGCCACCGCCACGGCGATCCCGTCCACGATCACGTTCGCAACCGAGGACTCGGTGGTGAATTCGGCGATCACCGAATCGGTCACGTGTGTCGGGCCCGGTCCGGATTGGAACCTCGGGTGGGGCGACGATCTTGATTCGCCGTGCTCGTACGAGTACCGACACGCGTCAACTGCTCACCCGAGTGGTCGCTTCGACGCACGAGTATCGGTCGATTGGTCGATCGAGTGGACGTCGAGCAGCGGCGCGGGCGGTTCGTTACCGAGTTGGACATCGACCACGTCGATGTTGGTCAGGGTGCAGGAACTACACGCGCTGGTTCGTTGATCTTCGGAACCTTCTGTGACCAGATGACTCCGACGATCACGAGAACCGCGCCGAGGATCTGAATGGGCACGAGTGACTCGTCGAGAATCAACACGACCCAGATCAAGGTGAGCACGGGCTCGGTCGCCGCGACGAGGGCCGCGGGTGCCGGACCGAGATGCTTCACCCCGAGGAAGAAGGCCGTTCCGGAGATCACGGTGCTGACCACACCGAGAGCGATCATCGACCACACGTATTTCGGACCAGACGGTGCTTCGACGCCGCCGGCGCCGAGCGCGAAGATCGCCGCCAGGAGGAACGACCCGGTGAGTCCCCACGCGGCGGCCACGAATCCGTCACCGCTGTTGTGGTGGGACCCGTCGTCGGTTGGTTCGGTGGCCACGATGCGTTCGCTGAAGAGGATGTAGCACGCATAGAGAAACGCGTTACCGAGCGTGATGATCATGCCGATCACGGCCGAGTCACCGGCACCGTCGACCACCTCGGGAACGGTGAACGCGATTCCGAGCAGGGTGATGAAGACCGCCCACCACATGTGGCGAGTCGTGGGCTTGCCCATGGCTCGTGCACCGATCGCGACCATGGCGGGGTACGTGTAGCAGATCACGATGTACAGAGCGCCGGGAAGGCGATCGAGCGAGGCGAACGCCAAGTAGGCAAGCAGACCGAACACCACACCGGCCGCGAATCGCGGGCGCCAATCGACGGCGAGAGGGGATGGTCCGAACCCACTCGCGCGACGAATCGCGACGACGGCCCACGCGACCGGCGCCGCGATGGCGAAACGCCAGAAGAGAACGTCGGTGGTGCCGAGTTGTTCGAGAATGTTCTTGCCGAAGACGGTGAAAAGGGAATAGGCGAGTGCACTCACCAACATCCACGCGATTCCCCGTTGTTTGGCCGACACGAGAGAAAGACGCTACGCCAATTGGGGGTCGAACGAGTGGTTCGATGTCCCGGCGAGAAGCAGGCGCTCGAACTCGAGAGCGGTCACTTCGTGATGGAACAGACGACCTTGTTGGCGCGTACAGCCGAGGCCTAACAGGTGTTGACTCTGCTCGGAAGTCTCCACACACACCGCCGACAGCGTGGCGTTGAACTGTTCGGACACTCGTCGGGCGGTGTCGACCTGGAGACGGTCGGACGGTCGCTCGGAACCGATGACCCGACCGTCGATACGGACTTCGTCGATGGCGATGGAGTCGAGTGCGCGTAGGTCGGCGGTGAGAACGTCGGCCAGACACACGCGAGCACCACGCATCCGAAGTGCGTTCAGCGACTCGGTGGCGGCATCGAGATCGTCGGTCACTGCCGTGGTGCAGACGTCGATCGTCAACCAATCGAGAGACGACGGGCCGAACAGGGTGACGATCCGATCGTCACGCCACGCCCGAGGCGCACAATGCTGGGGAAGGTTGACCCGAAAACGGAAGCCATCGGCGAACGGTGACGACAACACCACATCGATCAGGGGAGTGGCACCTCGAACCGCCGACTCCGTGAGTCGCTCGTAGGAGTGGGCATCGACCACCGACTCGAGGTATTCGGCTGCGCGCATGAGCGAGCCGTCGTCGGCCAACCATCGGGCCAGAACTTCGGCACCGATCAGTCGTCGAGTCTCGACATCGAACTCGGGTTGGAAGTAGGGAACCGTCCGTGAATCGGCGATCGCTCGCCGCACCATCGTCTCGCGGCGGATGCTCTCGTCTCGTTGGAGGTGCTGATCACCGGTGACCGTCTCGATCCGGTCACCACCTAGTCGCTTGGCTTCACGCAGCGCCGAGTCGGCGAGCGCGATCAACTCCGTGGGTGACGACGACGTCGATGTCGTTGTGGCGATTCCGACACTGAGCGAGACGCGAAGCATTCGGTCACCCACCACACACGGGGATCGCATCGCTCCGAGGATTGCCCGCGAGAAGATCTCGGCGCGGTCGGCATCGAGCACGACCACGAACTCGTCACCTCCCAAACGGGCGACCGCCATCGTTCCGTCGGTCAGGTTCTCCAGGCGACGCGCCACCTCTCCGATGAGGAGATCACCGGCGTCGTGTCCGAAGCCGTCATTGACGGCCTTGAAGCGGTCGATGTCGCAGAACATGACCGCGAGACGTGGAGTCGACACGAGCCGCTGTTCGATACAGGCGAGTAAGGCTGCCCGATTGAGCAGTCCGGTGAGGGGATCGTGAGTCGCTCGGTGTTCCCAGTGGCGAAGGTCGTCGCGCAACTGTTGCTGTTCGCTGATGGCCGACGACAAACGATGGCGGTGCGCGACGAGACCCACGGCGAGTCCCGAGGTCGCGGCAACCGATAGCCAGAGCACGGCTGGGTATCGGTCGCCGTCCGGGCCGACTTGAGAAATTGACCACTCCGGGGCTCTACGATTCGTTCATGACGAGGCGACTCCGGTCGATCCCGGCTCTCGTGGTGGGGGCGATCCTGCTCACGGTGCTCGTGCCGGTGTGGTTCCCGAGCGCTCTGTTGGCCGATCTCCTGCGGGGTCGGCGTCGGCTTCCCACGGTCCGCCTGTTGGCCTTCGCGGTCGCTTGGGCCTGGGTCGAAACAGCCGGTGTGGTGGTGGCGGGCGTCTTGTGGGTCGTTGGTCGCGGACGGCATCTGCCCGCTCATTACGGCCTCCAGCGCTGGTGGGCGGCCCGACTCATCGGCGCTCTGCGCGTCACCTGTGGGGTGCGGGTGCTGGTGGAGAATCCCGAGGCCCTGCGACCCGGCCCCACCGTGCTCTTCGCCCGCCACGCCAGCTTGGCCGACTCGTTGGTGTCGGCCTACGCGATCTCCACGCACAGCAAGGTGAATCCGCGGTACGTCCTGAAGAAGGAGTTGTTGGCCGATCCGTGCCTCGACATCGTCGGCAACCGCTTACCCAATCACTTCCTGGATCGTGGGGCCACCGACTCGGCCCCCGAACTGGCGGCGCTCGAACGCCTCGTGGCCGACCTCGGCCCCGACGGTGTCGGCGTGATCTTTCCCGAGGGCACTCGCGCCAACCCAAAGAAACGGGCCTCGGCGTTGGAGAAGATCGCGTCGATCGATCCCGAACGAGCCGCCCGTCTGGGAACGATGCAACACCTTCTTCCACCCCGGCCAGCCGGCGCAGCCGCTCTGTTGCGAGGCAACCCCGACGCCGACGTCGTCCTGGCCTGGCACGTGGGCTTCGAAGGATTCGACACGTTCGGCGGAATTCTGCGCGGTGTGGGCAACCCGCCCGCGCCGGTGCGATTCGTCATGAAACGGCTCGCTCGATCAGAGGTTCCGGTCGCCACGGAGGCGAACATGAAGGTGTTCACCGAATGGCTCGACCGACAGTGGCTCGATCTCGATGCCGAAGTCGGTCGAGCACTCGACGAGAGGAGTCGCCATGGGTGACGTGATGTTGTGGTCAGCAGTGGCGATCGTGGTGCTGATGGTGTCCACCTGGCTCGTCAGTGTGATCATCCGCAACGCGTCGATCGTCGACATCGTGTGGGGCTTCGGTTTCGTGGTCGTGGCCTGGGTGTCGCGCATCGTCGGCGATGGTGACGACGCGCGGCAGTGGTTGCTCACGATTCTCACGACCATCTGGGGTCTGCGGTTGGCGGTCTACCTCGGTTGGCGCAACACCGGACACGGTGAGGACTATCGCTATCGCGCCATGCGCAAGCGTTGGGGGCCACGTTTCCCGATCATCAGCTTGGCGACGGTGTTCACGCTACAGGGCACGCTCATGTGGATCGTGTCGCTCGGTGTGCAGTTGGGACAGTCCGACGATTCGCCGTCGGTCGGACCGGTGGCGGTGATCGGCATCGTGGTGTGGTTGATCGGATTCTTCTTCGAAGTCGTCGGCGACGCGCAACTCACTCGTTTCAAGGCCGATCCGTCGTCGGCGGGCCAGGTGATGGATCGAGGACTGTGGCGATACACCCGCCACCCCAACTATTTCGGAGATGCGTGTGTGTGGTGGGGTCTGGCCATCATCGCGGCCGAATCGGGTGGCGGAGCGTGGGGCTTGCTCGGTGCTCTCACGATGACGATTCTTCTGCGTCGCGTGTCGGGTGTGACTCTGCTCGAACGTTCGCTCAAGAAGCGTCGCGAAGGTTACGCCGAGTACATCGCGCGCACGAGTCCCTTCTTCCCGCGGCCACCGAAGAACGTCGGCTGAGGAGAAGCGGTCCGTTTTGGGCCGGGCCATCTATGGTGAGTCGGTGACTTCGACGACCGCCGCCGCTCGCGAGCCGCGGTCGTTCACCTTTCGTCTCGTGTGTCTGCTCGTCAGTATCGGCGTGGTGGGTGTCGGTATCGCTCTGATGGTGTCGGCCGAACTCGGCGTCGCGCCGGCCGACGTGTTGAGCACGGGTGGAGCCGAACAACTCGACATCGGTGTCGGAACCATGGGTTGGATCTGCGGTGGTGTGTACACCTTGCTCGCCATCGCGCTGCGACGTCGTCCTCAGTGGGGGACTCTGCTCGGTGCTGTATTGGTGGGTGTGGCGGTCAATCTGTCGCTCGAAGCGATTCCCGAACCCGACGCACTGGCCTGGCGAATTCCGATGATGCTGGTCGGGCTGACTCTTCTCTACGCCGCGATCTCGGTGGGGGTGTCGACGATGCTCGGCACCGGTCCGATCGAATTGATCATGCTCGGTCTGGCCGATCGCGGCCTGAACATGCAAGTGGCACGCTGGCTCATCGAAGCAGTGGTGTTCGTGGGTGGAGTGATCCTCGGTGGTCAGATCGGTGTGGGCACTCTGCTCTTCGTGGTGCTCACCGGACCGGTGCTCGCCCGCACGTTGCCACCGGTTGCTCGCTTCATGGGAACCACCGTGCTCGATGCTCCGCACGGGCTCGACGCCTGATCACTTCGTGCGCGGCAGACGACTCGAGATGATCGAGCGAGCCTCCAGGTCCTCGAGTCGGGTCGCGTCGAGCCCGAGCACATCGCCGAGCACCGCGCGATTGTCCTCTCCGCGGTAACGCGGTTCACCCCGCACTCCGGTGGTCGCACCGCGGAAGTGCCACGGCGAGTTGGGAACCCGCAGCGTTCCGCCGAGACGGTCGTCGATGCGCACGACGGCGCCACGCGCCTCGGCCCACTCGGATTCGGCCAGTTCGCGCACGCTGCGCAGAACTCCGACCGCGAGACCACTCTTCGAACACTTCTCCTCGAACACCACGGCGTCGGCGTAGGTGGACGCCCAGGCCTGCATGTCGGCGAGCAGTTCGGAGAAGTGCGCACGCCGTGACGGTACGTCGGCGAAACGCGGATCGGATCCGAGATCGGGTCGATCCATCGCGGCCGCGATCAGATCGAAGGTTCCTCGCTCGGCCGGGTGACCGGCGATGAGGACGCGCGTGCCGTCGGCCACCGTGAGGATCGGGTAGTCACCGGGCTGATACGAGCGGATCCAGGCCGGGTCGATCTCACCGTCGAACAATTGATCATGCGCGTGCTCGTTGACGTACAGCATCGTCTCGGCCATCGAGACGTCGATGCGCTCACCACGACCGGTGCGCTCGCGTTGGAACAGTGCGGCCAGAATCGCCGATGCGGTCTCGAGTGCGGTGTACGTGTCGGCGTGTGACCACGGATCGTTGGCGTACTGACCACCACGAGCGTCACCTTGCATCTTGGTGAGACCACTCTCGACTCCGATCACCGGTGCGTAAGCGCGACGGTGCACCCACGGGCCGTCGGCGCCATATCCACTGATCGACGCGTACACCAATCGGGGATGACGAGCGCTCAACGCGTCGTAGCCGAGACCCAAGCGGTCCATCACTCCAGCGCGGTAGTTCTCGAGCAGCACATCGCTCTTGTCGACCAACTGACGCAACAGATCGGCACCGTCCGGAGTTGCCAAGTCGACGCTGATGCAGCGCTTGCCGGCGTTCTGTTGGGCGAAATAGGTGGAGATCGAACCCACGCGAGGACTCGCGAAACGCGTGAGGTCACCGTCCGGTGGTTCCACTTTGATGACCTCGGCACCCATGTCGACGAGCATGCGGCCGCAGTGGGGTCCGGCCAGAACCCGCGTGAGGTCAAGGACGCGAATGCCGTGGAGGGGTCCGGGGGACGAAGTCACGACGCCATGATGGTCGGCCCCGAGGGTCGGCCCATCATCGTCGGCACTACGGTCGGGCCATGAACACCTCACGCTCAGGTCTTCCCGACTACGACCACTTGCCGCGGCGCGCGGGACTACCGGCCAGTTGGGACGTGTGGGACGAGGCCGACGGTCCGCTGTTCGGATGTCTGAATCTCCTGACCCCCGAGCGGATCGTCGACGCCGCGCGGTTGGTGCGCGAAGGTCGCGTGTTCGCTCTCAACTGGAGCATGGGCTTGCCCGATCCGCCGCTGTTCGGTCGGCAGCCGTTCCGACACGAGGTGACCGGCGGTTCCACCGGAACGAGCCACGACGACGTGTTGCATGCGTGGAACACGCAGTCGAGCAGTCAGTGGGACGGGTTCCGACACATCCGCAATCACGCCGCACTCACCGACGATTCGCTGCCCGGCACCGGACACTTCGGCGGAGTCGACGATGACGATCACGGTATCGATCATTGGGCCAAGCGCGGAATCGCTGGCCGCGCGGTATTGGCCGACCTGGGTCGTTGGCGAGCCAGCATCGGCCGACCCATCGATTGTTCGGACGCCGATCCGATCGAGCCATCGGAGATTCTCGAGTGTTTGGCCGCTCAGGGAACCGAGCTCCGTGAGGGTGATGTCCTTCTGCTGCGGTTCGGTTGGATCGAGTGGTACGAACGACAGTCGAGCGATGCGCGGGCCCGCATCGCCGAGACGTCGTCGTTACGAACACCGGGGCTTCGATCAGGCGAAGAGTTGGCACGCACGATGTGGAATCTGCACATCGCTGCGGTGGGTTGTGACAATCCCGCGGTGGAAGTGTGGCCGCCGGGCTCGGCGACCACACCCGAACACGAGGCCGAGGTGCGTGCCGACCGCACACGATTGCACGAGATCTTCACGCACACGCTGTTGTTGCCGATGCTCGGTATTCCGTTGGGAGAGATGTGGAATCTCGACGCTCTCGCCGAGCACTGCGCGCGCGTCGGGCGTTACGAGTGCTTCTTCGTCTCGGCCCCGTTGAACCTTCCTCAGGGAGTGGCCAGTCCACCCAACGCCTTGGCGATCGTCTGAGCTCGACTGTGCTCGTCTAGTTCGTGAGGTGATCGATGGCGGCCGCGCTGTAGAGCGCGATCCCGGTCGACATCGCGTCCTCGTCGAAGAACACGCGGTTCGAGTGGTTGGGAGCGGCCGTGGCCGGGTTGCGATCGGACGGAGTGGCTCCAAGGAACACCATGGCACCGGGAATGCGATTGAGCACCACACCGAAGTCTTCGGCTCCCATGACCGGCGTCGGAAGTTCGATGAAACGATCGGCACCGGCCACGGTCTTCACCAGACGGGCGGCGTGCTGGGCATGGTCGTTGTCGTTGACCGTGACGTTGTAGCCGATGTTGATGTCGACTTCCACGTCGAGGTCGTGCGCGGCGGCGATTCCCTCGGCCACGCGACGGATTCCGTCGTGAACCATCTTGCGAGTGGTCTCGCTGATGGCGCGAATGGTGCCACCGATCTCGGCGTGCTCGGGAATCACGTTGAACGCCGTGCCAGCACGTAACCGAGTGACCGTGAGCACCGACGGATTGAACACGTTGATACGACGTGTGACCATGGCCTGAAGAGCCTGCACGATCTCACAGGCGGCCGGAACCGGGTCGAGCGTTCGGAACGGTTCGCTGCCGTGGCCACCCTTGCCCACCACGCGAACCGTGAACGAGTCGCTCGACGCCATGAGAGGACCCGCCTTCGTGCTGACGAAGCCGGTGGGAAGAGACGACGTGGTGTGGATCGCGAAGGCGCGCGTGATGGGTGAGGCACTGCCGTTCGAGCGTGGCCCGACGTCGAGTAGTCCCTCGTCGATCATGTGTTGAGCACCGTGGTGGCCTTCTTCGCCCGGTTGGAACATGAAGAGGACTCGACCGTGCAGATCGTTGCGGCGGTGCGAAAGGAGTTTGGCCGCACCCACCAACATGGCCACATGGGTGTCGTGACCGCAGGCGTGCATCGCACCGTCGACGCGCGAACTGAAGTCGAGCCCGGTGTCTTCGGGCATGGGCAACGCGTCCATGTCTCCGCGAAGCAGAACGGTGGGCCCGTCGTGCGCACCCTCGAGCGTGGCGGCGATGCCCGACGTGGTTTGGTGCAACGTGATGCCGAGTGGCAGTCCGTCGAGCGCCTCGAGCACCTTCTCACGAGTGATCGGCAGGTCGTTCCCGATCTCGGGCCACTGATGAAGTTCGCGTCGCAACGCCACCGCATCGCTCTGATGATCGCGCGCCTCATCGGCGAGCGTTGCCAGGATCTCCTCTGCTGCCATGGCCCCACCTTAGACAGATTCGGCCGACTCGTAGAGTGGCCCGGTGGAGCATGTGCCCTGGGTCGACGAGAGCGATCGGGTCATCGCGATCGTGTCGCGTCAGCGCATGCGTTCGGAGCGCTTACGGCATCGCGCCGTGTTCGTGGCCGTCACTGACGGCGCCGGACGACTGCTCGTACATCGGCGTTCGCTCGCCAAGGACGTGTGGCCGGGATGGTGCGACATCGCCGTGGGAGGAGTCGTGGCCGCCGGCGAGTCGTACGACGACGCCGCCCGACGCGAAGTGGCCGAGGAGATCGGTGTTCACGATGCGAGCGTCACGCCTCTCGACGACGGAGTCGTGACGATGTACGACGACGAGATGGTGTCGTTACTGGGTCGGTGCTACCAGGTGGTGAGTGGTGGTCCGTTCGCCTTCACGGACGGCGAGATCACCGAAGCGTCGTGGGTCGATCGTGACGACCTGGCGACCGCGATCACCCGTGATCGTTTCCTGCCCGACAGCCTGGCGTTGCTTCTTCCTGTGATTCGTTGGCGAGCGTCGCCCTTTTCGGGGTGGATGGGCCCTTCACTGCGGGCCTCTCACACGAGCGGCCATCGAACGAAGCAATCATTCAAAAGGAGTACATCCGTGAGCATCGGTTCTCTCATCGGCGCCGACCCCGACCAACTCGAATCCCTGGGCACCACGTTGTGCCGTCAACGCGAGAGTGTCGAGTCGATCGTCAGCCTCGTGACCAGCACCTTCGCTGGCACCGCGTGGGTCGGCCCGGCCCGTCAGGCCTTCGAATCCGACTGGGAAAGTTCTTTCCGATCGGCGCTTTCGCGTCTGTCGGACGCCTTCGACATGGCCGGCCGCGACTGCTCGGCCCGGGCGATCGAACTCCGCCGCGTGATGGGTCGCATGTAGCCACCTACTCTTGGGGGCATGCTGCGCGTCGAGTTCACCGTCGAGCCGTTCGTCGAGGGCAACCCCGGGCGACACGTGATGGCCGCGGTCGATGCGGTGCGCCACCTCGGACCCGAGATCGAGTTCGGGCCGTTCGGTTCCGAATTCACCGCACCCGACGACATCGTGGCTGCTGCTGTGTCGGCTCTGGTCGGTGCGGCCTACGCCAACGGTGCAACGCACGTGAATGTGCACATCGAGCGAGTCGATCGATGACCATCGATCCGCAGAGCATCGTGACGATGTTGCAGCCGCTGCTCGACGTTCTCGGTTGTCGGGTCGTGTCCGAAGCCGACTGTGAGGGCTCCGACATTCTGCTCACCATCGAGGGTCGAGTGGTCGCGATCGTTCGTCCGCCGGCGCTGCACGGTGCGCTCGATCGGTTGATCGATTCGGTCGAACGCGAGATCGGAACCGCGGTCACCGACATGGATCGTGAGCACAAGCAGCTGGCCATCCGGTTGCTCGACGACCGTGGTGCGTTCATTCTGCGTCGGGCGGTCGAAGACGTGGCTGATGCAATGGGCGTGTCGCGTATCACCGTGTACAACTACCTCAACGCGATTCATCGCTGAGTCGGTCATGAAGCCCGTCGATGTCGTTGCGTTCGATGCCGACGACACGTTGTGGCACAGCGAAGACGGGTTCCACGCCGCCGAGGCGCGTTTCGTCGAGTTGCTGACACCCTACGCCAGCCCGGGGGTCGACGTGATGGCCGGTCTCACCGCCATGGAACGGGCGAATCTTCCGGTGTACGGCTACGGCGTGAAGGCCTTCGGACTGTCGATGGTGGAGGCCGCGGTCGCCATCGGACAGGATCGCGTACCGACCAAAGTCTTCGCACAGATCATCGACGTCGCTCGCGACCTCTTGCTCGCTCCGGTTCGGTTGCTCCCTCACGTCTCGGAGGTGCTCGCGACGGTCAGTGAGCACTACCGGGTGATCTTGGTGACCAAAGGCGATCTCATCCACCAGTCGCGCAAAGTGGGCACCAGCGGACTCGACCACCATTTCGATCACGTGGAGATCGTGCTCGAGAAAGACGTCGACACCTACGCGCGCATCATCGCCGAGCAGGGTGTCGAAGCCCAGCGTTTCTGCATGATCGGAAACTCGGTGCGCAGCGACGTGCTTCCGGTGCTCGACCTGGGCGGCTACGCCGTGCACGTGCCGTATCCGTTCCTCTGGGAACTCGAACGAGTGGAAACTCTGCCGTCCGGACCTCGCTTCGCCGAACTCGACTCGATCACGCACGTTCCCGGGTGGCTCGGAATCCGGGCGAACTAGAGACGACATGACGCTTTTCTGGTTG
This sequence comes from Actinomycetota bacterium, assembly GCA_016871355.1. Classification (GTDB taxonomy): domain Bacteria; phylum Actinomycetota; class Acidimicrobiia; order Acidimicrobiales; family Ilumatobacteraceae; genus Casp-actino8. The sequence continues at coordinate 50,741 of VFZC01000008.1, forward strand.
CGAACCCTCACTCCGAGCCCGGCCGAGACCTCGGCCACCGACGCCTTCTCGAAGCCACTCTTGGTGGCGATCATCGTGGTGGGTGCCGCGATTCTCACTCGGGTCACCCATCTCGTGGTGCGTCGTGTGGTGAGGCGTCTGTCGATTCGCGCCGCCGCCCGTCCATCGCGGTGGTGGCGCACTCGTGCTCGGTACAGCGACTTCGAGGTGGGCGAAGTCGGAGAGAATCGGCGGCAGCAGCGAGCCGATGCCGCCGCCCGCATGATTCACCACCTCTTCGCGGTGGTCGTGTGGATCGGCGTCTTGATCGCGGTATTCCACATTCTCGACGTCGATGCAGCCTTCTTCTTGTCGAGTGCCGGTTTCATCGGTGCGGGTCTGGCGATCGGCGGTCAACACAAGGTGAACGACTACCTCACGGGTTTGTCGGTTCTTCTGGAAGATCGCTACGGCATTGGTGACGAGATCGAGGTCGATGCTGGACTGCCGTCCGGGGTTCGCGGCATCGTCGAGCACGTCGGCTTGGTGTCCACTCGCTTGCGTGACGGCATCAGCACGGTTCACCTACCGCATGGTGCATTGGCCCGTGTGCGCAATCTGAGTCAGGAACCAATCGAAACTCGCTTGGCCATTCATCTTCCCGCCGATACCGAACCCGGTGAAGCGGCATCGCGGGCCGCCGACACCATTCGTGAACTGGCCGGCACTCCTCATCTCACCGAGGTCGTGCTCGTCGACGACATCTCGTTGGCCACTCCGGCCGAAGGTGTCGACCAGTTGGAGATCAAGGTGAAGACGGCCAAGCCGTTGTCGCCCGCCGAACGCGAGACGCTCGTACGGCGCACCGAGGAACGCCTCAGCGCCCAGGATTCTTGACGCACCCAAGCGACTAGTGTCGGGGCACGAGGGAGGAAGTCATGTTCGAACCGACTTTCGAGTCATTGCGTACTCATTCCGTGCCGCGTTGGTACGATGATGCGAAGTTCGGGTTGTTCGCCCACTGGACGGTCGGTTCGGTGCCGTCGTTCGCACCCATGGGCCGTGATCCGTTCACGCTCGCGCGCGAAGAAGGTGAAGAGGTCGCGTTCAGCCACACGCCGTACGCCGAGTGGTACTGGAACTCCATCAGCATTCCGGGTTCACCAGCCGAGACGTATCACCGCGAGGTGCTCGGCAACCCCGACTACTCCACCTTCGTCGACACGTTCCTCGATCGAGCCCAGGACTGGGACTCGTCACACTGGCGCGACGTCTTCAAGCGTTCGGGCGCCAAGTACTGCGTATTGGTCACCAAGCACCACGACGGTGTGTTGCTGTGGCCCTCCGATGTCCCGAATCCGCACCACGGCGAGAAATGGCAGTCGAAACGTGACCTGGTGGGCGAGTGCGCCTCGGCTGCGCGCGACGCCGGTATGCGTTTCGGTGTGTACTACTCGGGCGGAATCGACTGGACGTTCCAGGGTCTGGGCATCAAGAGTTGGGCCACGTTGTTCGCTGCCATTCCGCAGGACGACGCGTATGTCGAGTACGCCGACGCCCATTGGCGTGAACTCATCCAGCGCTACCAGCCCGATGTTCTCTGGAACGACATCGGCTACCCGAAGTTCGCCAACGGGGCCAATCCACTCATCGCCGATTTCTACAACGGCAATCCTGACGGCGTCGTGAACGATCGCTTCGACATGCTCGGTGTGATGCAGGGTCGCCATCACACCGACTTCACGACACCCGAGTACACCACTCGGCCGATGGACGCGAACAAGAAGTTCGAGGTGTGTCGAGGCATCGGAACGAGTTTCGGCTACATGCAGTTCGAAGACGACAGCACCTACATGGCCACCGACGAGCTGATCACGATGCTCGTGAACATCGTGGCCGACGGAGGCAACCTGCTGCTCAACTTCGGGGCCATGCCCGGTGGCTACATTCCCTGGGCTCAGCAGATCCGGATCATCGGAATGGGTCAGTGGCTCGAGACCAATGGCGCCGCCATCTACGGCAGCCGTCCGTACGAGCAGTCGACGCTCACCACCGACGAAGGAGCGACCGTGCGCCTCACGACTGGGTCCGATGGTGCGGTGTACGCCATGGTCTGTGGCCGTCCGTCGAGCGCGACCGTGACCATCAGCGGATTGCCGTCGGGCGACGTGAGTCTGTTGAGTTCGCGTGGATCGGTCGCGCGCCGTGGCGACACCGTGGTGTTGCCGGTGCGACCCGACGACACTCCGGTGTGGACGCTTCGTATCGCGCGTTGATCAACTCGTGATGGTGAGCAGTGCGGTGGCGTCGATGTGCCGTGACGACGACGCGACGCGAATCTCGTAGACACCCGGCTCGACTTTCCAGTCACCGTTTCGTCCGATCTCGACCGAGGTGCTGAGTCCGGTCGGATGTGGTCGGAGTGGGTTCGCGTACGCGTCACCCGGATCCCAGTGCGCGAAGGCACGCGGACCGAGGGTGAGTTCGACGACCTGTGTTTCGCCGGGGGCGAGATGCACCTTGGCGAACGTCTTCAGCTCGTGCACCGGCCGCGTGACCGCCGACTTCGGAGGAGCCACATAGATCTGCACCACGTGTGAACCGGCGCGCGATCCGGTGTTGGTGACGGGAACCCGGAGTGTCACCGAATCGCCCGTGCCCATCTCGTAGCGATCGAGTTCGGGCTCGCCGACCCGGAAAGTCGTGTACGAGAGGCCGAATCCGAAGGGGAACGCCACCGGCAGATGTCGTGAGTCGTACCAGCGATGACCGATGTACACGCCTTCGCCGTAGCGGATCTGATGATGCTCACCCGGAAAGTTGCCGAAGGCGGGCGTGTGTTCGATGCGCACCGGAATGGTGGTGGGCAGTCGACCACCCGGCTCGGTGTCGCCGCTCAAGACCTCGGCGACAGCCGGCCCCATTTCTTGACCACCGAACCACACCTGCATCACGGCCGGCACCGACTCGACCCACTCCATGTCGATGGGGGCTCCGGTGTTGACGAGGACGATCGTGCGCGGATTGGCGGCAGCCACGCGCCGAATCAACTCGACCTGACGACCGGGCAGATCGAGTGAATCGCGGTCGTGTCCCTCGCTCTCCCACTCGTTGTTGGTTCCGACCACGACCAGGGCCACATCGGACGACTGGGCCAACGTGACCGCGGCTGCGATCGGGTCGGTGTCGTCGACGCGAGCCAGGCCGATCTGCGCACCGTGCGCCCATTGACGTGACACCGCGTCGCATTCGAGTCGCAACACGTGGACGCGTTCCGTCGTGAGACGAACGGTCGTGGTGATCTCTTCGCGAAACAGCCCGAAGAATCGATGACCGGGCGGCGGTAACTCGGTTCCGTCGATGATGCACTCGTCATCGAGAAAGAGTCGGCACGGGCTCGTCTCGGACACCGAGATCGTGTAGTCGGCGGTGGCGTCGACCCGGAGATGTCCGACGGCCGAGAAACGGAAGCCCGAAATCGGCACACCTTCTTCTTGGCGAGCAACCACGAGAACGCGACCGTCGGGCCGTTGGATGGAGGCGATGTCGCGGCCGTTGTCGACGATGGTCACGGTGAACCCTGGCTCGCCGTTCGGCGAGGTGACCATGTCGCCGGCGATGGTGGGGGTCGATCGGTCGATCGCGCAGCCGTGCTCGTGGTTCACCTCGACGCCGTTGAATCGCGACCGCAACGCTTCGATGATCGTGAGATGTGGGTGCGGCATCACCTCGGCCGAACCACCGCCCATGATGCGGGCTCGAACGGCGTTCGGTCCGATGACCGCCAGACGGCGCAGCGATCCCGGATCGAGCGGCAGCAGCGGCGCATCGTTCGCGATCTTTTCGTTTCTCAGCAGAACCATCGACGCGGCCGACGCACGACGCACCAGTGTTCGGTGCTCGGCGAGATCCGTGGCCGTGGGTTCGGCCGGTTCGTCATCGAGTGCACCCAGGCGATCGAAGACGGTGAGCAATGTGCGGACCGCGCGGTCGACCTGAGATTCGTCGACGCGACCATCTTTCACCGCGTCCACGAGGTGTCGGCCGTAGTAGCGAGCGGGCGCGGGCATTTCGAGATCGAGGCCGGCTTCAGCGGCCCCTTCCGTGGTGAACCCGGCGTACCAGTCGGTGATGACGAAGCCCTCGAAACCCCATTCACCACGAAGCAGATCGTGGAGCAACCAACGGTTCTCGGCGTTGTACCGACCGTTGAGTCGGTTGTACGACGTCATGATGCCGAGCGATCCGCCTTCGCGGACGGCGTATTCGAACGGCACGAGGTACACCTCGCGCAGAGTTCGTTCGTCGATCACACTGTCGATGGTCATGCGCTCGAACTCGGCGTCGTTGCCGACGAAGTGCTTCACCGTGGTGGCCACACCGTTCGACTGCACGCCGCGGATGTACGCGGCGGCGAGTTTGCCGCTGAGCAACGGATCTTCCGAGTAGCACTCGAAGTTTCGACCGGCTAGTGGCGACCGGTGCAGATTGACAGTGGGAGCAAGGAGCACGCGGGCGGTCTTCGAGCGGGCCTGGTGTCCGACGGCCGCGCCGATGCGTTCGAGCAGTTCGACGTCGAACGTGGCACCGAGAGCCGAACCACACGGCACGCAGAGCGACGCGCTCTGTTTACCCAGACCCGGAGTGAACGGACCGCGGGCGCCGGCGGGTCCGTCGGTCACGACGATCGACGGGATTCCGACGCGCTCGATGTCGACGGTCGACCAGAGAGTTGCGCCCGAGGTGAGGCGGGCCTTTTCGTCGAGCGTCATCTGCCCGATGAGGTGGTCGATGTCGTTCGGGGTTCGGCTCATGCCGACGATCTTGGCATCTCCGAACGCCACGGAATTCCGTCGGGCCATCGCCCCACCCCTCCGGCATCGACGAGAAGACCGGTGTGGGTACGGTCGCTGTGCGTGCTGCGCCACACGAGCATGTCCTGGGTCATGGTGAGAATGCGGGCCGGATCGGTGATGGGCGTTCGCCAGGTGGGGTCGGCGGCGATGTCGAAACACAGCCACGAACCGTCACCGAACTGCACGTAAGCGGTATCGACCGAGCGGCGCACGGTGAGATGTTGATTCTCGAGTCGACGGTCCCAGGGCCAGGGGTATTCGCCCCACGCGATGAGTGCGAAGCGCCAGTCGAATTCCCACGACGCGGCCGTGCGCCACCACGGTGGTGCGGTGCCTTCGATGAACGGCGTGAGGGGCAGCCCGTCGCACTGCAGCGGAACGTCGAGGTTCCAGGTCTGAGCGAGCGTGGGCATGACGTCGACGCTCTCGGTGAACGATTCGATGACGCGGCCACCGTGATGGCGAGGGTCGCGCCAGATGAGCGGAATGTGGTGGCTCTCTTCGAACCAACCCACTTTCTGAAGTAGTCCGTGATCACCCAGCTGTTCGCCGTGATCGGAAGTGATGACGATCACCGTGTCGTCCCACTGTCCGCGCGTGCGCAGAGCGGCACACAAACGGCCCACTTCGTGATCGACCGCGGAGATCATTCCGAAGTACTGCGCTCGAATGTTCCGCATGGCGATCGGATCGGTGGGAACCTTGACGATGTCGATGTTCATCAGCACGTCGTGGAACGGATGACGATCGTCGGCGGGTGCGATGGGGTCTCCGCAATCGTCGGGTGAGTACATCGACGCGAATCGACCGGGCGCTGAGTACGGCGGGTGCGGGCGAAGATAACTGGCGTGCACGAACCACGGCTCGTCACCGTGCGAGTCGATCCAGTCGATGACTCGATCGGTGGTGAACGATGCCATCGAGAGTTCTTCCGACCGCTCGTTTTCGCTGAGCAGCATGGCGTCGTATCCGGCCGACACGTCGACACCACGTTCGGCCAGGAAATCGATCCAGGGTCGATGAGGGACGGCCAGATCGACGATGCATTCGAATCCGGGCAGGACGCCTTCGTACGACTGGAGGCGCGGATCGTCGGGACCGGTCGTCACGCGTGGATCGACGGCTTGGTCGGTGTAGCCGAACAGCACCGGTCGCCGACCAGCGCGCCGGGCCAGCAGTGCGACGTTGTCGAATCGTGAATCGAGTGGTGTGCCGTTGGCGACCACACGATGGTTCATCTGATACATGCCGGTGTACAAACCGGCTCGGCCCGGTGCACACGGTGTGGACTGCGTGTAGTGCCGGGCGAAACGAACTCCCTCGGCGGCCAACGCATCGAGATGGGGTGTGCGCACGAGTGGGTGCCCGGCGCACGACAAGGCGTCACCTCGGAACTGATCGAGCGTGATGAAGAGAACGTTGGGCGCCGGCGCCGACGTCATGACCCGATTGTGTCACTCAATCGACGAGTGCGTACTCGAACCGGTCGGTGTGTTCGATACGGATGAATTCGCCGGCGATGCGGAGGTGTTCGAGGTGGGCGAACGTCTCACTGTCGGCCATGCCGCCCAGGGCGCGCGGTGAGAACAGGTGGGTGGACATCTCCATCACCGTGGCCGGACGGTCGAGTTCGGCGGCGGCGGCGCGGAGTTTCTGGAGTCGGCCCTCATGGTGTTCTTTGATGGCCCGAGCCCGCCCGGCCAGATCGGTGAACGGATTGCCGTGAGCGGGTAGCGCGGTGGTGACCTGCGATCCGAATTCGGCCACCTTGTCGAGTGAATGGAAGAACTTCTTGAGCGGATCGCGAGCGCCGATCAGACCGCTGATGTGCGGTGTGATGGTGGGCAGCACGTGGTCGCCGCAGAGCATGAGTCCGTGCTCGGGATCGAACAGACACAAGTGATCGTCGGTGTGGCCGGGCGTGTGCAGGGCGATCCACTCGCGACGAGCGAAGCGGATGTGCTCGCTGTCGCCGAGACGAACCGTCGGCTGCGGAGTCTTGATGAGGCCCGGTACTCGGCGGGCCACCGCGTAGCGCATCTTGCGCTGCCAGGGAATCTCGTATCCGGGTCCACCCCACGGAGTGGCGTCCCACGGACGGCGCTGCACCGGAATGTCGGCGGCGTCCTCGATGTCGATGTCGGGCGCCTCGGTCGGGTCCCAGAACATCCGAAAACGCGCACTCGTGATGATCTCGCTCCCGGTCTCCTTCTGGAGCCAGTACGCACCGCCGTAGTGGTCGGGGTGACTGTGCGTGACCACGATCGAGTGCACTCGTTTGAGCGGAACTCCGACCAGCCCCAGGCGATGGGTGATGGCCTTGTAGTTGGCGGCGGTGGCCAGACCCGGATCGACCACCGTGACACCGCGGTCGTCCTCGAGCACGTACATGTTGACGTGTCCGAGTCCGGGCATGTCGATGGGCAACTGAGTACGCAGGACTCCGGGAGCGATCTCGTCGATCTGCTCGGTGGCCAGCAACTGCTCCTGCTTGGGCGGTCGTGGAGCCGATGGCTGTTGGTGGGAGTGGGCCTCGGTCACGAAGACGAGGGTACTGGTGAGCCTTCGCCGGCGACGAATACTCGCTCGCGGTAGAAGCGGAGTTCTTCGATGCTCTGTCGCACGTCGTCGAGCGCTCGGTGGGTTCCGGCCTTGAAGGGTCGAACGTTGTCGGTTCCCGGGTACCAGCGCTTCACCAGTTCTTTGATGGAACTCACGTCGACCGAGCGGTAGTGCAAGTAGTTCTCGATGTCGGGGAGATACTTGGCCAGGAAGCGACGGTCGGTGCCGATGGAGTTACCGCACAGCGGCACGGTTCGGGGCTCGGGGACGTGTGACTTGATGAACTCGAGTGTGAGTCGGCCGGCTTCGTCGAGTGTGAGCGCGGATGCTTTCATGAGCTCGATCAGCCCCGACTTGGTGTGCATGTCGATCACGAACGGATCCATGGCGGCCACGACGTCCGCGGGTGCCGGCACCACGAGGTCGGGACCCTCGGCCACGATGTTGAGCTGGTCGTCGGTGACGATGGTGGCGATTTCGACGATGACCTCTTTCGCGGGGTCGAGCCCCGTCATCTCGAGATCCATCCACACCAGCACGTCGCAGACCATAGGCCATCCATGTGGCGCGGATCGAAGGCCGCCGGCGACACCGCCTATCGTCGAAGTGTGTCCGAAGCGTCCTGGCCCCGTGTGAGCGTTCCGGTCGTCCGTCTCGACGCCGATCTACCACTTCCCGCCTACGCACATGCAGGAGACGCCGGACTCGACTTGTTGGCACGCGAGGATGCGCTCGTGAGCGCGGGCGGTGGTCGGGTCCTCGTTCCGACCGGAATCGCTCTCGCCCTACCGCGGGGTACCGCGGCCTTCGTTCTGCCCCGCAGCGGGTTGGCACTGAAGCACGGTGTCACGGTCGTGAACAGTCCCGGTCTCGTCGACTGCGCCTACCGAGGCGAGATCAAGGTCGTATTGCTCAACACCGATCCGACCGCCGACTATCAGGTTCGCCGCGGCGATCGCATCGCACAGCTCGTGGTGCAGTCGGTTCTGGAAGTGCAGTGGAACGAAGTCGAGTCGCTCGACGGCGACGACCGCGGCGGCGGATTCGGTCACTCCGGCCGCTAGGCGGCGGCTGACATCTCGTCGAGTTCGCGCGCGATCAGAGCCCGAACGTCGTCACGTAACTTCGGCATGTCGTCGATCGTCATTCCTTCGGTGGAAATCGGATCGAGGACACGGACCACCGCGTTCGAGTCGCCCAGTCGCCAGTCGTGTTTGCGTAGCGCGGTGCGTGTTCCGTGAACGACGAGCGGCAGGATCGGCACACCGGCGTCGATCGCCAGCCGGAACGCGCCATCTTTGAACGCGCCAAGTGAACCGTCGGCCGAACGCGTGCCTTCGGGGAAGATCATCACCGACACATTCTTGCGCAAGCGGTCGTGGCAAGCGGCCAGGGCCGCTGCACCACTCGCTCGATTGCCGCGCACCAAACGAATGTCGCCGGCCATCCGCATCATCCAACCCACCAGCGGAATCTTGAAGATCGTCTCCTTCGACATCCACTTCATCTCGATGGGCAGGTGACTGATGAGGAGGATGTCGACGAAGCTCTCGTGATTGGACACCACCACGTACGGGTGTCGCTTGTCGGCGGGAAGTTGGCCGCTGGTCCGGAACTTCCACATCGGAGTGAGCACTTGATGAACCACGGTCAGTTTGCGGAACAAGTAACCCGCGGCGTAGTGGCCCTTGTCGAAGGGAAGAGTGACGAGCCAGGTGACGAAGACCAGCGGCGTCCAGACGATGATGACGATCCCGAGGACCGCCCAACTCCAGACGCTGAGGATGCTTCTTCTGATCACGCGCTATCCTCGCACACGGGGTCGACACCACACCGTCACACGGCGTCGTAAGTTGTGGTCCGTGAGCGAGAACTGGCCGTATCCACCCGAACACCGCGTCGCCGAACTGTTCGCTGCCGCCAAGCGCGTGCAGGAGCAGGCTTACGCGCCGTACTCCCACTTCCTCGTGGGCGCAGCGATCCTGTCGTCGTCGGGTCGAATTCACGTTGGCTGCAACGTCGAGAACGCGGCCTACCCCGTCGGCACGTGTGCCGAAGCGGGTGCCATCGCGGCGATGTGCGCCGCCGGTGATCGTGACATCGCGGTGCTCGTCACGATTTGCGACAGTGTCGACGTGGGTACGTGTTGCGGCGGTTGTCGTCAGCGCGTTCGTGAGTTCGCCCAACCGTCCACACCCATCTACGCGTGCGGTCCCGATGGTGTACGCGCGACCTTCACCATGGAGTCGCTCCTTCCCACGTCGTTCGGGCCCGAGAATCTGAGCGGTTTCGTGTCGTGATCTCCGATCGCGAGATCGCGCAGCGGGCGCTCGTCTGTCTCGATCTGACGAATCTCGACGACCAGTGCACTCGAGACGACGTGATTCGTCTGTGTGCGCGGGCGACGACTCCTTTCGGACACGTCGCCGCGGTATGCGTGTGGCCACGGTTCGTCGCCACGGCAGCCGAGTGTCTGGCTGGTCGTGACGTCGACATCGCCACCGTCGTGAATTTCCCGTCGGGAGACGAACCACTCGGCGATGTGGTCGACATGACGCGAGCATCGCTGGCAGACGGAGCCACGGAGATCGATCTCGTTCTTCCGTATTCGTCGTTCGTTCGTGGCGACACCGCCCGCGCGAGCGAGTACGTGTCGACGGTGCGACGTGTCGTGCCGTCCGAGTGCCACCTCAAGGTGATCCTCGAAACCGGTGAAATCGGCGACGTCGGTCTCGTCGAGGCGGCCGCTCGACTGGCGATTGCCGCCGGTGCCGACTTCGTGAAGACCTCGACCGGCAAGACGAAGACGTCGGCCATACCCGAAGCCGTTCGCGCCATGCTCGGTGTGATTCGCAACAGCGATGCAGTGGTGGGTATCAAGCCGTCGGGCGGCATTCGCACGATCGCCGACGCCCGGTTGTACCTCGGTCTCGCCGACGAGATCATGGGTCCGGCCTGGGCCACGCCGCACACGTTCCGGTTCGGCGCGAGTGGGCTTCTCGATGCGATCCTCACGACGCTCGGCGTAACCTGACCTCATGTCGCGCGTGCCGTTCCTGACCTCGAAACTGCAGGGGTTCGGCTCGACGATCTTCGCCGAGATGACCGCACTGGCTACCGAGACCGGCTCGATCAATCTCGGACAGGGCTTTCCCGATTACGACGGACCGACCGACGTGCTCGACGCGGCCGTGGCCGCGATCCGCTCGGGGCAGAACCAGTATCCCCCGGGTCCGGGTGTGCCGGTTCTGCGGCAGGCGATCAGTGAACACCAGAAGCGTTTCTGGGGTCTCGACTACGACCCCGATCGCGAGATCTTGGTGACGGCCGGCGCGACCGAGGCCTTGGCCGGATGCCTGCTCGGATTGCTCGAAACCGGTGACGAGGTCGCCCTCCTCGAACCGATGTACGACAGCTATCAGGCCTGTATCGCCTTGGCTGGTGCGGTGACGCGTCCGGTCACGTTGCGGCCGCCTTCCTATTCGTTCGATCCCGACGAGTTTCGTGCGGCCATCACGCCGAAAACTCGGGTGATCCTGCTCAACTCACCGCACAACCCCACCGGAGCGGTGTTGAACGACGAGCAGTTGAAGACGATCGCCGACGTCGCGATCGCCCACGATCTGATCGTCGTGTCCGACGAGGTGTACGAACACCTCACCTACGACGGTGTCGTCCACCGATCGATTGCATCGCTGCCCGGTATGAAGGAGCGAACACTCGTGATCTCGAGCGGTGGCAAGACCTTCAATACCACCGGCTGGAAGGTGGGTTGGGTGTGCGGCCCGGCTCCGCTCGTGGCCGCGGCGCGGGCCGCCAAGCAGTTCCTCACGTACGTGTCGTCGGGGCCGTTCCAACCCGCCATCGCGACCGGACTTCGCCTGCCCGACGAGTACTTCGTCGAGTTGGCTCGTGACTTGCAGACCAAGCGTGATCGTCTCATGACCGGCTTGACTGAGGCTGGCTTCGACGTCTTCGAGCCGGCCGGTACGTACTTCGTCACCGTCGACATCCGACCGGTCGACCCGTCGGGTGACGGCTATGCGTTCTGCCGTTCGTTGCCGGCTCGTTGTGGTGTGGTCGGAATCCCGAACGTCGTGTTCTACGACCGTGCTCACGAGAACGAAGGCCGTCATCTGGTTCGCTTCGCCTTCTGCAAGCGATTCGAACTCATCGACGAAGCCGTCACTCGGCTGAAGGGGCTCTCGTGAAGTTCGCCGCGGTGCAACACGACATCGCGTGGTGCAACCGACAGGCCAATTTCGCGCATCTGTCCGATCTGATCGCAGCAGCGGTCGATCGTGGGGCCAAGTTCGTTCTGCTCTCCGAAACCTTCTCCACCGGCTTCGCCGTCGAGTCACCCGACTTCGCCGAAGAAGAAGGTGGGCCGTCATCGCAGTTCTTGGTGACTCAGGCTCGCCACCACGGTGTGTGGGTCGCTGGTTCGTGTCCGGAGATCCCGACCGAGTCGTCAGCCGACGATCGTCGTCCGGCCAACACCTTGGTGGTGGCCGCACCCGACGGAACGGTGCACCGTTACCGCAAGATTCATCCGTTCACGTTCGGTGGCGAGGACCGTCATGTTCGGCCGGGCACCGAACCGGTCACGATCACCGTGGGCGATCTTCGAGTGTCGCTCTTCGTGTGTTACGACCTGCGTTTCTCCGACGAGTTCTGGCCGTTGGCCCGCGACACCGATGTGTACGTGGTGCCGGCCAACTGGCCCGAGCCTCGCCGCGAGCACTGGATGACGTTGCTGCGCGCCCGGGCCATCGAGAACCAGGCCTACGTGGTGGGCTGCAATCGCGTGGGATCGGGTGGGGGTCTCCACTATTCGGGTGACAGTTGCATCGTCGATCCCTACGGAGACGTGTTGGCCAGCCAGCGCTACGGCGAAGGAATTCTGTTGGCCGATGTCACGGCCGACAGGGTGAAGGAAGTACGCGAGCGCTTCCGCTTCCTGCCCGATCGACGCTCGTGATCAGCGCAGTCGTTTGGCCATCAGGCTGACGGTTTTCCCCGGTCGGGTTTCTTGTTGGCTCACCTCGACGAAGCCTTCACGAGCGTGAAAACGCAGTGACCCTTCGTTCAGAGGCTTCACGTTCACCTCGAGTGTGAACCAATCGGCTTGCGCTCGCTGCTCGACTTCGCGGTACAGCAGCGGACCGATTCCTCGTCCCCGCCAGCCGTCGGTGACCGCCACGCGATCGAGGTACACGAAGCTCGTGTAGTTGTCGCAGAAGTAGAGATAGTTGGGGCTGTCGTAGTCGACACCCGGGGGCAGGACCATGCAAAAGCCGCGTACCGCTCCTTCGGCTTCGACCACTAAGTTCATCGACGACACTCCGAAGATGTGTTCGAAGTCGACGAACGTCTCTTCACCGACGGCCGGAACGTTCTCTTGGTTGATGGCATGAGCGATTGCCAGATCGGCAGTTGTCATGTCGCGAACGATCACACGACGAAACTACTCCGATCGAATGGCATCGGGTGCCGAGCGCGTCTCCCACTAGGGTTCTCGTCGTGTCCGGTGGTGAAGCGGTGATCGAGGCGCGAGGCCTCGTGAAGAGATTCGGCGACTTCGAAGCCGTCAAGAATGTCGATTTCCGGATCGAACGTGGCGAGTCGTTCGGCTTCCTCGGTCCGAACGGTGCCGGTAAGTCGAGCACCATGCGCATGATCGGTTGCGTGTCGCCCGCGTCGGGTGGTGATCTGCGGATCTTCGGGCTCGACCCGATGGAGCACGGCAGTCGTATTCGTGCCCGCATGGGTGTGGTTCCTCAGCAGGACAACCTCGACAGCGAGTTGACGGTGCTCGAGAACCTGGTGGTATACGGGCGGTACTTCGACATTCCTCGCGCCGACTGCAAGAAGCGGGCTGCCGAGTTGTTGGACTTCGTGCAATTGACCGACCGCGCCAACTCGCGGGTCGAACCGCTGAGCGGTGGCATGAAGCGACGTGTCACGATCGCCCGCAGCCTCATCAACCGACCCGAACTGTTGCTCCTCGACGAGCCCACCACCGGCCTCGATCCGCAGGCGCGCCACATCTTGTGGGACCGTCTGTATCGGCTCAAACAACAAGGTGTGACTCTCGTGCTCACCACCCACTACATGGATGAAGCCGAGCAACTGTGCGATCGGTTGGTGGTGATGGACGGTGGTCGCATCGTCGCCGAGGGTTCACCGCGGCAACTGATCGAAGAGCACTCGAGCCGCGAGGTGCTCGAGTTGCGCTTCTCGGCCGGCACCAACTCCGATCAAGCGGCCGTACTCGCGGGTCTCGGTGATCGGCAAGAGGTTCTCCCCGATCGTGTTCTCATCTACGCGGTCGATGGTGAGGACGTTCTCGGTGAAGTGCATCGCCGTGGTGTGCCGCACGAGAGTGCGCTGGTGCGACGCAGTTCGCTCGAAGACGTTTTCTTGCGGCTGACCGGCCGCAGTCTGGTGGAGTGATGACCACGCTGCCGGCCGTACGAGTCTGGGAGTACTACGCAACCATCCTGCGTCGCACCTGGAAGACCGAGGTCGTGCTGGGCTTGCTGCAACCCCTCGTTTTCCTGCTCGGCATGGGCCTCGGTGTCGGATCGCTCGTCAACTCGCGCCAATCCTCGGTCGACGCGTTGGGCGGAGTTCCGTACGTGGCGTTTCTCGCGCCCGGCCTTCTTGCCACCACCGCGATGATCGTCGGCTCGTTCGAGTCCACCTACCCGGTGATGGCTGGTTTCAAGTGGCAAGGTTTCTTCGAGGCGATGGCGGCCACTCGCTTGTCGCCCATGCAGATCGTGCGCGGCCTGTTCTTGTGGTTGGCCACGCGCATCGGAATCTTCGTGGCCGGTGTCGTGGTGGTTCTCGCACTGTTCCCCGACACTCGATCGTGGGGACTCGTTCTGGCGGTGCCCGCGGCTGTTCTGTGCGGCCTGTCGTTCGCCGCCGTGATCGCGGCCTACGCCGCGGTGTGCGAATACGACGCGTCGTTCAATTACGTGCAGCGCTTCATCATCACGCCACTGTTCCTTTTCGGAGGGGCGTTCTACCCGATCGAATCATTGCCGGTCGGCTTGCGTCCCATCGCCTGGGTGACTCCGCTGTGGCACGGGGTCGAGTTGTGTCGCGGCTTCTCGCTGCACACGATGGGCTTCGTCACCGCTCTCGGGCACCTCGCCGTGATCGTGGCGTACATCGCGGTTGGCATCGTCATGTGTCGTCGTCTCTTCATCCGGCGGTTGTACCGATGACATCGACGTTCCTCGTGGCCCGGGTGATTCCGCCCATTTTCCGTGGTGCTCGTCGTCCGCAACGCATGGTCGAGCGAAGCATTCTCGTCTACCGCCGTACGTGGATGATCCTGGTCTCCGGATTCTTCGAACCGCTCTTCTACTTGTTGTCCATCCGTATCGGATTCGGTTCGTTGGTTGGTGACGTCGACTTCGCCGGCCGGAGCATCGATTACGCGAAGTTCGTCGCTCCCGCTCTCATGGCCAGTTCGGCCATGAACGGCGCGGTCTACGACAGCACGATGAACATCTTCTCCAAGTTGCGCCACGAGCGTCTCTACGACGCGGTGCTCGCCACCCCGATGAGCTCGAAGGATGTGGCCTTGGGTGAGATCGGTTGGGCGCTCCTGCGCGGAACGATCTACTCGACCACGTTCCTGGTGTGTCTCCTCGGCCTCGGCATGGCCGACAGTGCTTGGGTGGTGCTGTCCTTGCCGGCGTGCATGCTCGTGGGCCTGGCCTTCGCCTCGGTCGGGATGGCCGCCACGACCTACATGCGGTCGTGGGTCGACTTCGAATGGGTCCAGACCATCGTGATGCCGCTGTTCTTGTTCTCGGCCACTTTCTATCCCTTGTCGTCGTACGGCGATTGGGGCTGGCTCGTGCAGTTGAGTCCGCTCTATCACGGGGTGTCGCTCGTGCGGTGCGCATCACTCGGCATCGGCACCTGGGGGATCCTGGTGCACGTGGCCGTGTTGCTCGGCATCTCGATCGTGGGTCTGAGCGTGTCGGCACGTCGCATCGACGAATTGCTCTTGAAGTAGTCCCGTACGGCGAAGCGAAACGAGTCGCCGTAATCTGACGACATGTTGTTCGCCAAGAAGAACGCGTCGATGGTGTCACCCCAGCAGGCCCTCCCCGGTCGAACCGACCAGACCATGCCGGTCCCCGCGCAACACCATGCTCTCGGCACTCCCCTCGTCGGTCCGTGGCCGAGCGGTTTCGAGACGGCCATCTTCGGGATGGGTTGCTTCTGGGGAGCCGAGCGCAAGTTCTGGCAGGTCGACGGCGTGTATTCGACGGCCGTTGGCTACGCCGGTGGCTACACCCCCAATTGCACGTACGAGGAGTGCTGCAGTGGCCTCACGGGTCATGCCGAAGTCGTGCTGGTCGTATTCGACCCGGCCAAGGTGTCGTACGACGACTTGCTCCGTGTCTTCTGGGAGAACCACGACCCCACACAAGGCATGCGCCAAGGCAACGACATCGGAAGTCAGTACCGAAGCACGGTTTACTCACTGAACGATGCGCAGTTGTCGGCCGCGCAGGCATCGGCCTCGGTCTTCCAGGAGCGACTCACCACCGCTGGTTATCCGCTGATCACCACCGAGATCGCGCCGGCCGGGCCGTTCTTCTACGCCGAGCCCTACCACCAGCAGTATTTGTCGAAGAACCCGAACGGTTATTGCGGAATTGGTGGCACGGGTGTGTCGTGCCCCATCGGCACGCGCGCCTGACGTCGTCGACGATCAGGAGTTGGCGAGCTTCCACGCCACGAGCGCACCTTCGAGTTCGTCGAGTGAACGAACGAGGGTGTTCATCGAACACTGCATCATGAGGTTGACGACTTCGTCGGGTGCGGGAAACCGTGCTCGCCAGTCGGTGAACAAACCGATGCTGTACTTTCCGAGCCCGTACGCGTAACCGAGTTCCCAGGCGGTTCCATCGTCGGTGGTGATGCCGTTGAGGTTGGCCACGATCACGTCGCACCGGTCGATGCCGCCCTTGTCGTTCTCGAAGATCGTGCGCACGTTGTGAGCAGTCTTGGGTGGATTGTCGCGATGAGGCAGGAACGTGTCGAAGCCGAGTGAACGAATGAGCGCATCGACTTTTTCGATGAACCAGCGTTCACCTTCGTCGAACAGCGGACCGGCCACGTACACGTAGGGCTTGCGATCAGTCATGTCTCCAACCTTTCCGTCTGATGTCGTCTCCGTCGGCGTCGAGCGCTCGCCCAGGATGACGAAGTCGTCCTGGAGTCTTCGACAGTCGGGCGATGAGGTTCTGCATGGGTGTGTCGCCCACGTTCACCACGGCCTGTCGGGCGAGATAGTGCGGATCGGTTGCTATGTCGGCCATGTCGAGAATCGGACCGATCGCAGCCTCGGCCTCTTCGAACGCGCGCAAGACTTCGTCTTGCGGACGCGCGGCACACCAGTCGCGCATGAGACGTTCGAGTTCTTCGCGGTTGGCGGCTCGCCCGTCGAAAGAGGCGAATCGCTGGTCGTCACCGACTCCGAGCAGCTCCATCACGCGACGAGCGACCGAGTCGGACGACGTGGAGATGCCGACCCACTTGCCGTCGGCGCAGCGATACGTACCGCGCGGAACGGTGTAGGGCAGACCGGAGCCGAGTCGGGGCTGCGTCTCGCCGGTGAGGGCGTAGAGAGAAGCGAGAGGTCCCATCGCGTGGAAGACGCTCTCCAGCAAGTTGACGTCGACCACTTGGCCGACACCGGAGTGCAGAGCGACCAGGGTGGCGAAGGCCGCGACGATTCCGGTGAGTTCGTCGGTGAGCGCGATCGGCGGGAGCATCGGTGCACCATCGGCCTCACCGGCGATGGCCGCGTAGCCCGACATCGCTTCGGCGATCGACGCGAATCCGGGTCGTTGCGCGTATGGGCCGTCCTGGCCGAAGCCGGTGACCCGGGTGATGACGAGTGTCGGATTGAGACGATGGAGTTCGTCGGGTCCGAGACCGAGTCGTTCGAGCGTGCCGGGTCGGAAGTTCTCGACGAGAACGTGAGCGTCGCGAACCAAGCCGATGAGAACCTCGCGATCGTCGTCGTTCTTCAGATCGAGTGCGATGGTGCGCTTGTTGCGATTGGTGAGTTTCCACCACAGCCCGACGCCGTCGCGTGGATCCTTCCAGGCCATGTTTCGCAGCGTGTCGCCGTTGTCGGGACGCTCGACCTTGATCACGTCGGCCCCGAAGTCGGCGAGATAGCGCGCACAGTTGGGGCCGGCGATCACCGTCGACAGATCGATCACGCGCAGGTCGGACAACGGTGTGGTCACGGCGGCCAGCCTGCCAGGAGACCACAGGCCTCTTCCAAGTGCTCGCGTTGACCGGCGTACGAGAAGCGCACGAATCGATGACCCCGCGTGAGGTCGAAGTCGAGTCCGGGAGTGCTGGCCACTCCCAATCGATCGAGCCATTGATGGCAGAGCGCCATCGAGTCGTCGGTCAGATGACTCACGTCGGCGTATACGTAGAACGCACCGTCGGCGGCTGCGATGCGGTCGATGCCGGCGGCCGCGAGACCCGCGATGAGAACGTCGCGATTGGCCGCATAGCGCGCCACGTGGCCGTCGAGTTCGTCGGTGCAGTCGAAAGCGGCCAGTCCGGCGATCTGACTCACGTGCGGTGCGCAGATGTAGAGGTTCTGCTGCAATCGATCGACGACGTCACGAAGATGGTCGGGAACCACCATCCAGCCGAGCCGCCAACCGGTCATCGAGAAGTACTTCGAGAACGAGTTGATGACGACAGCGTCGGCGGCGCGCCCGGCGAGAGTGGGCGCCGGGCCGTTGTAGGTGATTCCGTGGTAGATCTCGTCGGCAATCAGTTGGATACCCCGCTGCGAGCAGTAGCGCGCGATGTCGTCGAGCGATGTCGGATCGAGGGTCGTACCGGTTGGGTTCGATGGTGAAGCGATCACGAGGCCGTCGAGTGGTCCGGCGGCGTCGAGCATCGCACGAATGGGAATCCAGCGAGACTCGGGTCCGACTGCGATCGGCACCGGAGTGGCTCCGAGTGCGAGAAGGGTGTTGCGATAACACGGGTAACCCGGCTCGAGGACCGCGACACGATCGCCGGCGTCGAACGCGGCGAGGAACGCGAGAGTGAATCCAGCCGATGCTCCGCTCACGATGGTGATGCGATCGGACTCCACTCGACTTCCGTACGTGTCGTCGTAGTGACGCGCGATGCGCTCGGCCAGAGCGGGCAGTCCGGGCGCGTTCGTGTATCCGAGTGACTCACCACCGCGCATCGCGTCGATCACCGCTTGGCGTGCTCCGGCTGGTGCACCGGTACTCGGTTGACCGACCTGGAGGAACAGTGTGCGTTGGCCCGACTTCGCCCGGGCGGTCGCCTTGAGCGACATGTCCATGGCGTGAAAGGGCGGCACCTGGGCGGCTCGGAGCGCACCGGTGAGGCGACTGTCGGTCATCGTTCACCGCGATGTGGGAAGACGAAGCAACGTTCGTCGAGAGACCCCATCGCATACGTCTGGTAGTCGACACCGAAGTCGGCGTAGAGCCCACGGCACCGCTCGCTCCAGTCGAGAGCTTCGGGTGACGAGACTCGGTGAACGACTTGCATCACGCCACCCTCGTACACCCGGTACTCGGCCCAGGTGCCCGGGAAGTCCTTGATGGTTCCGATCTCGATGGTGGGTGCACCACATGGCATCGCACGAACTCGGTGACGGTGTGTGTGACCCGCCGTGTACCCGAGAATGTTCGAGTGCGCGGCGACCACGCGGTCGAGAGCGTCGCTCGAGTCGGGGTGGAGTCCGAAGTAGTCGTCGCTTCGCTTTCCCGACACCCACTGCTGGTGATGGCCCATGACGATCACTGGCAACGCGGTGGAAGTGGCGTGATCGGCCAACCACTGCATCTGATCGTGGTCAAAGGCACCGGTCGTCTCGGTGGGAATGGCCGTGTCCATGAGGGCCACGCACACACCGGGCATCTCGATCCAGAGATCGTCGTCGTACACACCTTGGTCGAGGTACGAATCGTGATTGCCCCGCACGACGTGGAGGCGATCGCCGAAGGTCCCGCGGTAGCACGATTCGAAGGCGGCGAATTCGGCGTCGGTGCCGAAAGCCGTGAGATCACCCTTGACCAGTACCGCATAGGGATCGATCGAGGCGATTTCTCGGCAGGCCTCTTCGTTCATCATCTCGGGATGGCGGCTCTGATGATCGTCACGACTGATGATCGGACCGAGCGGACTGTCGTCCATGCGGCCGCACACGATTTCGCCGAAGTGAACGTCGTTGACCGTGGCGAAGCGGCACAGGAGCTCTCCATCGGGTCGGGCCAGGGTTCGCGTCTCGATCCCGTGGAACGTGTGCGACGAGTCGGGTGCCAGATCGTCGAATCGGTGAACGTCGGATCCTCGATGCAGGACCACCAGATCGTCAGCAACGGTCGTGACTTCCACGTGAGTCACGGTAGTGCGCTTCTCAGCCACGCGCGCCGAAGCGCTCGGTCACCAGGGACGAGCGCGACGCGACACGACCGGCGACGACCACCAGCGTCCGCTGAATCGCCACGACGACCGACGGGCCGACGCATCGTCGGCCACGGCCACGACAGGACGCGGCCACAGGGCTTCGATCGCTGCCGTGATGGCCACCGCTTCTTCGTCGGTGGGAGCGGGCGAGATCTGGCTGCTCATAGCGGCATGTTGCCGTGCTTGCGCCGCGGAAGTTCTTCACGCTTGCTGCGCAGCATCTTGAATCCGTTGATGACCTTCACGCGGGTTTCGGCCGGATCGATGACGTCGTCGATGTAGCCGCGCTCGGCGGCCGCGTACGGGTTGGCGTACTTCTCGGTGTATTCGGCCACGAGTTCGGCGCGACGGGCCACCGGATCGGCCGCTTGCTGCAGTTCGCGGCGATACACGATCTCGACCGCACCGTTGGGTCCCATGACGGCGAGTTCGGCCGTGGGCCAGGCGTAGGCGAGATCGGAACCGATCGACTTCGAGTCCATCACCACGTACGCACCGCCGTAGGCCTTGCGCGTGATGACCTGAATTCGCGGCACCGTCGCTTCGCAGTACGCGTAGAGCAACTTCGCGCCGTGACGAATGATGCCGCCGTACTCCTGATCGACACCGGGAAGGAAGCCCGGCACGTCGACGAGGGTGAGAAGCGGAACGTTGAACGCATCGCAGGTGCGAACGAAGCGCGCACCCTTCTCGGCACTCTCGATGTCGAGAACTCCGGCCAGAACCATCGGCTGGTTGCCGACGACGCCGACGGTCTGGCCGTCGATACGAGCGAATCCGCAGACGATGCTCTTGGCCCAATAGGGGAAGTACTCGAAGAACTCACCGTCGTCGACGATGGACGCGATGACCTTCTTCATGTCGTACGGCTGATTGGGTGATGGCGGCAGGATGTCGCGCAATTCGGGGCACAGGCGCTCGGGATCGTCGCCGGCGTCGACACTCGGCGGCTCTTCCATGTTGTTCTGCGGCAGGAACGACACGAGGTAGCGAACGTCGTCGAGGCAGGCCTTCTCGTCGGCCGACACGAACGTGGCCACACCCGACTTGCTGGCGTGACTCATGGCGCCGCCGAGTTCTTCGAGTGTCACTTCCTCGCCGGTCACCGTCTTGACCACGTCGGGACCGGTGATGAACATGTGGCTCGACTCACGCACCATGAAGATGAAGTCGGTCATGGCCGGTGAGTACACCGCACCACCCGCGCACGGTCCGAGGATGACCGAGATCTGCGGAATGACTCCACTCGACAACACGTTGCGATAGAAGATGCCGCCGTAGCTGGCCAGCGACACGACACCTTCTTGAATGCGCGCACCGGCGCCGTCGTTGAGGCCGATGACCGGCGCACCGACCTTGAGCGCGAGATCCATCAACTTGTGGATCTTCTCAGCGAACACTTCGCCGAGTGCACCGCCGAACACGGTGAAGTCCTGTGAGAACACGAACACCTTGCGACCCTCGATGGTGCCCCAACCGGTGATGACGCCGTCGGTGTACGGGCGTTCCTCCAGGCCGGCCGCCTGCGCGCGGTGGCGGGCCAACATGTCGAGTTCTTGGAACGAGCCCGGGTCGAGCAAGTAGTCGATCCGCTCGCGAGCCAGCATCTTGCCCTTCTCGTGCTGGCGCTCGATGGCGCGTGGCGAGCCGGCCAGACGGGCCTGCTCTTTGCGCTGCTTGAGATCGTCGAGCTTGTCGTGCATGGGGTTGCCGCTGGTCACGGAGGAGACGCTACCCCTCGGTCCGTGAGGGGCTCACAGTCGGATCGGGCCGGAATCGGCGGTTACGGAACGACGGTGGCCGTGACCGGCTGGATCCCCGGCACCGTAGTGGCCCCAACAGCAGCCGATCCGGCGACGGGCACCAGCGCCGTCATCGGAACGGTGGCCGCGGTGCCAACCGGCGACGTGGTGCTCACCAACACCGCTGCATCGGGATTGTCGTCGTTGGCCATCACCGACACGGTGTAGGTGACCGATGGCAGTGGACCATCGGGTCCGTTGCCACTCACGATCACGGTCCAGAGTCCGGCCGTTCCGAACGGAACACCTTCCTTCAGCGGAAGACGAGCCGCTCCCTTGCCATCGAGCGGAACCGACAACGTGACGCTCGCGGTGTTGGCCGTGGGCGGGTTGAACTGCACGGTGAGATCGGTGAGGCCACTCTCGGGCGAGTGCACGTCGATGCGCACCGCGTTGAGCCCGACCATGGCGGGTGTGACTTTCACTTGTACGTCGAACGCACCGCCGGATCGTTCGCCCACGAACGCGTAATTGGTGCGATCGGTTCCGGGCGGTTCGATGTTGGCCGGAAGTGTGGCGACCGCCCATGACGACAACGCGAGGACGAACACACCGAACGCGGCTTCGGTGGCGACGGCCCGTCGCAGATTGAACGCAATCTTCGCGTTGAGTGCCTTGGCCTTGCCGAGACGAGTGGCCACCACTTGGCGCATGAGCATGCCGAGGTACACCATGGCTGCGACGCCGATCACCTTGAGCACGATGAGCCGTCCGTGTCGACTACTGAGGAATCCGCCACCGTCGAGTTGGATCAAGTGCAGCGTTCCCGACACGACAGCCACCGTCACGAACGCCGGTGCCAGTCGCGTGTAACCGCGCACGGCGTGCACGAGATCTTCCTCACCGGGTCCGGCGAGAACGGCGAGCAACAACAATGCGAGCCCACCGAACCACAAGGCGATCGACACGCTGTGGAACGCCCCGGCCAGTGTGCCCACCAACGAGAACTCGGCAGTGGCCCGCGTGAGCGAGAGTGACGCGACGGCGATGCCCATCGGAGCGAGTGATACCGCTTGGGTTCGCGGATCGAGCAGTCGCTCGGGTCGAACCATCACGCCCGCGCTGGCGGCCACGAGGAAGAAGCGAGCAAGAATCACTGCGCCACTCAACGAATCGAACAGTCCGAACCATTCGGTCGGGTTGAGAGCCGCGGTGACCGAGATGCGTGATTCGATCGCGACCGTGAGCACCATCACGAAGAACGTGGAGATGGTGCCGACGAACCACGCGATCCGGAAGAAGCGCGGGACCAATCCGTCGTCGACACCCTCGGGCCACACCAGAACGATGAGCACGGCTCCGCCGAACAGTGCGGCCAAGGCCATGTAGGCGACCATGCGGGCCAACCCGAGTGGGCCGCTCACCGGCGGCGGTTCGCCCAGCAGGTTGCCGCCGTCGGTCATGTCGGCCTCGGTCAGATCACCCGGATCGATACTGGCCGGGTCGAGAACCTCGAAGGAGAAGACGCCCGTGGCCACTTTGCCGTCGGGTTGCGGAATGGAATAGGTGACGTTGCAGGTGCCAACGGGGAGGGCTCCGACCACCGGAACCGAGATGGAGATGCCATCGGCTCCGAATTCGGCCGGTCCGATGGGTGCCGGTGCTTGATCGCACACGGCTTGCACCACCGAGTTGGACGGCACCGTTTCGTTGAACACGACGGTGATCCGTGCCGGCGCGACCGCGACCTTTTCTCCGTCGGCGGGCGACGACGACACCAGTGTGGTCTCGGCCCGTGCCGGCTCGACTCCGATGAAACCGGGTGCGACGATGCCGACCGCGAACATGGCGAGAACGATTCGCCGGAACACGCGTGTCCGGCCGGTCGTGGCGGTGGTCGGCGACAGCGACATGGTCGGTACCACGGTAGTCAGCGGCTCGTGGGTGACCGGGGCACTCGCGGGGAACCTCGACCACACCCCATCTGTAAAGTCGGAGCGTGCCCGACACCGGATACCAGGCGCTCTATCGGCGTTATCGGCCCCAGCGCTTCTCCGAGTTGCGCGGGCAGGATCACATCGCTCTGGCGCTGCGCAACGCGGTCAAGTCCGATCGCGTCGGCCATGCGTATCTCTTCTCGGGTCCGCGCGGTACGGGCAAGACCACCACGGCGCGCATCCTCGCCAAAGTTCTCAACTGCGAGGCCCCGGTCGATGGCGAGCCGTGTTGCACGTGTGGATCATGCGATGCCGTCGTGCACGGCAGCAGTTTCGACGTGATCGAACTCGACGCCGCGAGCAATCGCAGCATCGAAGACATTCGCGAAATCATTTCGACCGCGGCGCTGGGCTCCCCCGGCCGCCACAAGGTGTACATCCTCGACGAGGTGCATCAGCTCACCGGTCCGGCGGCGGCTGCGCTTCTCAAGACACTCGAAGAGCCGCCGTCGCACGTGGTGTTCGTCCTCGCCACGACCGACCCCGAAAAGGTCCCCGAAACCATTCGTAGCCGCACGCAGCATCTGCAGTTCCACCTGCTCCCGGTGGCCGATCTCGAAGAACACGTGCGGTGGGTGGCCAGCGACGCCGGCATCCCGCTCGACGAGCGCGGTCTCGAAGCGGTGTTGCGTCGGGGCGGTGGATCGGCTCGTGACACCTTGTCGGCGCTCGAACTCCTGGCCGCCACCGGTGGCCAGATCGACGAGATCACCCCGGTCGACGAATTCGTGGAAGCCCTCATCGAGTACGACGCCGGCCGAGCGCTGGCCGCGGTCGCTCACACCGTGCATCGCGGTCGCGATCCGCGCACCATCATCGACGACCTCGTTCGTCATCTGCGCGACTGCTTCCTCACCCAGATGGCGCCCGAACTCGTGCAGGTTCAAGAACACCGAGCCGCCGAACTCGCCGGTCAGTCTCGTCGCCTCGGCACCGCGCGCATCGTGAAGTTGATGGAGACACTCGGACAGGCGCTGCTCGACATGCGCGGCGCACCCGATCAGCGGGTGGTGCTCGAGGTCGCTCTCGTGCGACTCGTGCATCGTCAACTCGACACCGGTCTCGACGCCCTGTTGGCCCGTGTCGAACAACTCGAACGCGAGATCGTCGAACGACCGCCCACGCTGGCTCCGGCGCCGGTCAATCCGTCCACTGGGCGTGCGGTTCTGGGTGGACGCGTGAGTCGAGATGCCTCGGCACCGACTCCCCGTCCGGCCGCTGCGAGCCCGGCTCCGGTGGCGGCACCGAGCGAATCGGCTCCCGAACCAGCGCCAGCGCCATCAGCAGCATCAGCGCCGTCGCCTGCGCCGAGCGCGGGTGCATCACTCGACTCGTTGGTGGCCCGGTGGACCGACGACGTGCTGTCCACGTTGGTCGGTATGCGCCGCGCGGTGGCCCAGATGGTCAAGCCCATCGTTCGCGATGGTGCGGTGGTGTTGATGGTCGACAACGAGCACGCGGCCAAGCGCGTGAACGACTACCTCGACGACTTGTCCGCTGCGGTCCGTGCGGCGGCCGGTTCGGCGTGTGCGGTCGTCGTCGAAGTGCGTCCTGATGCGCCGGCCGAAGCGGCACCGAAGCGCAAGAAGGCCGCGGTCGTTCCCGATGACGACGAGATCGATATCGAAGAAGCCAAGAAGTTGCCCACGTCCACCGCCAAGAGCACCGAAGAAGAACTCCTCGAAGCGTTTCCGGCGGCCAAGTTCGTGAAGAAAGAGCAGTGATCGGTGGCTTCCACCTACACGTTGCCGGTTCAGAACCTCATCGATCATCTCGGGCGTCTGCCCGGAATCGGGCCCCGTTCGGCGCAGCGCATCGCGTTCCACTTGTTGAAGTTGCCCGCGGAAGACGTTCAGCGTCTCACTCAGGCCATTTCCGACGCCAAAGAGCGCGTGCGGTTCTGCTCGCAGTGTTTCAACTTCGCCGAAGACGAACTGTGCCCCATCTGCGCCGATCCTCGTCGTGACTCGAGTGTCATCTGCGTGGTCGAAGAGAGTCGCGACATCATTCCGCTCGAACGCACCGGCGAGTTCAAGGGTCGCTACCACGTGCTCCTCGGTGTCATGAATCCGATCGAAGGCATCGGACCCGACCAACTCAAGATGCGCGAACTCGTGATGCGCATCGGCAGCGAAGACGTTCGCGAAGTGATCGTGTGCACCAACCCCAACACCGAGGGTGAGGTCACCGCGCAGTACATCGGCCGTCTGCTGAAGCCCTTCGACATCACGGTCACTCGACCGGCCTCGGGGCTTCCGGTGGGTGGCGATCTCGAGTACGCCGACGAGCTCACCTTGGGTCGGGCCATCAGCGGTCGTCGTCGCCTCGACGACTGACGCGCTCCGGGGTACCGCTCGGGGCTGGCGCGGGCGGAAAGGCCATCCCCGGTCGATACCCCGGATCAACGGAGACGACGGTGCGTCCCTGTATGACGATCAGGTTACGAATATGACGGAGCCCGTGCAAGAACAGTCCCTGAACAGGGACTTTCCACTGTCTCCGTATGACGACGGAGCGGTCGTGCGGGTTCGGGTCGGTGGGTCGAGCCGGTTCAGCCGGTCGAGCCGGCTCAGAGAGCCCGGACGATCAGGGCATCACCCTGGCCGCCCCCACCGCACAGCGCGGCCGCACCGAGACCGCCGCCGCGACGACGCAGCTCGTGGAGCAAGGTGAGGGCGATGCGGTTGCCGCTCATGCCGATCGGGTGACCGAGCGCGATGGCACCGCCGTTCACGTTGGTGACCTCGTCGGTGATGCCGAGGTCGGCCATCGACGCGATGCCCACGGCCGCGAACGCTTCGTTGAGTTCGAACAACTTCAGGTCGGAGACCTTGAGGTTCGCCTTGTGCAACGCCTTCATGATCGCGCGACTCGGCTGCTGTAGCAGCGACGCGTTGTCGGGACCCGCGACCATGCCGTAGCCGACCACCTGTCCGAGAGGTTGAACACCGCGAGCTTTCACCGCGCGTTCCGACATGATCACCATTGCCGAACCACCGTCGCTGATCTGCGACGCGTTGGCCGCGGTGATGGTTCCTTCCTTGTCGAAGGCGGGCTTCAGAGTGCCGAGAGTATCCATCGTGGTGTCGGCGCGCACACCTTCGTCGTTTTTCACGAGAACCGGATCACCCTTGCGTTGTGGAATCGCGACGTCGACGATTTCTTCGGCGAGCTTGCCACTGGCAATGGCGGCGGCCGCGCGCTGGTTGCTCTTCATGGCGAATTCGTCCTGTGTGGCACGGGAGATTCCACCACCGTTGTAACGCTCGGTTCCGAGGCCCATGAGACACACGTCGAACGCGCACCACAAACCATCGGCGATGATCGCGTCACGCAGTTCGGTGTTGCCGTAGCGGAATCCGCCGCGGGCGCCGGCTGCGATGTACGGAGCCTGCGTCATGCTCTCCATGCCACCGGCGATCACGATGTCGGCATCGCCAGCCTGGATCATCTGATCGGCGAGGTAGATCGCGTTGATTCCCGACAAGCACACCTTGTTGATGTTCACTGCCGGCACGCTCATCGGGATGCCGGCCTTGACGGCGGCCTGACGACTCGGGACTTGACCCTGGCCGGCCATGAGCACCTGACCCATGATCACGTGCCCGACTTCGTTGGGCGCCACACCGGCTCGCTGCAATGCGGCACTGATGGCGAAGCCTCCCAGATCGGCGGCGGTGAACGACGCGAGTGCGCCGCTCATCTTTCCGATCGGTGTACGGGCTCCTGCGACGATGTACGACCCGGGCATGATGTGCCTTTCTGCTGACATGGTGAGTTGCGGTTGTTGTGGTGAATTCTTGGTGCTCAGTGTGGTCGGGGGAGACCCGGCCCGCGAACGCCCAACTTACCGATGAGTAACAACGAGCGATAAGTTCGCCCGATGGAGCAGATTCGCGAGGCCATTCTGAACGGGGCCGACTCCGCGGCCATCGCCGCCCTCCCCGTTCCCACGCACTACCGGGCCGCCCACTTGCTGGCCTCGGAGACGGCGATGTTCGAGGGGGTTCCTTCCGAGAAGAAGGACCCGCGCCAGAGCATCCACGTGAGCGATGTGCCCACGCCCGAACTGGCCCCCGACGAGGTGTACGTGGCGGTGATGGCGAGCAGCATCAATTTCAACACCGTGTGGTCGAGCATCTTCGAGCCGGTGTCGACGTTCGGGCCGATGAAGCGTTTGTCGCGCGACAGCGACTGGATGAAGCGCCACGATCAGCCGTATCAGGTGATCGGCAGCGACGGGTCGGGTGTGGTGCTGAAGGTCGGTTCGGCCGTGCGGTTGTGGAAGCCGGGCGATCACGTGACGATTCATTGCAACTACGTCGACGACCAGGACAACACCGCCCACAACGACTCGATGTTGGCCGCGAATCAGCGCATCTGGGGTTACGAATCGAACTTCGGCGGACTGGCCGATCTCTCGGTGGTCAAGGCCAATCAGCTCATGCCCAAGCCCGCCCACTTGACGTGGGAAGAAGCCGCGGTGAACGCGCTCTGCAACTCGACGTCGTATCGCATGCTCGTGTCGCGCAACGGCGCGGCCATGAAGCAGGGCGACGTGGTTCTCATCTGGGGCGCGACCGGCGGTATCGGCGCGTACGCCACGCAATACGTGTTGAACGGCGGCGGCATTCCGGTGTGCGTGGTATCGAACTCCGACAAGGCGCAGATCCTTCGCGACATGGGTGTCGAAGCGATCATCGATCGCAAGGCCGCCGGTTACAAGTTCTGGAAGGACGAGCACACTCACGACGAGAGCGAGTGGCGTCGTCTCGGCAGCGACGTCCGCGATCTCGTGGGCGAAGATCCCGACATCGTGTTCGAGCATCCGGGTCGTTCGACCTTCGCCGCGTCGATGTACGTGGCCAAGCGAGGCGGCACCATCGTCACGTGTGCGGCTACGAGCGGATTCATGATGGAGTTCGACAACCGCCACTTCTGGATGCGTCTCAAGAATCTGGTGGGTAGTCATTTCGCGAACTACCAGGAGTCGTGGCAGGCCAATCGTCTGATCGCCAAGGGCATGATCCATCCGGTCATCAGCCAGACGTTCGCACTCGAGAACGTGGGCGAAGCGGCGTATCAGGTTCACCACAACATGCATGAGGGCAAGTTGGGTGTGTTGTGTCTGTCGCCCGAGCCTGGCCTCGGCGTCACCGACCCCGAGTTCCGCGCCAAGGTGGGAGAGGAGAACCTGTCTCGGTTCCGTCGTTCGTGATCGGTCGTGGCAGGCTGATCGCATGATCCTCACCGAAATCGACCACGTGGCCATCGCAGTGAAAGATCTCGAAGCGGCTATCGACTACTACCAGCGGGCGTTCGGCGCCACCGTCGACCATCGTGAAGTGGTGGAGAGCGACGGGGTGGAAGAGGCGTTGTTGAAGGTGGCCGAGAGTTATGTGCAGCTGCTCACGCCCACGCGTGATGACAGCCCGGTGGCCAAGGCGATCGAGAAGCGTGGTGAGGGGCTGCATCACATCGGGTATCGCGTGAAGGATTGTGGTGAGGCGTTGGCGTCGATGCTGGCGGCTGGTGCGACGGCGATCGACAAGGCCCCGCGTCCGGGGAGTCGTGGAACGACGGTGGCGTTCATTCACCCGAAGGGCAGCTTCGGCACCCTCATCGAACTCGTCCAGGAATAAGGAACTTTTTGGTTCGGTGTGGTTCTGGGTGAAAAATTCGCTGGATTCCAGCGAATTTTTCACCCAGAACCACAACCGCCGTCACGCTGTTTCGAGCATCAGGCCCGTGAGGTAGTCGGCTTCCGGGAAGTGCAACGGGATCGGGTGGTCGCCCGGTTGTCCCAACCGCTCGATGATCGAGGCCTCACGATTCGCATCGACGGCCGCACCGGCCACAACTTTCTGGAACAGATCGCTCGACACCGCACCCGAGCACGAGTACGTGAACAGCAGTCCGCCCGGCCGTAACAACTTGAGCGCGAGCAGATTGAGATCCTTGTAGGCACGAGTCGCCCGGTCGACTTGATTCGGATTGTTGGCGAGCTTGGGCGGATCGAGAACGATCACGTCGAAACTGGCCCGGCGATCACGAAGTGAACGCAATTCGGTGAACGCATCGGCCTCCACGAGTTCGCCGATGTTCACATCATTCGCACGACCGTTGGCCTCGGCGATGCGGAGAGCCGGCCCGGACGAGTCGATCGTGGTGATCGAACTCGCACCACCGCGAGCGGCCGCCACGCTGAACGACCCGGTGTACCCGAACACGTTGAGCACCGCTCGACCTCGTGAGTGCTGTTCCACCAAGCGGCGACTGTCGCGCTGATCGATGTAGAAGCCGGTCTTGTGCCCGTGCTCGACGTCGACGTGGAATCGAAGCCCGTTTTCGCGGGCCCACACATCGGTCGGAAGTGAGCCGTGGCGAATACCCGTTTGCGACTCGAGTCCTTCGCGCGATCGATTGTCACCGTCGCTGCGTTCGTACACACACTCCACGCCATCGAGTGATGCAAGGGCCACGACGACCGCGTCGCGTCGGGCGTCGATTCCGACCGTCGTGATCTGGAAGACGACGATCGAACCGTAACGATCGACTACGAGCCCGGGCAGACCATCGGCCTCGCCGAAAACCAAACGAACGGCGTCGCCGTTGGGGATTCCGAGGTGGCGCCGACGACTCGCTGCGGCCGATACACGACTCGCGATGAACTGGTCGTCGATCGATTGGTCGACGTCGAACGTCCACACACGCGCACGAATCGACGAATGTGGACTGTACGAAGCGAGTGCCAACGGTCGTGACGCGTCATCCACCACCAACACCGTGTCGCCCGGTTGCGGATTCCCGCCGACCCGGTCGACCGAACCGCTCATGATCCACGGATGGTGACGGCGCAGGCTGCGGTCGCGCCCGGCCTTGAGCCGCAGCGTCGCCTGATCGCTCATGTCGCTCTCACTTTGACGCGATCTTGATCGACAACGCAGACGTCGGCGATCAGGCTCGGAACTGGGAGAAACACATCATGACGGTACTGGTCGGAACACTGGTTGGAGTGCTGGGCGTGCTACTGATGCGCCCGATCGTTCATCGGTACACGGCGACGAACTCACCGTTGTGGGTAGGCGTACCGATCGCTGCGGTGACCGCGAGTTCGATGACGTACGACGTCGATGGCGTGCTGTTGTCAGTCGCGCTCGGATCGTTGGCGGCTGTGCTCGTCGCATTGAGTGAGATCGACGTGAAGGTTCGGCGTTTGCCTCGTGAGATCAGTTACCCGGCCGCCGTCGTGGGAGTGAGCCTCTTGGTGGCCGATGCTCTGACGCGTGATCGAGCCGATCGCGCGGTGATGGTGTTGGCCGGAGCAGCCGTGTTCACGATCGCGATGTTCGTCCTCTTTGTGATCGGGCGAGGCTCGCTCGGTGACGGCGACGTTCGCATCGCTCCCCTGCTCGGTTCGTTCCTCGGCTATTGGTCGCCCCGTTTGGTTCTGTCGGCACTGCTGGCGGCCTCACTCGTGGCCACCGTCGTGGCACTTGGGTTCATGGTGGTGAAGCGATCGGGCCGTGGCACGACTCTTCCGTTCGGCCCCTTCCTGGCCCTCGGAACGGTGATCGCCCTGGCGAGTCAGGGATTGTGATGAGGGCGGCGATCGAGCCGACCGAGGTGAAAAAGGTGGTGGATGAGTGGTATCGAACTGATACCATTTCCGCCGTGGCCATGACCTTGCGACTCACCGACGACGAACAGACTGCCCTGCGCGCACGGGCCGAAGCCGAAGGAATTTCGATGCAGGAAGCGGCTCGTCGGGCAGTGCGCGAGTACGTGGCGCGTAGCGAACATCGGGATCGGGTGAGTGAGGCGGCCAGCCGGATCCTGAGCGCCCACGCCGATGCCATCGAGCGACTCGGGCAGTGAGTCGCTCGTTCGAGTACCTCGACCTCGAGGATGTCCTGTCGTTGGCCCGGACGCTGCTCGGTGATCTACCGCCCGTCCGCGACATCGGTTTGTTGGGCTCGGCCGTCGCTCGGCCACAGACATCGGTGTTCGGCGGGGACGCGTATCCCGACGTCTTCTCGAAGGCGGCTGCTCTGCTTCAGTCGATCGTCAACAATCACCCACTCATCGACGGCAACAAGCGCTTGGGCTGGTTGGCTACGGCTGTGTTCCTCGAATTGAACGACGTCCAAGCGAGCAAGGCCACCAATGACGATGTGTACGACTTCGTCATCTGGGTTGCTTCGTCCAACCCCGATCTCGATGCGATCATCCCAAGGTTGCGAACCATCATCGAGAAGGAATCTCGGTCGTGATCGTTCATCTGGTCGACGGCACCTACGAGCTCTATCGGCAGCACTACGGCCAGGCCGTGCGTTCGTCGGAACCCTCCCCCAACGCGGCCACCATTGGCGTTCTCAACTCCACCTTCCAGTTGCTCGCCGACGGCGCCACGTACATCGGTGTGGCGACCGATCACGTGATCGAGAGTTTCCGCAACGATTTGTGGGCCGGTTACAAGACATCCGACGGCATGGAAGCGGAGATCCTCACGCAGATCCCGATCCTCGAAGAAGCGTTGCGATCGATGGGTGTCGCGGTGTGGCCGATGGAGGAGTATGAAGCCGACGACGCTCTCGGGTCAGCGGCGGCCGTCGCCGATCGCGACACACGTGTCGAACAGGTGCAGATCTTCAGCCCCGACAAGGATCTCGGCCAATGCGTTCGTGGTCGCCGTGTCGTGCAGATCGATCGTCGCAAGATGGCCAAGGATGGAACCGGTCTCATCGACGAAAACGCGGTGCGCGAGAAGTTCGGCGTGGGTCCAGCGAGCATCGCCGACTGGCTCGGACTCGTGGGCGACACCGCCGATGGTTTTCCCGGACTGAGTGGCTGGGGTGCCAAGTCGGCGTCGGCGGTTCTGGCGCGATACGAGCGCATCGAGAACGTTCCCGATGCCGTGAGCGAGTGGGACGTTCCCGGACTGCGCGGCGCTGCCAAGTTGGCCGAGTCGTTGTCGTCGCAACGCGAACTCGCACTGCTGTTCCGGAAAGTGGCCACCATTGTCACCACCGTTCCGGTGGGTGATGTGGACGACTGGCACTGGACCGGTCCGCGCGACGAGTTCCGCGATTTCTGCGCCGATCTCGGTGCGCCTCGCCTGGCCGACCGGGTCGCCAGCCTGGCCTCATCACGCGGGCGGTAACCTCACGCTTGCGTCATTCGGCTCCTGTCGGGTGAGGTGACGGTCGGGTCCTGTGCAACGGGTCCCCGTGAATCAGGTCAGGACCGGGAGGTAGCAGCCTTCAGCGGAACGGCTCGTGTGCCGCAGATCGCCTGGCCGTCACCTCATCCGACAGGAGCGTGCTTGACAACAGGGAAGGGTGCGAGAGCGGCCGAATCGGCACGCTTGGAAAGCGTGTGAGGTGCAAGCCTCCGTGGGTTCGAATCCCACCCCTTCCGCCATGGAGATCGTCGACGCCATGACACTCGCGCTCGAACAAGCGCGTGACGCGCTCAACCACGACGACGTTCCCGTGGGTGCGGTCGTGTTGCACGAAGGCCGAGTCATCGCGGCACGGCACAACGAACGTGAAGCGACGTCCGATCCCACGGCGCACGCCG
Organism: Actinomycetota bacterium; assembly: GCA_016871355.1. Taxonomy (GTDB): domain Bacteria; phylum Actinomycetota; class Acidimicrobiia; order Acidimicrobiales; family Ilumatobacteraceae; genus Casp-actino8. Next base: position 83,984 of record VFZC01000008.1, read on the forward strand.
AAGTTCTCGCGTTGCGTGACGCCGCGGCCGCACTCGGACGCTGGCGTCTCGACGACTGCACTCTCGTGGTCACTCTCGAACCATGTGTGATGTGCGCGGGCGCGCTCCTCAACGCTCGGATCGGCCACCTCGTGTACGGGGCGGCCGACTTGAAGGGTGGCGCGACGGCCAGCCTGTACAACGTGTGTGCCGACCCGCGCCTCAACCACAATCCCCCGGTTACGCACGGGATTCTGGCCAGCGAGTCAGCGGCTCTGCTCGAGCAGTTCTTCGCCGAGCGCCGATAACCTCGATCGACGGAAGGGTGCCCGAGCGGCCGAAGGGACACGCCTCGAAAGCGTGCGACGTGCAAGCGTCCGTGGGTTCAAATCCCACCCCTTCCGCCACTGGAAGTCAGACCGTTAGTGACCGTCCTCTTTTCTTGAGTTCGACCCGCTCCTAGATTGAGCCGAGCGGCGGCATCGTCGTTGGGGGGTCCATGAAGCGCGTCATCAGGCTCGCGGCATTCGTATCGACGTGTGCGCTCGTGGCGCTCATGTGCGTGGACGGTGCGCAGGCATCGTCCTGGACCTTGCAGCGGATATCGGGTGAAGACCGCTACGACACCGCCGTTCGGGTCTCGACGGAGTTCTTTTCGTCGGGCGCCCCGGCCGTGGTTCTGGCAAACGGCGCCAACTTTGCTGACTCACTCTCGGGGTCAGCATTGGCTGCTCGGCTCGACTCGCCACTCTTGCTCGTACGCAAGGAAGTCATTCCGGCAGCGGTCGCCACGGAAATCTCGAGACTGAAGCCATCGAAGATCGTGATTCTCGGCGGTGCAGCAGCTATCGCTGCGAGTGTCGTCGATCAGCTGAAGTCGATTTCGTCGGCGGAACTTGTTCGCCTCGGTGGGTCCACTCGATATGAAACGAGCGAGAAGATCGTCGCATTCGGGTGGCCGAACGAAGCCGAAGCCGTTTACCTCGTGACGGGAGAGGGCTTTCCTGCGGGGCTTCTGGCCGGCGGGGCGGCGGGACTTCAGGACTCACCGGTTCTGCTGACGAGACCGACGAGTCTGGCGACGACGACCTCGGATCTGATCAAGAAACTGAAACCCAAGAAGCTCAGGGTTGTGTCTTACGGATCGTCGGGAGCCGGATACGTGTCGGCCCCGGTGATCAAAGCGGCGCGTACGGCGAGTCCGACGGGCTTTTCGCTGATCAGCGGAACCGATTTGTACGATGTGTCAAGCGCTCTCGCGACAATCAACGGTTCGATCTCGTCGACGGTAATTCTGACCACGAGTGAAGCCTTCCCCGATGCACTGGCCGCCGGAGGTACGGCGGGATATCTCGGGCGGACTTTGCTGATGACCAATCGTTCGTGCATGCCGAAATTGGTGTCCAACCTTCTGACCAACGGCGGAGTCGGGACCGTGACGGTGATCGGTGGGACAGCCGCAATTTCAGAGGAGTCAGCTCGTGGAACGGTGTGCCCGAGTGGAGTTCAGGCAGGGCAGGATTGGGAGACGGGTCCACTCCCGAGCGGGGTCTCCAAGACCTCGATCGACACCTTGGTTGCAACAGCATTTGGAGATGTCACAAAAAAGGGTCGCGTACGCGGTGTGGTCATTGTCATTGGCGACAAGATCGTCTACGAGAATTACCACCCGATGGACAATGCGCAGAGTCCGATGGTTTCGTACTCGATGGCGAAGGGCATCACGTCGACAATCGTGGGGATGCTCATTGCTGATGGGAAACTCTCCCTCGATCAGCCCGCTCCTATTGCAACTTGGCAGGGTGCGGGCGATGGGCGGAAAGGAATCACGGTTCGCCACCTTCTCAACATGGCCTCAGGGTTGAGATGGACGGTTGCGACCGACAGGGTCAAGATGTGGAGCGCAACTGCGGCATCCGATTACGCCGCGGCCCTGCCACTTGCGGCCACGCCGGGTTCTCTGCACAACTACTCGTCGGGTGATTCGGCCATTCTCATGCGAATCGCAACTGAGACTTTGGGTGGAACGGCGCCGACCAGCTCCTTCATGCAGCAACGACTATTCGACCCACTCGGTATCACCACTGAGGTTCTCTTCCCCGACCGGAGTGGCCGTTGGCCCGGCCACTGGGGGGTCAACATGACTGCTCGAGACTGGGCTCGTTTCGGACTGCTGTACCTCAACGATGGAACATGGGGTGGCAAGAAAATCATCTCTGACCAGTGGGTCGAATTCTCGAAGACCCCGTCTCCGCAGAATGACAAATACGGTGGACATTGGTGGATCTACAAAGACGCATACTCGGCGGAAGGCTTCGGTGGCCAGTACGTCTTGGTCTCACCTTCCAAGAACATGGTGATGGTGATCACCGCAGCGAACGGTTACGATTCTTTGTTCGGTTTGTCGGCGGTTCCTCAGGACGGGCAGGCCATTCGCTCCTTCGTCCTCCGTGAGGCCCTTTACGACTTGTTCCCAGTCGTTGACTGACGATTGCGATCCACAACGCCGAAATCAGCACTCCACGTCGGTAGAGGATGCCTTCAGTTCGATGAGGTAGTCGTCCACCACGTCGCGGGCGCACTTGCTCGCCGTGTAGCCGGTGTGCTGATTGGCCGTCACCACCACCAGACGACCACCTTCGAGTGCCTTCACCATGTTGCGCGTGCTGTCGAGTGGTGTGGACGGATCGCCCGTCGTGCCGATCACCACGATCGGCCCGGCACCAATGCCCGTCACGTCCACACGCGGATCGATCGCGGCCGGCCAGAACGTGCAGCCGTAGTTGCCCTGAGTCTCGGGTGACATGCGCGGTGCGGCTTCTTGGTAGCGAGGCACGAACGAATCGGCTTCCTCGACCGTGAAGCGTTCGTCCTCGTCGGCGCACGTGATGGCGATGAACGCCTCCAACTCGTTGCCGTAGGTTCCGTCGGGCTGACGTTGGAAGTACGCATCGAAGAGTGCGAGCAGAGTCGAGCCGTTGCCATCGGCTGCTTCGGCGAGACCGGCGGCGAGGGTGTCCCAGTACGACTCGTCGTACAGCGCTTGCGCAACACTCGTCATCGCCATACCGCGCGTGAGTTCGGGGCGTCCGTCTTCCGTGGGCAACGGGTTCTCGTCCATCTCGGCCATGAGGCGGTCGAATGCACCCTCGGCGTCACCGTCGTTGTGGAACTGGCACGAGCGAGTGGCCGAACAATCGGCCAGGAACGCGGTGAGCGCCTGCTCGAAGCCGCGCTTCTGCTGCACACTCGCCGTCACCGAATCGACGTTCGGATCGGCGGCACCGTCGAGAACAGCCGCTCGAACGGTCTCGGGGAACAAGGTCGCCCACACCGCACCGAGTTCACTCCCGTACGACAAACCGAAGTACGAGATCTTCTCCTCACCGAGGGCCTGGCGAATGCGATCCATGTCGCGCGCGACGTTGTTGGTTCCGACGTGATCGATGAAGTCGCTGTTGTTCGTGATGCACTCGTCGATGAATTCCTTGGCGAGGTCGATGTTGAACTGAGCCTCGGTGCTGTCGTCCGGTGTGGCGTCGCCTTGAGCGAAGAAGTAGTCGTAATCGTCGGTGCAGTCGATGGCGGGCTCAGATTCGCCGGTGCCACGCGGATCGAAGCCCACGATGTCGAAATGATCGAGCAGGCCCTTGCTGAGAATCTGATCGGCGGCCCGGGCCAGAATCGACCCGCCGAAACCGGGGCCACCCGGATTCATGAGAAGTGAACCGATGCGCTTGTCGGGATCGTTCGCCACTCGCCGTTCGAGATGGAGCGAGATGGTCTCCGAGTTCGGATCGTCGTAATCGAGGGGAACCTCGAGAGTGCCGCATTCGACCGGGCCGCACTCTTCCCACTCGATGGTTCCGGCTGAGGTCGAATCATCATCCGACGGTGCATCGGTGGACTCGGTGTCGACCACTGACGACTCGGTGCTTTCGGAGTCGACGAGTACGACATCGGAATCACCACCACATGACGCAACAACGAGGAGAAAGCCGATGACGAGAGTGGTCCGCCGCATGCGTCGATGGTAGGTGAAAGTAACCTCGCGGTGTGCGCATGAACCCTCACATGATGATGCCCGGTGACGCATCGGCAGTGAAGGGTCGCCGCATCGAACGCGCCGCGCTTCGACGTGTGTGGATCTTCGCCCGCCCGTACCGCGCGAGCATCACCGGATTCCTTGTCACCATCCTCGTTGGGGCATTGGTGGCCCTCGTTCCACCGTTCGTTTTTCGCGCCATCATCGACGATGCGATCCCGGACGGATCACGTTCACGCATCTGGTCGCTGGCCCTCATCGCCGTTGGTGCGGCGATCGCCGACGCCGTTCTCGCCATCGGACAACGCTGGTACTCGGCTCGTATCGGTGAAGGTCTCATCTACGACTTGCGCGTGGCTTTGTTCGACAAGGTTCAGCGGATGCCGGTCGCGTTCTTCACGCGCACGCAAACCGGCTCACTGATCAGCCGCCTCAACAACGACGTGATCGGAGCGCAGACCGCGGTCACATCCACACTCGGCAGTGTGGTGAGCAACGTCGTGGTCCTCGTCACCACACTCGCGGCCATGATCGCGCTCGAATGGCGCCTCACGCTCATCGCCCTGATCGTTCTTCCGGTGTTCGTGGTTCCGGCCCGCCGTGTGGGCAACAAGCTGCAAGAGATCGCGCGCGAGCAGATGGGTCTCAACGCCCAGATGAACACGCAGATGTCCGAGCGGTTCAACGTGGCCGGCGCGATGTTGGTGAAGTTGTTCGGACGTCACGATCGTGAAGTCGGCGAGTTCTCCGGTCGCGCGGCGGGCGTTCGCGACACCGGCATTCGTTCGGCCATGTACGGGCGTGTCTTTTTCGTCGCCTTGGGTCTGGTCGGTGCTCTCGGTGCGGTGGCCGTGTACGGCATCGGCGCACAGCTGGTGGTGTCGGGCGACATCACATCGGGAACCCTCGTGGCGTTGGCCGCTCTGGTGGCCCGCGTGTACCAACCGCTCACCGGTCTCACGAACGCCCGCGTCGATCTGCTCACCTCGTTCGTCAGCTTCGAGCGCGTGTTCGAAGTTCTCGACGCACGGGTGGCGATCGTCGACAAGCCGGGTGCGATCGATTTGGTCGATCCGCGCGGCCGAGTCGAACTCGATCAGGTCACCTTCCGGTATCCACCGGCGTCGGCGGTGTCCATCGCGTCACTCGAAACTCCCGGTGCCCCCACCGGTGATCCCGATCGCGACGTGCTCCACGGCGTGTCGCTCGCGATCGAGCCGGGTGAGACGGTGGCTCTGGTTGGCTCATCGGGTTCGGGCAAGACCACGCTCGCCTCTCTCATTCCGCGTTTGTACGACGTGACCGGCGGCGCCGTTCGCATCGACGGCAACGATGTGCGCGATCTCACCGGACACACGTTGCGCGCCGCGATCGGTGTGGTGTCGCAAGACCCGCACCTCTTCCACGAGAGCATCGAATCGAACCTGCGCTACGTGAAAGAAGGCGCCACCGCGGCCGACATCGAAGAAGCCTGTCGACGCGCCCGCATTCACGACACCATCGCCGCGCTCCCCGACGGTTACGCCACGGTCGTAGGCGAACGCGGCTATCGACTCTCCGGTGGCGAGAAACAGCGTCTGGCCATTGCGCGTCTGCTCCTCAAGGATCCGGCCGTCATGATCCTCGATGAAGCCACGAGCCACCTCGACAACGAGAACGAAGCCCTCGTGCAAGGTGCCCTCGACGACGCGATGCGCGGTCGTACCGCCATCGTGATCGCTCATCGACTCTCCACCATCAAGGACGCCCACCGCATCGTGGTTCTCGACGACGGACGAATCGTCGAACAGGGAACGCACGATCAGTTGATGGCTCTCGACGGCCCATACGCGCGTCAGGTTCGCGCCGGCAGTTTGTTCTCCGTACCGACCTGAGGTTCGTGATCGGTGAACGTCAGTGCGGACCGCGACGTGTTCCGCGCACCAGACGACCGGGCAACTCACCCGTGTGCTGGCCGTCCTGGAACGTGACCGTGCCACCCTTGATCGTGAATCGATATCCGCTGGCGTCCTGTACGAGACGACGGCCACCGGCGGGCAAGTCGTGCACGATGTGCGGAGGGGCGGCGCCGAGCGTGTTCATGTCGATCACGTTGAGATCGGCCAGATAACCCGGCGCCACCACACCACGGTCGAACCATCCCACGTGGCTTGCTGTGCGCTGCGTGAGGTGGTTCACCATGAGTTCGATGGGGAGGCGACCGTCTTCGTGACGATCACGAGTCCAGAGCGCGAGCGCCGTGGTGGGGAAACTGCCGTCGCTGATGGCACCGCAGTGAGCACCAGCATCCGACAGACCGATCACGGCGTTCTTGCGCATCAGCATCTCGCGCACGTCGTCGAGATTGCCGTGTGAGAAGTTGAACAACGGCTTGTAGAGAAGGCGATTGCCGTTCTCTTCGATCATCAAGTCGATCAAGAACTCGATCACGGGACGACCGGCGGCTTGTGCGCGGGCGGCCACCGAATCGGACTTCTTCGGCTCGTAGTTGACCGGGTTCTCCATCGGGAAGAGCTTGTAGAACGAGCCGAACACATCGGCGGCGAGTCCTTCGAGTTTCTCCATTGCCGCGGCGTGCTCGGTTGCGATGCGTGAGCGGCGCTCCGGATCGCGAAGAGCGGCAACCACGTCGGGTAGCGGACGCGTGGCGATCTCCTGGTAACTCGGACACACGAGCAGTGGATTGGCCGAGGCCGTGAGACCTTGCAGGATTCCGATGGGGCGCACGGCTACCTGTGTGGCGAGTTTGGCTCCCTTGGCCACGTTGCGGTCGACCCACTCGCCCATTTCGCGCCAACGATCGGGAAGCATCTCGGGTTGCTGCACCGTCATCGACAACGGACGACCAGTGGAAAGCGCGAGCTGCGCCATCAGATCCATTTCGGCGCGCGCGTATTCGGTATCGGTCGATTGGTACGCGTCGGAGATGAGTTGGATGACCCCGCTGCCGCTCTCGGCCATCGCCGTTCCGAGGGCGATGAGTTCGTCGGCCGATGAGAAACGCGTACCCAAGAACGCGCCGTCACGAGTGCGGTGTACGAACGTACGACTGGTGGTGAAACCGAGCGCTCCAGCGCGCATGCCTTCGCGAACCGCGGTTGCCATGCGCATGAGTTCGTCGACCGACGGCGCCTCGTTCAGATCGGCCCCGCGCTCGCCCATCACGTACGCACGCAGTGGTGCGTGGGCCACCTGAGTGGCGACATCGATGGCGTAATGACGACGATCGAGTGCGTCGAGATAATCGGGGAAGGTTTCCCAGTCCCAGGTGAGTCCTTCGGCCAACGCGGTGCCCGGGATGTCTTCCACACCTTCGAGCATTCCGATCAGCCAGTCGTGCACTTCGGGCGTGGGCTTGGCCGGTGCGAAACCGACACCGCAGTTACCCATCACGATCGAGGTGACTCCGTGGACGCTCGACGGGGCCAACACCGGATCCCACGTGGCCTGACCATCGAAGTGGGTGTGGATGTCGACGAAGCCGGGTGTCACCACCAGACCCGAGGCGTCGATCTCGCGTCGACCACGTCCGGACAACCCGGGGGCCACCTCGGTGATCACCCCACCGACCACGGCGATGTCGACCCCGTCACGGGCGGGGGCCCCCGTACCGTCGACCAGGCGGGCGTTGCGGATGACCAGATCGTGGGATCCCATGTGGGAAGTCTGTCAGAAAGATTCGGATGGGCGGTGGGTCGTGATTCGGGTGGGCGCCCCGTATTTTAGGAGGAAGGGGGCGGGACAAGGGCCCTCGGAAACCGTCCTGAAAGGGGAGAGCCCACCATGAAGAAGTTCCCGAAAGTTTCGGTCGTCCTGGGCCTCGCCCTGGTGTCCCTCGTCGCATGCGGGTCGGACTCATCCGGATCCGATGCGACCGGATCGTCCCCGGCCGCCGCCGAGGCGACCACCCAGGCCCCGGCCGCCGCCGAGGCGACCACCCAGGCCCCGGCCGCCGCCGTGACCACCCAGGCCCCGGCCGCCGCCGTGACCACCCAGGCCCCGGCCGCCGCCGAGGCGTCCACCCAGGCCCCGGCCGCCGCCGTGACCACCCAGGCCCCGGCCGCCGCCGTGACCACCCAGGCCCCGGCCGCCGTCGCGGCGACCACCCAGGCCCCGGCCGCCGCCGTGACCACCCAGGCCCCGGCCACCGTCGCGACGACCACCCAGGCTCCGGCGGCGTCCCCCACGATCGGCGACGTCAAGGTCGATTGTCTGAATCGTGGACTTCGGGTCAACGCCACCGTGAACAAGGGGTCGTCCGACATCAACCGCGTGGTGGTGAAGCGGGCCAACGACGAGGGCGCCGAATTGGAGACCAGGATGACCTTCCTCGGCCCGGATACCGGGGCTGGGAATGAGTGGTCGGCCGTCAATGTGGCCGGAGCCGTCGACCGGATCACGGTTGTTGCCACCGACAAATCGGGCAAGACCGTGAGCTCGGCCAAGGACTTCAACCTGCCCTGTTAAGGACGTTCTCGGAACAAACTCCCTCGAGGAGGGTCAAGATCCTGAGTCGAGATGACTCAGGATCTTTTCTTTCCGGGTTGCGACACTCCATTGGCCGGGCTAACTTGACACGAGCCGACGCAGGTTCCGCATCCCCCCGGGGAATCTGCGTCGGACCATTTTTCGTCGACACCACCGAGTGTTGACATCACATTTCGTCCACGAAGTTCAACAGACAGCCCCGGCGGGTCGGCCCTCCGGGATCAACGAAGAGGTTCAGCATCATGCCCAAGGCAGTCGGTATCGATCTCGGAACCACCAACTCGGTCGTCTCGGTGCTGGAGGCCGGCGAACCGGTCGTCATCCCCAACTCCGAGGGAGCCCGGACCACTCCGTCGGTGGTGGCCTTCTCCAAGGCCGGCGAGGTTCTGGTGGGCGAGGTCGCCAAGCGTCAGGCGATCACCAACCCCGATCGCACCTTCCGCTCGATCAAGCGCCACGTGGGCACCAATTGGAAGAGCGACGACGTCGATGGCAAGAAGTACACGCCGCAGGAGATCAGTGCCCGCACGCTCATGAAGTTGAAGCGCGACGCCGAGGCCTACCTCGGCGACACCGTCACCCAAGCGGTCATCACGGTGCCGGCCTACTTCGACGACGCGCAGCGCACCGCCACCAAGGAGGCCGGTCAGATCGCCGGTCTCGAGGTGCTGCGCATCATCAACGAGCCCACCGCGGCGGCTCTCGCCTACGGACTCGAGAAGGGGAGTGAGGACGAGACCGTGCTCGTGTTCGACCTGGGCGGCGGAACCTTCGACGTGTCGGTGCTCGAGATCGGTGACGGCGTGTTCGAGGTGAAGAGCACGCACGGTGACACCAGCCTCGGTGGCGACGATTGGGATCAGCGCGTGATCGACTGGCTCGTCAATCAGTTCAAGGCAGCTCACGGCATCGACCTGGCCGCCGATCGCATGGCCGCGCAGCGTCTGAAGGAAGCCGCCGAGAAGGCCAAGATCGAACTCAGCCAGGTTCAGCAGACGCAGATCAACCTCCCGTTCATCACCGCCACACCCGATGGTCCGTTGCACCTCGACGAGGCGCTCACGCGTTCGAAGTTCCAGGAGATGACGGCCGATCTCATCGAGCGTTGCCGTATTCCGTTCGAACAGGCCATCAAAGATGCCGGACTCACCAAGGGTCAGATCAATCACGTGATCCTCGTCGGCGGATCCACACGTATGCCGGCCGTTCAAGACCTCGTGGTGTCGCTCACGGGCAAGGAGCCCAACAAGACGGTCAACCCCGACGAAGTCGTGGCTGTCGGTGCTGCCATTCAGGCCGGTGTGCTCAAGGGTGACGTGAAGGACGTTCTGCTCCTCGACGTCACACCGTTGTCGCTCGGTATCGAAACCAAGGGTGGCGTCATGACCAAGCTCATCGAGCGCAACACCACCATCCCCACCAAGCGCACCGAGGTGTTCACCACCGCCGAAGACATGCAGCCGTCGGTCGAGATCCACGTTTTGCAGGGTGAGCGCGAGATGGCGATGTACAACAAGACGCTCGGCAAGTTCCAGCTCGTCGATCTTCCGCCGGCCCCGCGCGGAGTCCCGCAGATCGAAGTCACCTTCGACATCGATGCCAACGGCATCGTGCACGTGAGCGCGAAGGATCGCGCCACGAGCAAGGAGCAGTCGATGACCATCAGCGGTCAGTCCACGCTCTCGAAGGACGACATCGACAAGATGGTGAAGGACGCCGAGGCGCACGCCGAGGAAGATCGCAAGCGTCGCGAAGAGGCCGAGATTCGCAACAACGCCGACTCGCTCGTGTACCAAACCGAGAAGGTTTTGCGTGATCAGGGCGACAAGGTGTCGGCCGACGAGAAGGCCGCGGTGGAAGCGCCGTTGGCCGACCTGAAGAAGGCACTCGAGGGCAACGACAGCGCGAGCATCAAGGCCGCGACCGAAGCTCTCATGTCGGCCAGTCAGGCGTTCAGTCAGAAGCTCTACGAGGCGGCGGCGCGCGATGCCAACGCCACCGGTACATCGGCTTCCGGCCAGAACGGCTCGGCGGCGAGCGATGACGAGATCGTCGACGCCGAGATCGTCGACGCCGACAAGTAAGGCGCCGTCGTGGATGCCGACATGGTCGATGGTGAGGCGTCGGTCGACGAATCCGTCGTTGCCGAATCCGTCGTTGCCGAATCCGTTGTCGAACTCGACGTCGAGACTCTGATGGCCGAACGCGATTCGTTCCGCGACATCGCGCAGCGTCTGCAGGCCGACTTCGAGAACTATCGCAAGCGGGTGAGCAGTCAGACGACCGACGAAGTCGAGCGAGCCACGGGTCGCTTGGCCGAAGGATTGCTGCCGGTTCTCGATGCGTGTGAAGCGGCGTTCGTGGCCCATCCGGCCGAAGTCGAACCGTTGTTCAATCTGTTGCTCGGCGAACTGCGCAAGCAGGGCCTCGAAGCGATGAACCTCAACGGTCAGGCGTTCGACCCCAATCTGGCCGAAGCAGTCATGCGCGAAGACGGTGAGGGTGATGGCAACGGCAACGCGATCGTCACCGATGTCATGCGTTCGGGTTACACCTGGAAAGGACGCGTTCTGCGCGCCGCGCTCGTGAAGGTGCGCGGCTGAGATCGCGGCACTGATCGTTCACGGCCGGGGAGAGGAGGGGACACGATGACTGCACAACGCGAGTGGTACGAGAAGGACTACTACGCCGTGCTCGGTGTCTCATCCGATGTGTCGGCCAAGGACATCACGAAGGCCTACCGCAAACTGGCGCGCGAGAATCACCCCGACGCCAACCCGGGTAACGCCGCGGCCGAAGAGCGCTTCAAGGAGATCTCGGCGGCCTACGACGTTCTGTCCGACGATGAGAAGCGCCGCGAGTACGACGAGGTTCGGCGCATGGGTCCGATGGGCATGGGCAACATGCGTTTCACCGTCGGCGGCGAGGCCGGTTCGTTCGAAGACTTGTTCCGGATGTTCGCGGGTGGTCGCGGTCGTAACGGTCGTCCGTCCACGGGCGTCAGCCCGCGCCGCGGCTCCGATCTCGAGACGCAGCTCATGCTCGACTTCGAAGAGGCGGCTCTCGGAGTCACCACCACCGTGCACCTCACGAGTGACGATCGCTGTCAGACGTGCAGCGGTTCGGGAGCGCGGCCCGGGTCGAACGTCGAGGTGTGTTCGCAGTGCCAAGGTCGCGGGCAAGTCGAAGAGAATCAGGGTTTCTTCGCGTTCGCGAGTCCGTGTGGTCGCTGTAGTGGCCGGGGCAACGTGATCAAAGATCCGTGCGGTGTGTGCCGTGGAACCGGAATCGAGAAGCGGGCGCGTGAAGTGAAGGTGCGGGTGCCGGCTGGCGTCGCCAATGGTCAGCGCATCCGCTTGGCTGGTCGGGGAGAGCCCGGCCGTAACGGCGGCCCGTCGGGTGATTTGTTCATCGTGTGCCACGTGAGTGGTCACGAACTGTTCGGCCGCGACGGCGACAATCTCACCGTTCGCATCCCGATCTCATTCGCCGAGGCCGCGCTCGGAGCCGACGTCGACGTTCCCACCTTGTCGAGCGACGGTGTGACGTTGCGCATCAAGCCCGGAACCCAAAGCGGTTCGCGCCATCGAGTCAAAGGTCGCGGAATCGAAACGGCCAAGGGCAAGGGCGATCTGATCGTGACCGTCGACGTGGTGGTTCCCACCTCACTGTCCGACGACGAGAAGAAGGCGATCGAACAACTGGCCGCCTTGGCTTCCGATGATCCACGCGACACGTTGAAGCGGAATCGCAAGTAAGTGGTGATGAACGTGCCTGGTCGAGATCAGACGATGTACGTGATTTCGGTGGCCGCCGAGTTGGCGGGCATGCACCCGCAGACGCTGCGCATCTACGAGCGCCGCGGTTTGCTCCAGCCCGCTCGTACTCAGGGCGGCAATCGCCGTTATTCCGAAGCCGACATCGCACGTTTGCGTCGCATCGCCGAGCTCACGGCGGCCGGCATGAACGTCGAAGGGATTCGACGCATCATGGATCTCGAAGCCGAGGTCGCGCGCCTACGCGACGAGGTCGATCGGTTGCGCCTCCTTGCCGCCCAAGCCATCTCGGCGGCCGACCCGAACGCCGCTCGCTCGGGAGGTCTGGTTCCCTTGCGTCAGCAGGTGGCGGTCTTCGGCCAGGTTGCTCCCGTTCTTCGCCGTGGTCGGAGGTCGTCATGACCGACATCGTGCGCGCGGCTCCCGACTACCAGCCGTACGTGGCGGGTTCGTTCCGCTGGCGCCTCGGTTTGCGTCAACTCGATCTGTCCGACTGGATTCAGATCGGCGACGACTACGACCACGAGATGAATCGCAAGGCCGATGTGTTGCGCGACAACTACCACACCGCTGTTCGTGTGGTCCCGGGGATCGAGTCCGAG
>VFZC01000009.1 GCA_016871355.1 Actinomycetota bacterium
CACCACCACCGGGCGCACCACCACCGGGCGCACCACCACCGGGCGCACCACCACCGGGCGCACCACCACCGGGCGCACCACCACCGGGCATACCACCACCGGGCATACCACCACCGGGCATACCACCAGGAGGTGGACCACCAGGAGGTGGACCAGGAGGTGGACCACCAGGAGGTGGACCAGGAGGGCCAGCTGACACTGGCGTCGCCCACAAAACGAGCGCGAATGCGCCCAACACGCCGACGCGGATCACACGTCCACCATGGCGCAACATTTCAGATCGTTGAAACATGGGCTATACCTCCAAGCCGAATTGGTTCACAAGTTCAAACGCACGACCATCAACAGAGCAAATCGATACGCCGATGACAGCCACAGCGACCGTGTCGCCGCCCGTGACCAACGCCGAGACGGCTGAAAATGCCGCTAACTCGCCGTTGACGGTGAGTGGATCTTCAACCGCCGACAACGACGCCAAGTTCAGGCCGGAATCAGTCTTCAAGACCTCGGAACGAAGAACCATAAAGACCCCCGATTACCAACCGTCACTACCCTCAACCTCCGTCAATTGAACCACATTCATGTCGAAATGGAAAGACCTTTGACGTGGGGATCGAAACTAGGAAATCAATTTCAGAATAAAGCGGGTCGGGCGAACACGGTTCGGCCTCGTGACCTCCCCGTGTCGGGGATTCCTCCCACGTAGTTCGACGGAGTCTCGTTGAAGAAAATCTCAGTGCCGAGAAGGGGAGCATGACGGTGTGTGCGGCGGCGATCATGAAGGCGTCCAGATGTTCTGAGAGAATCAACCCAGCCTCGGTGGACAAGGCGAGGCGGCGATTGCTGACGGCCCGACGAAGTTCCGTAGTCGAGACACTCCAGTTCTCAGCGGCTCGCTCGGAGTTGGGGTACTCCTAGGGGGTGGTGAGGGTGGTATCCAACCCACGTACCACCGAGCCGAAAGGCCCCGGAATAACACTGTCGACCAACGGGTGGAAACCCGATTGGACCGCTGAGCGTGGACCATCAGGTCCGTACGGTCAGGGAACCTTGGGAGACCCTTGGCTCTCTTGTGGGGCTAACAAGAGTCGAACTTGTGACCTCATCCTTATCAGGGATGCGCTCTAACCAACTGAGCTATAGCCCCAGCAGACGGGCACCCTATCGGCGGGTCCGCGCGACCCTCAACCGCCGCCACCAGGAGGCCGGGGGTTGAGCCGCAACATCCGGTCCTGCACCTTCCTCCAAGAGGGTCACCCGAACACCGCCCACCAGATCGGAGATCAGGTTGAAGGTGGTGGCCGCCAACACGGCGAGTCCGGTGAGACCGACCACGAGGAACAAACCGAGGATCCACGCCTGGTGGAAGATCTCTCCACCCTTGAACTCGAACGACTCCCAGCCGAAGCTCTCCATGAAACGCTCGACGTTGTCGACGGTTCCGGTCGCGTTGGCCACGTTCCACAACAACACACCCGTGAGCAACAACGTGAGGTAGAGAACCACGTGGAACACGAGAGTCACGCGAAACACGCTCCACGGATCGATGTGTCGAACGATGCGGGTCGTGCGTTGCAGACGCCGACGCTCCACCGTGATGAGGGGCTCTTTCGTAGGCGCTGAATTCGACGGCTGAGCAACGTCTTCATCGGGTTGAACCGCTGGCACGATGAACAACGGATCGCCGGAGTCGGACACGAGGCCAGCGTAGAAGATCAGGGGAGGTCGATGTTGCTCGCCCGCGCTCGGCCCACCACACCGCCGACGTCCACCATCACCTCGACGATCCCCGACCGTTCGACGATCGACATCACAGCGGCGTCGTTCTGATGGGCGACACGGTTCGCGGTGGCGTCACCACTCTGCACGGCCGCGAGTGCCACCGCATCGGCCACCGCCTGTGCACGTGCCGCGTCCACCACTGCGCCGCCCAGGCGAACCATCTGCTGAGTGGCCACCAGAAGAACGGCGATCACACCGAGACACAGAATCCCAGCCTGACCGTTGTCGCGAACTCGGCTCGGCCGAGACGGGCTCGTCACTCGTCGTCGCCACCGAGGATGAGAGCGACCGACGACACCGTCTGGCCCTCGTCCACGGTCATGACCCGCACACCCGTCGCCGTTCGACCCTGCGACGAGATGTTGCGGACTTCGGTGCGGATGGTGGCGCCACCAGACGTGACGGCCACGATCTCGTCGTCGATGCCCACCATGAAGGCCGACACGACGTACCCCTTCTTTTCCTTGATGACGATGCCGCGCACGCCGATACCACCACGGCCCTGCTGATTGAACTTGTCGAGTTGCGTGCGCTTACCGTAACCGGCCTCCGTGATCATGAGGATCGCTGCGTCGTCACGCGCCACATCGACACTCACCACCTTGTCTCCCGAGCGCAACTTCATGCCGCGCACACCAGCGGTGGCTCGACCCATCGGTCGCACTTCGTCTTCGGAGAAGCGAATGGTCATTCCGGATCGACCTACCATGAAGATGTCATCGGAACCGGAGGTCTCGATGACGCGCACCAGTTCGTCACCGGGTCGCAGGTTGATCGCGATGAGGCCGTCTCGACGACCGTTGTCGTACTCGTCGAACGCCGTCTTCTTCACGACGCCATCGCGCGTCGCGAAGAACAGATAACGCTCGGCCGCGAAGTCACGGGTGTCGATGATCGCCTCGATGGTCTCGCCGGCCTGCAGCGGCAGCAAGTTGACGATCGGAACGCCCTTGGCTGCGCGCTCGCGCTCGGGAACGTCGTGCGCACGGAGGCGATACACCTTGCCGCGATTCGAGAAGAACAGAAGATAGGCGTGCGCGGTCGTGAAGATCACGTGCTTCACGATGTCGTCGGCCTTCAACTTGGCTCCGGTGACGCCCTTGCCACCGCGACCCTGCGTGCGGAAGTTGGACGCCGCCACGGCCTTGACGTACTGCGCCGCGGTCATCACGATCACCAGCTCAGTGTCGTCGACCAGGTCTTCGAGGCTCATCTCACCGGCGTCGAGAGTGATCGGGCACACGCGCGGTGTGGCGAACTCTTCCTTGATGGCGAGGAGTTCGTCCTTGATCACGGTTCGCAACTTCGTGTCGTCGGCGAGGATGGCCTGCAGATCGGCGATGCGTTGAGTCAGTTCCGCGATCTCGGCCTCGAGGTCGATGCGCGACAAACGAGTGAGTTGGCGCAGCTGCATGTCGAGAATGTCGATGGCCTGCACTTCGGTGAACTCGTACGGCTTGGCCATGAGTTGCGCCTTGGCGCTGCCGGCGTCATCGCTCTCACGAATGAGCTTGATGATCTGGTCGATGACGTTGAGCGCCTTGATGCGCCCTTCGAGGAGGTGCGCTCGCCGCTGAGCCTTGTCGAGACGGAACTCGGTGCGACGCGTGAGCACCTCGACCTGATGGCGCAAGTAGCCGTCGATGGTGTCGGACAAGGTGAGTTGGCGCGGCACACCGTCGACCAACGCCACCATGTTCACACCGAAACTTGTCTGCAACTGCGTGAGCTTGAAGAGGTTGTTGAGCACCACGTTGGCGTTGGCGTCACGCTTCAACAAGATGGTGAGGTTGGTCTTGCCGCCCGACGAACCGTCGTTCACGTCGGCGATGCCGTCGATGTCGCCCGCATCCACCAGTTCTTGAATTCGACCGGCGATGGCCGAGCAACTGGTCTGGTACGGCAACTGCGTGACCACGATCTGCATCTGGCCGCGCTTGTTCTCTTCGATGGCCGCCGTGGCGCGCATCTTGATGCTGCCGCGTCCGGTGCGATAGGCGTCGATGACTCCGGCGCGACCGAGGATGGCTCCTCCGGTCGGGAAGTCGGGGCCCTTCACGAACTGCATGAGGTCGTCGGGTGTGGCGCCTGGATTAAAGAGCATGTGCACACACGCATCGATCACTTCGCCCAAGTTGTGCGGCGGAATGTTGGTGGCCATACCCACCGCGATGCCCTGGCTGCCGTTCACCAACAAGTTGGGGAATCGCGCCGGAAGAACCGTCGGTTCTTCGCGAGTGCCGTCGTACGTGGTCGACATGTCGACGGTGTTCTCGTCGATGTCGGCCAACAACTGCATGGCCAACGGATGGAGTCGACATTCGGTGTAGCGGCTGGCCGCCGGGCCGAAGTCGGGTGATCCGTAGTTGCCGTGGAAGTCGATGAGCGGATGACGCAGCGAGAACGGCTGGGCCATGCGCACGAGTGCGTCGTAGATGGCGCTGTCGCCGTGCGGGTGGTACTTGGCCATCGTGTCGCCCGAGACGCGGGCCGATTTCACGAACGGACGGTCGGGACGGAAGCCTTGCTCGTCCATGTCCCAGATGATGCGGCGGTGCACCGGCTTGAGACCGTCGCGCACATCGGGCAGTGCGCGCGCCATGATGACCGACATGGCGTAGTCGAGGAACGAACGCTCCATCTCGTCCTGCAACGCGACGGGTTGCACGGTGATGATGGGTTCTTCGGGTGTGGGATCACTCGGCGGCGGGGGTGTCTTCTTGGAAGCCATCAGATATCGAGGAACCTCACGTCTTTGGCGTTGGTCTGAATGAAGTGCTTGCGACTTTCGACGTCGTCGCCCATGAGCACTCCCATGATTTCGTCAGCGAGAGCCGCTTCTTCCACCGTCACCTGCAACAGCGTGCGCGTCTCGGCAGACATGGTGGTGGAACGAAGTTCTTCCCAGTCCATTTCGCCCAGACCCTTCAGGCGCTGGAACTCCTTCTTGTGGTTGGGGTTGGCCTCGAGGAAACGCGACTTCGCCAGATCGTCCTTGAGGTAGATCTTCTCCTTACCGATTTCGGTGGAGTAAAGCGGCGGTTGAGCGATGTACACGTAGCCGGCTTCCACCAGCGGACGCATCTGTCGGAAGAAGAACGTGAGCAACAGCGTGCGGATGTGGCTGCCGTCGACGTCGGCGTCGGCGAGGATGATCACCTTGTGATAACGCGCCTTGGTGGCGTCGAACTCGTCGCCGACTCCGCCGCCGATGGCGGTGACGAGTGCGGTGACTTCGGCGTTCTTGAGCATCTTGTCGAGACGCGCCCGCTCGACGTTGAGGATCTTGCCGCGAATCGGAAGGATCGCCTGTGTGTGCGGGTCACGCGCGTCGAGGGCGGTTCCGCCGGCCGAGTCGCCTTCGACGATGAAGATCTCGCTCTCGTCGGGATTGCCGCTCGTACAGTCCTTCAACTTGTCGGGCATGCCCGCACCGCTGAGCGCCGTCTTGCGTCGCACGGCGTTACGCGCGTTCTTGGCGGCCACGCGGGCCAGTGCCGCGGCCTGCGCCTTCTTGACGATCTTGTTGGCTTCGGTGGGATTCTCGTCGAGCCATTCGGCCAACCGCTCGTTGGTGGCCTTCTGCACGAACGAACGCATGGAGACGTTGCCCAACTTGGCCTTGGTCTGACCCTCGAACTGGGGCTCGGACAACTTCACCGAGATGATCGCGGTGATTCCCTCGCGAATGTCTTCGCCGAGGAGGTTGTCGTCCTTCTCCTTGAGCACGCCGCGTGAACGTGCGTACTTGTTGACCACGCTGGTGAGCGCGGTCTTGAAACCTTCGACGTGCATGCCGCCTTCGATGGTGCTGATGCCGTTGGCGTAGCCGTGAATTCCCTCGTAGTACCCGGTGTTCCACTGGACAGCGATGTCGAGCGTCTGGCCCTCTTCTTCGTCTTCGTAGTGAGCGACCTTGTTGAAGAGAGCTTCTTTCGACTGGTTGAGGTGCTTCACGAAGTCGACGACGCCGCCCTTGAACTGGAAGGTGACCTCTTGTTCCTTGCCAGCTCGTTCGTCCTTGAACACGATCTCGAGACCGCGATTGAGAAACGCCATGGTCTGCAGACGCTCGAGCACGGTGCGCGCGACGAACTCGGTGCCTTCCGACGCGAAGACCGTGGCATCGGGCCAGAAGGTGACCGAGGTTCCGGTCTTGCGGCCACGAGCCGCTGTGTCGCCGGTGGCGGCCAACTTGCCCTGCGGCTTGCCGCCGTTGCGGAACTCCTGCTCGTAGCGCTTGCCGTCACGATCGATCTCGAGAGTGACGCGCTGTGACAGCGCGTTCACCACCGACACACCCACACCGTGCAGACCACCGGACACCTTGTAGCCCTCGCCGCCGAACTTGCCGCCGGCGTGCAACACGGTGAGCACCACTTCAGCGGCGCTCTTGCCCTTGTGCGGGCCCGACGGATACGGGTCGACCGGAATACCGCGACCGTTGTCGTCGACGCGACAGCCGCCGTCGGCCGTGAGCGTGACCCCGATGCGGGTGCAGAAGCCGGCCATGGCCTCGTCGACCGAGTTGTCGACCACTTCCCAGATGAGGTGGTGCAAACCAGCCAGACCGGTGGAACCGATGTACATACCGGGCCGCTTACGGACCGGGTCGAGACCCTCGAGAACCTGGATGTCCTTGGCGCCGTAATCGGCCGTGGGGGTCGCGTTCTTACTGGTCACTGGTACCTCGTGGTGTGCTTCGGCGGGCCGGTTCGAACTGTGAGCCACGAGTGGCTCACGAGGGCGATGGAAGGCCTCGCAACAACAGGTGAAATCCTACCCCAAAAAGACTTCGGATTCGTGCCACAACAGGCACTATGAGCAGGGGAAACGTACCTTTTTCCACACGCCTCACCACGGGGTTCAGCGGGGTCGTCGCACCTTGATCTCGAGCCGCTCCACGCGGGTCGCTCCGGCCTCTCCGAACCGGGCCAGCAGATCCCGTTCCAAGAACTTCAACTGGGTCGCCCAGGCCGGGTCGTCCACCTCCACCACGAGGGTGTCGCCGTCGAGCCGCACGGGGGTCACGTGGGCCGCCACGGCCTCGCCCACCAGTTCGGTCCACCGCGAGAACACCGTCACCGTGGTCGACCGGTCGCCCCCCTTCAACGACGCGAGCAAGCGGTCGAGGGCCGACCCCAAGGGGCGCGGATCGTCGCTCACGCCTGCACCTGACCGGCTTCGATCGTGATCACTCGATCGGGTCGCGCCGCCGGAGGCAACGGGTTGGCGGTCGTGATCACCACCTGCCCCGGAGGCAAATGAGCCACGAGGGCCTCGCAACGGCCCGGGTCGAGTTCGCTCAACACATCGTCGAGCACGAGCAGCGGGGTCATGTCGGTGGTGCGCGCCACCAACCGATGGACGGCCAGGCGAAGCGACAGTGCGAGCGAGCGCATCTCACCCTGACTCGCGTGCGTACGGGCCGGCATCGAACCGAGGAACAACTCGATGTCGTCGCGATGGGGACCAACGGTCGACACACCGCGCCGCACGTCGTCACGCCGCGAAGCCGACAGCGCGGCGGCCAGCCCCGAACGCCGCCACTCGGGCTCGTAACGCAACGCGACCGCCACCGGGATTCTGGCCACCTGCTGATACGCCTCTTGGACCATCGGTTGAAGCTGCGCCAACAACATGGCCCGTGCCTGTCCGATCTCGTCCCCCACCGACGCCAGTCGTTCGTCCCAGACGTCGAGTGAGAAGCCGACCTCGTCGGTGAGTCGTCCTGCGCACTGACGCAGGAGCGTGTTGCGTTGTCTGATCACCCGATCGAGTTCGAGTCGCAACGCATCGTTCTTCGCGGCCAGGCTGACGAGGGCGTCGTCGACGAAGCGACGGCGCTCGGATGGCGCACCTTTCACCAAGTCGAGATCATCGGGCGAGAACACCGTGACGCGCAGAACGCCGACGAGATCGCGGGTACGCGGAAGGCGTTGCTTGTTCACCAACACGTTCACTCGACCTTGACGGGGAACCTCCACTTCCACCAACAACTCACGACCGTCGTCGTGCCGCACCGTCGCGCGAACGAACGCGGATTCGGCGCCATCGCGAACCAGCGCGGCCGTGGGCACCTGGCGAAAACTGTCGAGCGTGGCGAGGAAAGCCATCGCTTCGGCCACGTTGGTCTTGCCTTGACCGTTGCGACCGACGATCGCCGTGGTCTCGGCCGTGAGCGAGAAAGTAGCCCGTGCGTAATTGCGAAAGTCGACGAGCTCGATCTGCTCGATGAACATCAGGAACGCAAGGGCATCAACAGATACGTGTACGACGGGTCGTCCTTCGGACGAATGACCGCCAACTTGCCCGGCTCACTCGTTTGGATGGTCACGAGTTCGGCACCACACGCTTCGATGCCCGCGGCCAGAAGTTCGTTGTTGAACGACATCTCGATTTCGTTACCCGACATGTCGCCGTCGAGTTGCTCGTGCGCTTCGCCGCTGTCCTGACTCACCATGCGCAACGTGACACCATCGGACGCGATTCGAATGCGCAACGGTGTACCGATCGGGTCGCGTGCGACGAGCTTGACGCGACGAATCGATTCGAGAACCGAATCGCGCGAGATCGTGAGACTGTTGGGCGGACTGGGCGGAATGAGTCGCTGGTAATCGGCGAACGTTCCTGCCAGCAACCGCGTCACCAAACGGGTCGCGCCCATCTCGAACGTGGCGTCGTTGTCGGTGATGTTGATACTCACAGTTTCGGCGTTGCCGAGCAGACGCTGCAACTCACCGAGTGCGCGAGCCGGCACGACGAACTTGGCTCCATCGGGCAGAACCGCAGCATCGATGTCGCGGATGGCCAAGCGATACGAATCGGTCGCGACCAAACGAAGTTTCGTGTCGACACCCGTGATGAGAACTCCGGTGAGCACACCACGTGCGTCGTCGGTGCTGGCGGCGCGAACGACCTGCTTGAGTGCTTCCGACAGCGAGGCGGCCGGAATGGTGACGCCTCCACCCACCGAGCCGCTCCACTTGGGGAAGTCACCTTCGGCGCCGGTGGGAACCGAGAAGTTCACACGGCTCGCCGAAATCTGCACCTTGTCGTCACCGACGTCGATCGTGACCGCGCCCGACGGAAGTGAGCGAACGACTTCACTGGCCAACTTGGCCGGAAGCAACACGACTCCGTCTTTCCCGTCGGCCACGGGGACGACGGCCTCGATCGTCAGATCGCCATCGGTGCCGGTCACTCGCAACGAGCCGCCGGCCAACACCAAACGCAGGCACGACAACGTGGGATTGGTGGCTCGGCCGGTGGCAGCTCGGCTGGCGGCGCCGAACGCGTCGGCGAGGATGTCGCGCTCACATCGGAACTTCACTCGAGACTCCTTGACCCCGGATCGCCGATGCCCTTGTCGACATCGCTCGATGCTTCTTGAACTTAGTACTTGTAATAAGAGCTGTGGATTGTGGACGACGTGTCATTCGTCCAGCGAGACACACAGATCGAGGTGTGTCGGGTTGTTCATAGACGTCCACACCCGAACCCACGCAAACGACACGACCGGTGGACAACACGAGCTTGTTCACAGCGTGACACCCTCGAAATCACATGCGGTCCACATCGTCATCCCCATGGTGCGTCAGCCCAACTTCAACGTCTTGATGAGCATGGTCACGTGGTCGTAGGTCTGGGTGCGTTCCTTCATGAGGCGCTGGATCTTCTCGACGGCGTGGATGACCGTGGTGTGATCGCGGCCGCCGAAGAGTCGGGCGATGGCCGGGTACGACAGATCGGTGAGTTCACGGAACACGTACATCGCTTCCTGCCGGGCCGCCACCAACGGCCGTTGACGGCTCTTGCCGCGTAGCGCATCGACCGAGAACCCGAGAATTCCGGCGATTTCCGTGAGCAATTCCTCGTCGGTGCGGTGCTTGGGAGCCTGATCGGTGAGGAGGTCTTCGAGGAGTCGCTCGGCTTGGGCCACGTTCATGTCGACTCGGTTGAGGCTCGCGTACGCACTCACGCGGATGAGAGCACCTTCGAGTTCGCGAATGTTGGAGGTGACTCGCGAGGCGATGAACTCGAGCACGTCGGACGGGAAGATCGTGCCTTCGCGCTCGGCCTTGTTGCGCAAGATCGCCAGGCGGGTCTCCAGATCGGGCGGTTGGACGTCGGTGATCAGACCCCAACGGAAACGGCCGATGAGACGCTCCTCGAGGTTGGGGATCGCGTCGGGCACGCGATCGGACGAGATGACGATCTGCTTGTTGGTGCCGTGCAGCGAGTTGAAGGTGTGGAAGAACTCTTCCTGCAGACCTTCTTTGCCCTCCATGAACTGAATGTCGTCGATGAGGAGCAGGTCGATGTCGCGGTAGCGACGCTTGAAATTGGCGATCGATGCATTACGGATGCCGTCGACGTATTCGTTGAGGAAGGTCTCGCTGGTCACGTATCGGACCTGGTAGTGGCTGTAGTTCTGCAGGACGTAGTGCCCGATGGCGTGCAGCAAGTGGGTCTTGCCGAGTCCGGCCGATCCGTAGATGAAGAGCGGGTTGTAACTACGAGCCGGGGTTTCGGCCACCCGTTGGGCGGCAGCCAAGGCGAAACTGTTCGACCCGCCGCGCACGAAGGTCTCGAACGTGTACCGGGGATTCAAGCCGGCCCGCTCGCCGGCGGTTTCGCGGGCCGACCGCGATTCGGCTTGTTCGATGGCCGGATCGTCCTTCACCACCGCGGCGGGTGTCGAGGCGGCGGCTTCGGGCGGGGCCACGACCTCCACGTCGAGATGGCGGCTGCCGGCACCGATTTCGGCCAGCGCATCCATGACCAGTGGGAGGTAGCGGGTCATGATCTTGTCGCGAACGGTCCCGCTCGGAACCGCCAGCCGGATCGTCTGGCCGTCACTCGGAATGGAGTAAACGTCGTTGAACGTCGAGTACCACACGGCATCGGAGACCTGTGCGCGCAGCAGTTGAGCCACTGCTGCCCACATGTTCTCCTGGTCTTCCACCTGGGACTCCTTGATCCTGACCGCTACTCGATCCACAGATGGGTCCACAGAATGTGGACAACCTCCTCTGGCTCATCCCGGGTCGTGTGACCTGGGCCGACGGCCGTCTCGAGCCCGGGATTCCGGGGACACGGCCGTTGGAACACGGCAACATAGCAGGCTGTGGATAGTTGCTGAAAAGCCCGGTCGCGGGTTGCCCAGGTGAGCGCCCGAGCCGTAGCCTGAGCCGTTGCGTCGGCGTCTCGTCGGCCGACATCCACTGGCCCATCGTGGCTGGTCACCGAGGAGTTCTTCGTGAAGCGCACGTACCAACCCAACAAGAAGCGCCGGTCGATGAAGCATGGCTTCCGGGCGCGTATGGCTACCCGCGGTGGCCGAGCCATTCTCAAGGCCCGTCGCCTGAAGGGCCGCAAGCGGCTGTCGGCTTGATCGGTCACCTGCGCCGCGCCCACGAGTTCCAACGCCTGCGTCAGGAGGGAACACGTGTTCGTAGCGGGTCCGTCTGGTGCATCATGCTCCCCGATCCGTCCTATCCGGCACCCTCCATTGCCTTCGCCCTCGGCCGTCCGGTGGGTACGGCGGTGGTGCGCAACCGCATCCGCCGTCAAATGCGCGAGTTGATGCGAGTCCACGAGGCCGAATTCGCCCCGGGTCTGTACCTGTTCGGCGTCTCGGCGCGCGGCGGCGACGTTCCCGGTTTCCTCGACTTGCGCCGGGCTTTTCACACCCTTGCGGCGCGGAGCCGGTGATGCAGCGGTTCATCCTCCGGGCGATCGAGTGGTACCAGGTCGGCCGCGATGGACGCCCCTCCCCGTGTCGGTTCTCCCCGTCGTGCTCGCACTACGCCCATGAGGCGGTCTCGGTGCACGGCGCCGGTCGTGGAACCTGGCTCGCCGTTCGTCGCCTGATGCGCTGCCGCCCGTTCGGTCCGTCGGGTTTCGACCCGGTGCCGGACTCGTCAACTTCGTCCGGTTCGACGTCCACTTCGACGTCCACTTCGACTGTCACATCGATCGCCGTCAACTCGGGAAGGGCCCACTGACATGTTTCAAGCCGCGGCCTGGCTGATCAGCCAGTTCTACAGCCTCACGTCCAACTACATCTTCGCCATCTCACTCGTTGCCGTGGTGATCATGATGTTGATCTTCCCGCTCACTCTGAAGAGCACCAAGGGCATGCTCGAGATGCAGCGAGTTCAGCCGGAAATGCGTCGAATTCAACAGCAATATCGCAACGACCGGCAGAAGATGAACGAAGAAATGATGAAGCTCTATCAGGAGCACAAGGTCAATCCGTTGGCGTCGTGCTTGCCGCTTCTTGCGCAGATGCCGATCTTCATCATCATGTTCCGCGTTCTGCACGGACTCACCGACAAGGGTGCTGACGGAACGTTCGACCCCGATTACATCTCGAAATCGAGCGAGTTGTTCGCCAGTCTCGACAAGAAGACCGAGATGTTGTCGTTCGGACTCGACTTGTCGTTGCGACCTGTCGAGGTGATCCAGGACGACCCGGCTAAAGGCATCATCTACGCACTGTTGGTGGTCGCCCTCATGGGTTTGTACTGGGTGCAGCAGCGCATGATCGCCTCGCGCACGGTGTCGCCCACCATGTCGGCCACGCAGGCCAAGATCCTGCAGTACTTGCCGGTCGTGTTCGGCATCTTCCAGATCTTCTTCCCGGTGGGCTTGGTGATTTATTACTTCGCCCAGACCATCGTTCGTATCGCCCAGCAGGCGTACGTCACTCGCCGGTTCTACAAAGGCGAGCATTCCCTTGGTCGTCAAGCTCAGGCTGCTAGCGCGAAAGCGCGTGATATGGCTGAGAAAGACGGCGGCGGAACTGGACTCTTCAGCCAATTGCGCAACGAGGCGAACCAGGCCAAGGACGCCAAGCAGGGCAAGAACAAGCCAGCACCGGGAGGAAGCAAGCGGGTGACGCCGCCCAAGGGTGGCTCCACGGGCAGCAAGGGTCGTCCGACCCCGTCCAACCCGCCCAAGCCGACGGGCAAGAACCGTCACCCCAAGCCCCCGCGTCGACCCTGAGTCGACGTTCCCCCACTACAACACGCAGAAACGGAAGGTTGTCCCATGGAATGGGTCGAAACCACAGGTGCCTCGGTCGACGAGGCCAAGAGCATTGCCCTCGACCGACTCGGAGTCGATGAGCAGGATGCCGAGTTCGAAATTCTCGAAGAACCCAAGCCTGGCCTCTTCGGACGGATGCGGGGTGAAGCTCGGGTTCGCGCCCGGGTGAAGCCGCGTACGCCGCGGGCCAAGAACGATCGTCGTCGCCGTCGTGACGGAGGGTCGGAAAAGAGACAAGATGGCGGTCGCGAACCGCGTCGTGAGGGTGGTTCGTCGAACGGTCGGTCATCCGGCCGCCGTCCACGCCAGGAGGGTTCAACCATGACCGACAATGCCGACAACGAGTCACGCGAGCCCCGACCGGCCGCCGACCCGGCCGAAGTGGCAGCGCAGGCCGAGAAGTTCTTGGTGGGTCTGGCCACGGCATTCGGAACGTCGGGCACGGCGTCACGTTCGATCGAGGGCGACGAGATCGAGGTGAACCTCGATGGTTCCGACCTGGGTCTCCTCGTTGGCCCGCGCGGCTCGACACTGCAGGCCGTGCAGGACCTGACCCGCGTGGTGGCTCAGCGCCGCCTAGGCGATCACGACACCCGTCTGCGTGTCGATGTTGCCGGCTACCGCGCCAAGCGCAAAGAAGCCCTCGGTCGTTTCGTCAACCAGGTGGCCGACGAAGTGGTGTCGAGTGGCTCGGCCCGTGCTCTCGAACCGATGCCGGCATCCGACCGCAAGATCATTCACGATGCGCTCACCGGGCGTACCGACATCGGCACGCACTCCGAGGGCGAAGAGCCGCACCGTCGCGTTGTGATCACTCCGGCCGGAGCCTGACCCCCTACCTCCAGGACGGATCCGTGAGTTCTCTCGATCCGGTCCAACGACACCGTGTGATCGATGCGCTGGGCGAGGCCCAGCGCATCGGCATGTTGGGGCCAGGAAACCTCGGTAGCGCCGTCGACCAAGCCGAGGCGTCGGCCCGATTGATCCCCGACACCGCCACCTCGTTCGTCGACCTGGGCGCCGGCGGGGGTCTCCCTGGTTTGGTGGTGGCCCTGGTCCGACCCGAGTTATCAGGACACCTGGTCGACCGTCGGGGTAAGCGGGTCGACCTTCTGGTTCGCCTCATCGGGCGACTCGGGTTGGCGGGTCGGATCCAGGCAGTGGAGGCCGATGTGATCGATCTTCCCCGTCGGTTCCCCGGGGTCACCTGGTCGGTCGCGACCAGCCGGGGTTTCGGCTCCCCCCGCTACACCGCCCAACACGCCGCCCCGTTGCTGGCGTCCGGCGGCCTCCTGTTGGTCACCGAACCCCCGGCGTCAACGGGCGAGCGATGGAACTCCCCCGACATTCGGTCGAGCGGGCTGTCCCTGGTCACCGTGGCCAACGGGATCGCGGTCCTGACCCGCTCCTGACTGTTCCACGTGGAACACGTGGCCGTCACGGAACCCCGTCCGACCAATTCCAGGCACTGCGGTGTTCCACGTGGAACAACAGTGTGGGAGATCACCCCATAGAACCCCGACCGAGTCGCACCCGTTCGGTACCATGCGGGTGTCCACCGTCGAGCCAGAGGTACACATCTCTTCCATGAAAGACAAGTCGGCTTCCACCGGCCACTCCCGGCCTCTGCCCCGGATCATCGCCGTCGCCAATCAGAAGGGTGGGGTCGGCAAGACCACGACCTCCGTCAATGTCTCGGCCTGCCTGGCCGAATTGGGCTACCGGACCTTGGTCGTCGACTTGGATCCGCAGGGAAACGCCTCGTCCGGGGTGGGTGTGGAGACCCGCGGGATCGAAACATCGATGTACGACGTCCTTCTGAACGATGCCGCCATGGAGGACTGCATCGAGCCGGCCAGCCTGAAGAACCTGTTCGTGGCCCCCTCCAACCTCGACCTGGCCGGAGCCGAGATCGAACTGGTGCCCTTGATGGCCCGCGAACATCGCCTGAAGAAAGCTGTTGACTCGGTACTCGACGACTTCGACTTCGTCGTCATCGACTGCCCGCCGTCCCTCGGACTCCTCACGGTCAATGCCCTGGTGGCGGCCAAAGAGGTCTTGGTCCCGATCCAGTGCGAGTACTACGCCCTGGAGGGCCTTGGTCAGCTCCTGCGCAACGTCGACCTGGTCAAGCGGAACCTGAACCCGGCCCTCGAAGTCAGCACCATCGTGTGCACCATGTTCGACTCCAAGACCAAGCTGTCGAACGAGGTGGTGGCCGAGGTTCGTGAGCACTTCGGCGACAAGGTGTGCCGGACCGTGATCCCCCGCAACGTTCGGTTGTCGGAGGCCCCCTCGCACCACCAGCCCATCAACGTTTACGACCCGTCGTCCAAGGGAGCGGTGGCGTACCGCTTGGTTGCAAAGGAGGTGGCCGGTGGCACCCCGCCGCTCCGGTCTCGGTAGAGGTCTCAATTCCTTGATTCCTGGGGGTCCGGCTGGCGATGGTCCGGCTGGATCGGCCACGTTGGTGGAGATTCCGGTTTCCGACCTGGTCCCGAACCCCAACCAACCCCGTGTCCACTTCGATGAAGAGGCCCTCGCCGAGTTGGTGGCCTCCATCAAGGAGATCGGGGTCCTGCAACCCCTCCTCGTGAGGCGCTTGCCCGATAGTTCGTATCAATTGATCGCGGGTGAGCGCCGCTGGCGCGCCGCCCAGCGTGCTGGCCTGGCTACGGTGCCAGCCGTCGTGAAGGAAACCGACGACATGTCGTCGGTCGAGCAGGCACTGGTGGAGAACCTGCACCGCCAGGACCTGTCTCCCCTGGAAGAGGCCTCGGCCTACCAGCAGCTCATCGACGACTTCGAGCTGTCGCACGACGACGTGGCCAAGAGGGTGGGCAAGAGCCGCAGTACGGTCACCAATACCCTGCGCCTTCTCAATCTTCCCCCGGCTGTGCAGAGCCTCTTGGCTGATGGCCGCCTCTCCGCGGGCCATGCCAAGGCCCTGTTGGGAACAGCCGACCGGGCATTTCAGGAGAGCTTGGCCCGTCGTGCCGCATCCGAGGACTGGTCGGTCCGGGCCGTGGAAGAAGCCGTCCGTGATCGCAGCGGTGGTTCATCGGCCAGCACGTCGTCGGGCTCGACCAGCAGCAAGAGCGGGGGCTCGACTCGACCGGGCGGACTGCCCCCGGCCGGTCTGCTCGAACTCGAAACCCTGCTCGGTGACTATCTCTCCACCCGCGTCGCGGTGAAGATGGCCAAGAAGCGTGGCTCCGTCACGATCGACTTCGCCGACCTCGAAGATCTCGAGCGGATCTATCGCTTGATGACCGAGGGCCCGTCCAACGACTGACGACGTCGCTGACCAGGGCAAAGATGACAACCGTCACCCTCAACTTCTAGGCTACAGTCCCCACAGGCTGTGGATAACTCTGTGGGTGAACACAGTTTTTAGCCCGTAAATATCTCTCTGGGCTGGTGTGATGAGCCTGGCGATGTGTGGACGGTCAGGCCGACCAGGCCGCCACGGCCAAGAACACGGCCTTGGCAATGCGCTCGGCCCGATCGACCATCACCTGCGTGGGTCCGAGGCTGAGAAGCACGGCGGGCATCTTGGTTTCGCGCAAAATCGGCAGGCGCATTCCACTCACGGTGATTCGTGGAACGACATCACGGAGATGGCGTTCGATCAGGTGGGCCAAGGCCCGGCCGCCGGCCGATTCGAACGCCGGGACTGCGTAGTAGGTGACCCGGGCCATTCGTTCGGTGGTCGCTTCGAGCCCGACGTACACCTCGGCACCGAACAAGTTGGCGTGAGCCGCTTGGACCAGGGCATCGGTGTCGTCGGTTTGAATGAGAAGTGCTCCGCGGTCACGCAGTGACTGACACAGTGGGCGACTCAACGAACTGAATCCACCGAACTGACCCACGGCAACGCGACGTCCGTCGAGTGGACGGCCCTCCCGCAGGCTTTCGGCTTCGCGAACGGCGGCGATTCCGGGGCCGTCTCCGGTTTGGCGAGAGAGTCGGCGCAGTGCTTCCACGGTGCTCGGTCGGCACACTCCGTCGGATTCGACACCGGCATTGGTTTGGAAGTCAGCCAAGGCCTGCGCGGCCAGCGGTCCGAAGATGCCGTCGATGCGGCCACTGTCGAACCCCAGGCGCGACAACAAGCGTTGCATTTCGGCCACGTCGTCTCCGCGCAAGTTGGGCGAGCGCAGCATCAACAGGCGATCGCCGAGGTTCCACGACGCTTCGGCCAGCACGTTCCAGGTGGTGTCGTCGCAGACACCGGTGACGGGCAGTCCGCGATCTTCCTGGAAGGCACGAACCGCGTCGATGGTGCCGGCGCAGTAGGTGGACGGGCTCACACCCGACGGGGGAAGGAAGCCGGCGGCGCCGAGACGGCTCTGGAGCTGCCGAACGGCCTCGCCCGAATCTCCGGGCGACAGGGCCATCAGCCGAGAAATTCCTCCAACTCCTGCAGGAGTTGTCCTTTGCCCTTGGCCCCCACCATGCGCTTTTTGAGCTCACCACCATGGAACACCAGAAGGGTGGGGATGCTCATGACGTTGTACCGCATGGCGATGTCGCCGTGATCGTCGACGTTCAACTTGGCGATGGTCACCTGACCAGCCTTTTCGGTGGCGATCTCACTCAGGATCGGAGCGATCTGCTTGCACGGCCCGCACCACTCGGCCCAGAAGTCGACCACGATGGGAGTGTTGGACGAGTTCACGGTCTCGTCGAACGTGCTGCTGGTGAGGGTGACGATTCCTTCGGCCATGACAAGTCCTTCCGCCCGGAAACACCGGGTCGATCGCGTTTCAGCGATCAGATTACAGCGGGGCTGTCAGTGGCCCGCTTCGAGCCAGCGTTCGGCGTCGATGGCCGCCATGCAACCCGACCCGGCCGCCGTGATGGCCTGGCGATACACGTGATCCTTCACGTCGCCGCAGGCGAAAACACCAGGAATGTTCGTGTAGGTCGAGTCGGGCCTCGTGATGAGGTAGCCGCTGTCCTCCATGTCGAGGACACCCTTGAACACGTCGGTGTTCGGGCGGTGTCCGATGGCGATGAACAACCCCGACACGTCCATGCGACTGGTTGCACCGGTGACGGTGTCTTGGAGCATGATGCCCTCGAGTTGTTCGGTGCCGATCAAGTCGGTGACGGTGCTGTTCCAGCGCAACTCGATCTTCGGATTGTTGAGCGCGCGATCCTGCATGATCTTGCTCGCGCGCAGCGAGTCGCGACGATGGATGAGCGTGACCTTCGAGGCGAACTTGGTGAGGAACGTGGCTTCTTCGATGGCCGAGTCGCCGCCGCCCACGACGGCGATTTCCTTGCCCCGGAAGAAGAAGCCGTCGCATGTGGCGCAGGTGGACAACCCGTGACCGATCAGCCGCTCCTCGGCCTCGAGTCCGAGCATCAGGCTTTGCGCCCCGGTGGAAATGATCACCGAGTCGGCGGTGTGAACGTCGCCGTACACATGAACACGCAACGGCTGTTCGCCGAATTCGACCTTGGTGGCCTTGGCCGTGAGGAACCTGGCGCCGAAACGGGCTGCTTGTTCCTTGAATCGTCCCATGAGTTCGGGACCCATGATTCCTTCCGGGAAGCCAGGGAAGTTCTCGACCTCGGTGGTGAGCATCAACTGTCCACCGGGTTGATCGCTCGTGCTCGACGGTTCACCTTCGATGACGAACGGCGCGAGGTTGGCGCGTGCGGAGTAAATGGCGGCGGTGAGTCCGGCCGGACCCGAACCGATGATGATGACTTTGTGGTGCTGACCCATCACACGCTGTCCTGCGACTGGCGCTTGATCATGCACACCGCGCCCAGCAGACACAGGAATCCACCGAGCGCCAGATAAGCGACCCACACCGCGGTGTCGTGGTCGAGGGGCCATTCGAGGAAGTTGATGACGCCGCGATGAGCGCCGACCAACGCGATGACCGCGATGAACAAGCCGAGGAAGGCGGCCAGCAAACCGAACACTACACCGCGCGCTGCCATCACGATCGGCTTGGTGGTGCGATCACGGACCTTGTCGACAGTCGACACGATCGTGTCGGTCATGTTCTCGGCCCACTTCGGGTCGTTCAACGGATTGGCAGCCATGGTGCGAGGCTAGCCAGACCCTTCGTCAGCGCACGACGCTGGCCATCTTGACGCAGTCGGGCACGGAGAACACGACGATTCCGGTCTCGTCGTAGTGGATTTCGGCGGGTTGGCCCGCGAAGGTGAACGAACCCGCCACCACGTTCCATCCCTCGACCAGTGAGCACGTCACCGACTGGTCGGACAGCGGCGGGGGAGTGACCCACCACTTGTTCGCGATCGCACCGAGGGCAACCATGTCGACGATCATCGTCACGTCGCCTCCACTGCCGCTGGCTCCGGCCACCGACGGTGTCTGCATCGGTGTGGCCAGCCCGGTGTCGGCCACTGCCGCCAGATCGGTCTGTGATTTGGCTTCGGCGGCGGGGGTCGGGCTCGCTTCGACGACGACGGATGTCTTCGGTGCTTCCGCGAAGTCGTCGAGAACGTCGCGGTCGTCGTTGCGTGACGTCACGACCACACCCAGTGCGACCACCGCGGTGATCGCGGCGGCGGCCACGCCGAGCACGACGGTACGCGCGCGTGACGGCGTGGTCGGCTCGATTGCGTTTGCGAACACCCGATCGAATGCCTCGTCGCCGACCTCGTCGGTGTGCAGAAGAGTTGAACGCAGTCTTCCGAACTCGTCGGCGCGCGACTGCACCGACGAGCGCAGGTCGGCGGGAATGTCGGCGAATTCGATGTCGCGGTCGAGCAGCCGACTGGCCAGATCGTCCAGACGTTCGTCGCGATTCGAAGGGTCGGAAAAGGAACTCATGGGGCACTTCCGGGTGTTTGACGTTCGGAACTCGGGTCTTGGTTCCCGATCGCTTGCGATGACGACTCGCGAAGCAGGTCGGCCAATTGCGATCGACCTCGTGAAATGCGCGAGCGCACCGTGCCGATGGGGATGTCGAGCACGTCGGCGATCTCGTCGTAGTCGAGATCGACCAGGTCACGCAGTACGACGGCAGTCCTGAACTCGAGCGGCAGTTGGAGCAGGGCGGCCTCCAGGATCTGACGATCGTCGAGGCTCGACACGGCCGTAGCCGACTGGTCGGGTCGGTCGAAGTCGTGACGATCGGACGATGGAACATCGCGCCGACCGCGACGCCTGATTTCGTCGAGGGCCGCGTTGGTGGCGATCCGCCACACCCACGTGGAGAACGACGAGCGTTGGTCGAACGAGCCGATGTTGCGGACGATCGACACGAGCGCGTTTTGCGCGGCGTCGTCGGCATCGGCGTGGCGACCGAGCAATCGCCGGCAGGCAGTCAGAATCCGCGGGTACTGCTCACGGAGCAAAGTGTCGAGTGCGGCGCGATCTCCGTTGATGGCCCGTCGAACGAGAAGCTCGTTCACGGTGCGGGTGAGACGCGTATCTCGGCGATACCTCCGCGGTAGGGGTTGTCGCGACTACACGATCCGTCACGGCCGACTTCACGCAAATACACCATCACGTACTGCATCGGTTCGGTCATCACACCGACCAAGGTGGGTCCGTCACCGGCCGTCGTCGACGCGATGGCCGATCCCCACGCGTCGATGTCGTCACTCAGTGCGTTCGATGCGTACATCTCGGCGCGCCATGCGTCGCCCACGACATCGACGTCGACTTTGGCCAGATTGGCCTCGGTGAGTTGTACGACCAGACCGACACCCGACTTGCTACCGAATGTCGACGACTTGTAACAGACGGTCGACCACGCGGTGCCGGTATCGCCGTCGGTCGTCAGCGCTGCGGCACCATCGTTCTCGGTGCGGTCACCTTCGGGGTCGAACGTCGATACGCCCAGAATCGTCGGCGGTCCGGTGGGCGCCGGTGGTGCGGTGGTCGCCGCGATCTGCGGCGTGGTGTCGTCACCACCGGTCACGACACGGATGATGAGAGCACCCACGGCGATGATCGCGACGGCCAGTCCGCCGATCAGAACGGGGGATGGCTTCCACGGTCGCAACGTTCCACCCGATGGTGTGGCTGAGACCGACGGTCGCGTCGATGGTTGTGACGGAGTATGACCCGATGGTCGGATGATCTTGCCGGGGGTGGGCGTGCGATCGGTTCCGGCTGGATGGCCGGCGACTCCGCGCGCTGTGGATCCGTCGCCGTTGAGAGCCGCCTTCAGCGCG
The DNA here is from genome assembly GCA_016871355.1 of Actinomycetota bacterium. Classification (GTDB taxonomy): domain Bacteria; phylum Actinomycetota; class Acidimicrobiia; order Acidimicrobiales; family Ilumatobacteraceae; genus Casp-actino8. The sequence goes on from VFZC01000009.1 coordinate 21,013, forward strand.
GCGCGGGCCTCGGCTCCGCTGGCGTAACGCTTGTCGGGTCGGCGCTCGAGCATGCGATGGATGACACTCGCCAGTTCTGGACTCACATCGGGTCGGATCTGATTGAGATCGGTGGGGTCGCGTTGAAGCCGAGCGAGCGCGGTCTCGGTGTCGTTCTTTCCGGTGAACGGAACCTTTCCGGCCAAACACTCGTAGAGAACGAGACCGAGTGAGTACAAGTCGGCACGCAGGTCGAGTTCGTCACCCTTCACCTGCTCGGGAGACAGATACTTCGCCGTTCCCATCATGATGTTCTCGCTCGTGAGATCGTCACCGGTTCCGAGAGCCTTGGCGATGCCGAAGTCGGTGAGCATCACGCGCGCATCCTTGGTGACGAGCACATTGCCTGGCTTCACGTCGCGGTGGATGATGCCGTTGGCGTGAGCGGCGTCGAGGGCCGAGCAGATACCGGTCCCGATGTGAACCGTGAGCTTCGGTGTGAGTCTCTTCTTCTCGTCGAGAAGTGCGCGCAGCGACTTGCCGTCGATGAACTCCATGATCACGGCCTGTTGACCCTGATCGGCAACGGCGTCGTAGACCGTCACGATGTTCGGATGCGTGAGGCTCGCGGCCGCAATCGCCTCTCGTCGAAATCGTTCGGCCACGGTTCCGTCGGCGGCGAGGTGTGGTTTCAACAGTTTCACCGCGACCGTGCGCGACAACTGCAGGTCGGTGGCCCTCCAGACGTCCGCCATGCCGCCATGAGCCCAGGCGAGGTCGAGTCGATAACGACCGGCGATGACCGTGTTCGGTTCAGGAGGTTGTGACGCGTTCACGGACATGCTCGAACGAACACGCTACTTGTGCGTCGTCGAGCGGACGGGGAATGACGTCGGAATGACGGTGAATGACGTCGGCTCAGTTGCGGAAGTACGCGACGCCGATCGTTCCGCGACCGGCGTGCGCTCCGATGACCGCTCCGATTTCTCCGATGAGAATGTCTCCGGAGTGAACGGTCTTCAACTGTGCGACGAAAGCGTCGACGTCACTGCAGTCGGCGTGAAGGACACTCAATTGGCTGATGCCGGGTGACGCGCTCACCTGACGCACCTTGTCGACCAAGAAGGCGATGGCCTTGCCGCGCGTGCGCTGCTTGCCGCCCTCTTGAACCACACCGTCTTTCACCTCGATGATGGGTTTGATCGAGAGAACCGAGCCGAGCATGGCCTGGGCGCCGCCGATACGACCACCCTTCTTGAGGTTCTCGAGGGTGTCGAGGGCGCCCCAGAGTTCGCAGCGACCCACCAGATCGCGAGCCAACGCCTCGACCTCGTGAAGTTCGGCGCCCTGGCGGGCCGCCCGAGCGCACTCGACCACGATGGCGCCCAATCCGAGCGAGACCGACCGGCTGTCGACGACCGAAATCGGCACGAGCGACGCCAGGGACGCCGCCGCCAACTCCGCACTCTGCAAAGTGGCCGACAGCGCACCCGACAGATTGATCATGACGACCCCGGTGGCACCTTGCGACACCACGTTGCGGATGGCCTGCTCGAAGCGTCCAGGCGAGGGGGCGGCGGTGGACGGCAGGACCGATGACGCCGAGCAACGAGCCCAGAACTCGGCCGTGGTCAGCTGCTCTCGGTCGACGAACTCGTCGTCACCGAAACGGATGAAGAGGGGCACGACCTCGATGCCCAAGGAGCGCACGACCTCGTCGGGAAGGTCGCAGGAACTGTCGGTGATGATCCGGACGTTGGCCACGTCGACAGGTTAGTTGCCGGGGTTCTCAGGAGATCGACGGGTCGTCAGGGCTCGGACGCGTCGTCAGGGTTCTGACGGGGTGTCTCGCCACTCGGATGTCGACGCGTGGTGTCGCTGACCAGCTTCTGTCGCTCGCGATACCGCCGGCGGAAGTGATGGATCCACCACACGGCCAGCAAAAGGAGAGCCATGCCGGTCACCAACTGTCCGAGGCCGGCCAAGGCATTCACCCGGGCGGTGAACACGATGGGTTGGGTGAGGGGCAACTGGCCTTCGGGTGTCAGCAACTGAACCGTCACCGGGAAGCGACCATTGGTGCGTGCCTCCACCGGAATCTCGACCGAGGTGATGGCGGTCGGGGCCAACTGAACCACCAGTTCACCCTCCGGAAAACGGAGCTTCGACGAGGTCAGGCGAACCCGGACGGACAGTTCGGTCGGCGAGTCGTTCCGCAGGCTGAGTCGAATCGCGCTGTCACGTCCTCCGAGCGTGAAGGTGGTGGAGGTGGGAGTTGTGACTTGGCTGCCGAGGACTTCGGTCTCTTGTCGGACGATGTCGGCGTAGGCGAAACGAACCTCGTCGGAGAATCGCTGATCGGGCAACACGTCGAGGATGCGCCGCCACATGGCCGGACGCTCGTCACCTTCGGGAAGCATGGAGGCGAACGCATCGATGCGGGCGCCGGTGAGATAGAGCGCTTCGGCAGGAGACGACGAAACGGGACCGATCGCAGGAAGCCGAATCGTGGCCGGTCGGCCATCCACGAGCCCGACGCTCGTGCGCGACAGAGCATCGTCGAGCGACACGAGTTCGACCTCGTTCGACGAACTCAATGTGTCGGCCAACGCGACCGTGAGGTCGGTCGACATCAGCGATCCGTCGTTGGTGGTGAGGATCAACGAACGACCCAACAACGATTCGCCGGCGTCGGCGAGTTCGCGCCGCAGCATCTTGATCTCGGCCAACACGTGCTGAGCCGCGAGGTAGGAGTCACTCGGTGGGGCGTCCGACGCCAGGGTGAGTCGCGACGCGAGTGCGCTGTCGGGGACCACGGCGTCGATGAACCCGCCACTCGACAGTTCGACCTCGACCTTGCGGGTGGGATCGGCGAAGGCGATGCCGCCGAAGTCACCCACCTCGGTTGCTGCCGAAGTGATGAGAATCGATCGGAAACCGAGGTCGCGGATGAACTGTGCTCCGGTGGCCGACAGCGCGCGTGTCTGGATCCAGGCCGTTCGGTTCGACCGTGCCTCGGGAAGAGAGTCGACCAAGGCGTCTTCACCGAGGCGAAGTTGGCCGACGAAGATGTCGTTGGTCTGCGCGTCGGCCATCGAGCCCGGATCGACCTGGACGTACGGCATCGACAAGAACGACGGTGCGTCGGCGAATTGCAGACGGGTGAGGAGCTCGGCATCGTCCGGGGTCGAACGACCGAGACCTTCCACCAGCTCGGGGCGCAGCGCGATGGTGAGTGGTGTACCGGGCAGCGATTCGATGATGGTGGCCAACTCGGCGACACGCGAGCGGTCGGCCGCGCGCACCGTGGTGGTCGCATCGGACTGAAGCGTGACGTCGCCGTCCACCGAGCCGACCAGAGCAACCGGTAGCGACTGTTCGACGGCGGATACGTCTTGTCCATCCGGAATTCGTTCGACGAACGTGATGATCCGATCGACACTGTTGCCGTCGACTTCCAGACCGATCGAGAGTGGGTACACACCTGGTGCCGACATCTGCAGGCGTTCGCGGGTGCGAGTACCGATCTCGATAGGAATCACGAGATCGACCACACCTGACGCATCGCGCTGTTCGACGGGAAAGCGCATGCTGTCGATCGTCGACGGCAGATCTCCGTCGATGGCGTCTTGGACGGCCTCTCGGGAGGTGACCGGACGGTGGGCGGTCACGAGGATCGACGTCGGCGCGTCCGAACCGAGTGCACTCGGGCCCTGCAAGAACACGCTGAGATCGATGGTCGATCCCTCGATTCCGGCCACGTATTGATCTTGTGACACGAGGGCGCCCACACTTTCGGGAATTTCGGCCCGCGCCGATCCCGTCGACGTGGTGAAGACGAGTGACACGAGAGTGATCGCCACCCATCCCGCGGCCGGAAAGCGTTTCATCGCGGCGACTCATTGGTGAGATCGTCGAGAGCGAGGACCGAGAGACTCTCCTCGAGCACCTCGAATCCGAATCGTCGATACAGATCGATGGCACGTTCGTTGTCGAAGTTCGTGTTGACGAGGACGTCATCGACTCGTCGACGCTGCAACCAGACGAGACCGTCGACGAGAAGCGACGACGCGACCCCGCGACCTTCGAAGTCGGGGTGAACGGCCAGACGTTGAATGAATCCCGCTGCACCGTTGCGTCCGGTGATCATGTAGCCGGCCGGTTTGTCGTTCGCGGTCACGGCCAGGCGTACACGATGTTGTGGTGTGGCCTCACACGCGTCGACGATGCCCGTGGTGTCGAGGTCCCATCCGTCGACGAAAGCCGCTCGATCGATTCGGGCGAGTGTCGCGATCTGACGTGATCCGCGTACGGCGCGCAGTTCATGACGTGAAGTGCCTGACGTCGAAGTGTGTCGGTCGAGTTCGAGGCGGAGAAGGGCGAGCCGTTGGATGGAGGCGAACCCCAACTCGGTGAAGGGCGGAGTTGCCGATGTGGACAACGCACTGGTTCGCACACTCGTGAAACCGTGATCGCGAGCGACCGCGAGCCACGTCAGGAGAGTGTTGACCGTGGGTGCCTTGGTGTGATCGGTGAGGACGAGTTGCGCAATACGGGGTTGGTGTGGCCAGGGTCGTAGACGCGCTCGGGTCCGACCGTCGTCGAGCAGACGTGGAAGTCCGTCGCGGCGTCGTTGACGCAAGCCGGTGATCACGTCAGAACGGTAGCGTCGCGGGCGATGACGGTGTTGTTCGCGACGCACGAGGCGTATCTCGACCACATCGTGGGTCCTCGTCATCCCGAGCGCCCCGAGCGTCTCGGTGCGGTGATCGACGGTGCCCAGGTGTTCGTCGACTCCTTGGTCCCGATCGTCCCACGAGCCGCGACTCGTGAGCAGTTGCTGCGGGTGCACCAGTCGGCGCTCGTCGACAGGGTCGAGTCGGTGTCGCGGGCCGGTGGTGGTCGCCTCGACCCCGACACGGTGGCCAGTGCTGGTACGTGGGAGGCCGCGCGACTCGCAGCCGGTGCGGGCCTCACCGCCATCGACGAGCTGGTTGCTGGCCGTGGCTCGGCCGCTTTCTGTGCGGTACGGCCTCCTGGTCATCACGCGACACGAGCCGACACGATGGGCTTTTGTCTGCTGTCCAACGTCGCGGTGGCCGCCGCCGAATTGGCCGAGCGCGGAGAACGCGTCGCGATCGTCGACTTCGATGCTCACCACGGCAACGGAACACAAGACGTCTTCTGGGCCGACCCCCGCGTGTTGTTCGTGTCGTTGCATCAATGGCCGCTCTATCCGGGTACGGGCTGGTTCGAAGAGATCGGTACCGGTGAGGCCGTCGGCACCACGCTCAACATTCCGATGCCGCCACGATCGACCGGAGTCGACTATCTGCGTGCGATCGATCGACTCGTCGAACCGATCTGTCGATCGTTCGATCCCACCTGGCTCATCATCTCGGCCGGCTTCGACGCGCATCGAGCCGATCCGATCACCGACATGGCCTTGACGGCTGGCGACTATAACGAGATCGTCACTCGTTTACTTCCGATCGCTCCGGCTGGCCGGCGTCTGGTCATGCTCGAAGGCGGGTACGACCTCGACGCACTCCGCGTGTCGACGACCGCCACGGTGGGTGCTCTTCTCGACACCGTGATTCAGCCGGAAGAAGCGGCCTCCATCGGTTCGTCGCTCGCCGAGCAGATGATCGAACGAATCCGCCGTTACTGGATCGACCGCGGACTCCTCGTCGCCTGACCCCGTTCGTCGTAGCCTGACCCCGTGGTTCCCGAGCGCTTCGCGCCTGTTCTGTCGGAAGTCGACGATGTCGCGGCACTCTTTCGCGCGGCCGGCAAGCGTTTGTATCTCGTCGGAGGCACCGTTCGCGATCTGTTGGGCGGTCTCGACTTCGACGGTCTCGATTACGACGCCACGACCGATGCGCGCCCCGACGAGATCAAGAAGATCATCGCGCCGTGGGCCGACGCCGTCTGGACCCAAGGCGAGAAGTTCGGAACGATCGGGGCCCGTAAAGGAACGCGGGTGTACGAGATCACCACGCACCGAGCCGAGGCGTACCACCCCGACACCCGTAAGCCCGACGTCGAATTCGCCGATGCGATCGAGACCGATCTGTCACGCCGCGACTTCACCATCAACTCGATGGCCCTCGAGGTGACGGCCGATTCACCGACTCTCGTCGATCCCTTCGGCGGTGCGGCCGACCTCATGACCCGCGTGCTTCGCACTCCGCTCGATCCCGACATCAGTTTCAGCGACGATCCATTGCGCATGATGCGGGCGGCGCGTTTCGTCGCGCGATTCCAGATGACTCCGGTTCCCGAACTCGTGGCGGCGGTTCATCGCATGAAGGATCGTCTCGAGATCGTGTCGGCCGAACGAATTCGCGACGAGCTCAACAAGTTGATCGTGGTCGATGCGCCGTCGACCGGACTGTGGTTCCTCGTCGAGACCGGCTTGGCCGATCTCGTCCTTCCCGAACTGCCGGCCATGCGTCTCGAACACGATCCGATTCATCGGCACAAAGACGTTCTCACCCACACGCTCGCGGTGGTCGAAAACGTGCGTCCCGACGCCCACCCCGACTTCGACTTCCGCAAGACCCGTCTGGCCGCACTGTTCCACGACGTGGGCAAGCCCAAGACCCGCGGGTACCTGCAGGGCAAAGGAACGACCTTTCACATGCACGACGTGGTGGGGGCGAAGATGACGCGCAAACGTCTCGCCGCGCTGCGTTTCCCGAACGAAGACATCGACGACGTGACCGAACTGGTGCGACTGCACCTGCGGTTCCATACGTACCAAATGGGCTGGACCGATTCGGCGGTGCGCCGTTACGTGAACGATGCCGGCCCACTTCTCGACGAACTCAACGTGTTGACGCGCTGCGACTGCACCACACGCAACGAAAAGAAGGCGCTGCATCTGGCCCAGCGCATGGACGAGCTCGAGAGTCGTATCGCGTCGTTGGCCGCGCAGGAAGAACTGAAGGCCATTCGCCCCGAGATGGACGGGGTCGCGGTGATGCAGCACCTCGGTCTGTCACCGTCGCGCGCGGTCGGTGACGCGTTGGATTTCTTGCTCGAGATTCGTCTCGACGAAGGGCTCGTCGGCGACGCGGAGATTCGCCGTCGGCTCGACGAATGGTGGGCGCGACGGGCCACCTCGACCGAGGGCTAGTCTGCTCACGATGTCCGATCGCCGAGCGCCAGGGTCCCGTTCGTCGGGTTTCGGCACCGGCGCATTTCGTGGTTTCTCCACGATGCGTGGTGGTCTCGTCGATCACCGGATGGCCCGTCGGGCCACGATCAACGAGTTCCATCGGGGCCGTCTCGGTCGCGAGGAAGTGTGTGACGCGCACCCCGAACTCATGCGCGCTGCGCGTTCGGTGGGCAAGCCCACGACCACGCCGTGTCCGATCTGCGCCGAAGACAATCTCGTTCTCGTCACCTACGTGTTCGGTGCCAAGTTGCCGGCCCACGGTCGCCTCGCTGCCGACGACAAGGAACTGGCCGCTTTCCACCGTCGCCCCGAAGAACTCACGGCGTACGTAGTGGAGGCGTGCTGCCAGTGCCGCTGGCATTACCTCGTGCGGGCGATTCCGATCGGCGGCCAGCGCGGCCGACGTCAGGTGGGCTGAGCGCAACCGTGGTCGACTTCACCGGATCGAAGGGTTTGAAGCGCTCGCGTCGTTCGCGCCGGAGCAACTGGCTGCCGTACGAGGCGAGTCGCCGCCTTCAATTCGACGCGCTGCTCGGACTGGTGATGATCTTTCTCGCCGCCATTGGCCTTCTCATCGCGGGTGCGTTCGGCGATCCGTTCTCGGTGTCGTTCGTCGACGGCCAACCCGTCGCGTCCGACGGTCGTGATTGCGTTCTGCTCCAGACGTCACCGGTCGACGACCCGAGCGCGCCGGCTCGCGCCATGGTCGACTGCGGGGACGAGGGCGGTTTCGGAGCGTCGGCGATGTTTCAGCACCTCTTGATCGCGGTTGGTGCGGTGGGGGTCCTGTTGTTGTTGAGCGCGGTGTTCTCACTGGTGCTGGCTTCTCGCATGCCCCGAGAAACGCTGGCCATTCCGTTCTGCCTGGTGGCCATCATCATCGGGCTGGTGGCCATGTTGTGGGGCCTCGGTGACTCGGGTGGCCCGGCCCTGGTGTTCCAGGGAGATCGTGAACGGGCCTTCACCGGAATCCTTCGGTCGGGTGGCCGCCTCAGCACGCACGAAGGTGCCGTGTCGGCCGGAGTCGGCTTGATCTCGGCGTCGATCGTGCGCCTCACGCGGCCCTGACCAGCACCGCGAGGGCTGGCCGCTCGCGCCGGCCATCGGTGCCACACCCCCTCGGCACTCTGTGTCCGTGCTCGAGTTCGTCCCCGTCCCACCCGACCGACCCGCCGGTAGGCTTCCGAAGTCCATAGTCACCCTGCCCCGCGAGGGGCCCCGCTTCCCACACCTGGGGGGCGAGTCCGAAGGGAGGTTCACGCGCCGATGCGTGGCTACGAATTGATGATCATCCTCGACGGTTCGCTCGATGAGCCCGTCGCCCAGCAGTGGGTCGCCACCGTGACCAAGGCCGTGAAGGCCGCCGGTGGAGACGTGCACGGGAAGGCCGATTGGTGGGGCAAGCGCCGTTTGGCGTATCCCATCAACAAGAAGGAAGACGGTTACTACATCGTCTTCAACATCGCCGCCGCTGGTGGCGCACTCGACGAACTCGAGCGTTCGTTGCGTATCGCTGACGACGTACTGCGTCACAAGTTGCTGCGTCTCCCCGAGGCCGAAGCGGCCCGCCGGGGTCTCGTGGCGGCCTGAGTCAGCCGCTCACACCTTCCAGCAGGAGCATCACATGGCATCCAATTCCATCACTGTCGTGGGCAACTTGACCCGCGATCCCGAACTTCGCTTCACCCAGTCGGGGAAGCCCACGGTCACCCTCGGACTGGCCGTCAATCGCCGCTATCAAGTCAACGGCGAATGGCAGGAGCAGACCTCGTTCATGAACGTGGTCGCCTGGGACCAGTTGGCCGAGAACATCGCGGCCTCGCTCACCAAGGGCAGCCGTGTGCTCGTCACCGGCCGACTCGATGTGCGCGAGTACGAGGCACGCGAAGGTGGCAAGCGCACCGCGGTCGAGATCGTCGCCGACGAAATCGGACCCTCGCTGCGCTGGGCCACGGCGTCCGTCGAGCGCACCCCCGGTCGTGGCGGTGACGGTGGCGGGTACTCCGGTGGCCGCGCCAGCGCCCCGGCCCCGGCCGCCGACTATCCCGACGAAGAACCGTTCTGAACGAACCCATCACGCTGATCAAGCACGAAGGACACCACATTCCATGAGCAACATGAACAAGCCGATGCGTGGCCGGGCCCCTAAGGACGCCGGTCGCAAGATCAAGAAGAAGGCCAACATCCTGTCGGTCGAGAAGGTCGACTACATCGACTATAAGGACATCAACCTCCTGCAGCGATTCATGTCCGACCGTTCCAAGATCCGCGGTAAGAGCATCAACGGCACCACGGTTCAGCAGCAGCGCGAGGTGGCCAACGCGGTCAAGAATGCCCGCGAGATGGCCCTTCTCCCGTACACCAAGCGCGTCGCTTCGGTGGGTCGCGGCCCGCGCCGTGGCCCGGCACCCGAAGGTGTGAACGAGAAGGTGGCCGAGGTCGTACTCGATGATCAGGTCGAGGCCGCTGAGGTCGAGACCACTGTGGACGAGGAGGCCTGATCGTGAAGGTTGTTCTTCGTTCCGACATCTCCGGTCTCGGGAAGCGCGGCGACATCGTCGACGTGGCCGATGGTCACGGCCGCAACTACCTCCTCCCGCGCGGTTTGGCCATCACGGCCACCGACGGGACCGTTCAGCAGGCCGCAGCCATGCGTCGTCGTCGCGATCTGCGCGACGCCGCCGACCGCGAGTCGGCCACGACGTTTGCCAGTGCCCTCACCGGCAAGACCATCGAAATCAAGGCCAAGACTGGCGCCGAGGGTCGTCTCTACGGTTCGGTGAGTGCCGCCGACGTGGTGGCGGCCGTCGAAGCCCAGACCGGCATCGAACTCGACCGCAAGAAGCTCGAGGTGCCCGACCACATCAAGACGGTGGGCGAGTACTCGGTTGCGGCCAAGTTGCACGCCGACGTTCGGGCGTTCATCACCATCAACGTCGTCTCCAAGTGATCCGGCGGGCGTCGTTGCCCGCTCTCCTCGATGCCCGGACCCAGGTCCGGGCATCGTCGTCTGGTCCGGACTTGTCCACAGAGTCGGGCCGGTTGTCCACAGAAAGCACACAACCCTGTACCCCTAGCGATCAACAGGGTTCGTCCACCAAGGTGTAACCGATGTCCGACACCTATCAGCCGTCCTCCCGTTCCGGCGGTGGTCAGCGCAACGCGCCACGAGCGGCGTCGGGCAATCGCGTACCACCGCACAACCTGAGTGCCGAAGAGTCGTTGCTCGGCGCGCTGTTGCTGTCGCGTGAGGCCGTCAACACCGTGAGCGAACTGGGATTGTTGCCCGACGTCTTCTACAAGCCATCGCATCAACACGTGTTCGACGCGATTCGGGCGTTGCTGTCGGGTGGTCAGCCGGTCGACGCCGTCACCGTGGCCGACGAACTGCGTCGGGTGGGTTTGCTCGACGAGATCGGCGGCCTCGACTTCCTGCTCCATCTGCAGAACACCACACCGGTCATCGGCAACGTGGGTCGCTACGCGAAGATCGTCATGGACACCTCGGCCCTGCGCCGACTCATCGGTGTGGCGAGCGAAATCGCCGAAATCGCGTACTCCGAACCCGATGACGTGGCCAAGGCGCTCGACCACGCCGAGTCGAAGGTGTTCGAGGTGGCTGACGAGCGTGTCACCGATTCGGTGGCCGAAATCAAGGACGTTCTGCGCACCACCACCGACGAACTCGAACGCCGTTACACCGAGAAGGCCAGCATCACCGGCACCGCCACCGGCTTTCACGATCTCGACGCTTTGTTGCTCGGCTTGCAGCCGGCGTCGCTCATCATCGTGGGTGCGCGTCCATCGATGGGCAAGTCGGCGTTCGCTCTCAACATCGCCACCTACGTGGCCCGCAACACGCGCCAACCCGTGCTGGTGTTCTCACTCGAAATGAGCCACAGCGAATTGGCGCAGCGAATCCTCTCGGCCGAGGCGCGCGTCGACACGCGCAAACTCCGTACCGGCAACCTCACCGGCAACGAGTGGAGCGACGTCAACAACGCCGTCGGTCGACTCGAAGTTCCGTTGTTCCTCGACGACAACCCGGCCGTGACAGTGATGGAGATTCGCGCCAAGGCTCGCCGACTCAAGGCTCGTTACGGATCGCTCGGTCTGATCGTCATCGACTACTTGCAGCTCATGAGCGGTGCTGCGCGCGCCGAGAACCGTCAGTTGGAAGTGAGCGAGATCAGCCGAAACCTGAAGGTGTTGGCCCGTGAAATGAACGTGCCGATCATGGCCCTCAGTCAGTTGAGCCGCCGTCTGGAAGAGCGCGCCGACAAGCGACCGGTGCTGGCCGACCTTCGTGAATCGGGTTCACTCGAACAGGACGCCGACGTCGTGATGTTCATCCATCGCGAAGAAGTAGCCAAACACGGAGCGGTCGACCCGGCCCTGAAGGGCATGGCCGATCTCATCGTGGCCAAACACCGTGCCGGTGCTCTCGACAACATCAAGTTGGTGTTCCAGGGCGAGCACACGCTCTTCCGGAACGCGGCCCGCGGTGTGGGCCAACGCGTCGTCGAATCCTGATCAGCTCGACGGCAGCAGAATCGCGTCACCTTCGGGTTGCCAGATCTTGGCGCCGAAAGCCTTCCCCATCTCGGGCTGCGGATTCATGAGGAGTTCCATCGCGTGCTTCTTCTCGTCGTCGGTGAAGTCGCGCACGGTGTGACAGAACTCGACGGTGTTGCCCTCGGGATCGCGGATGTAGATCGAGTGGCAGAACTCGTGATCGACCTCGAGCACCGTGAAGCCGCAGTCGCGCCAGCGCTCACGATGGCGATCGAAGTCGTCGCGCGTGGGTGCATCGAAGGCGAGGTGATTGGCCCACCAGGGCAGACCGGCACTCTTGTTGAGATTGGTGCCGAATTCGGTGCCGATCGATTCGTCGTGGATCTCCCAGAACGCGATCATTCCCTGCTCACCGGACGGCGACGTTCCGGTGGAGTAGAAGAAGTGCTTGCTCCAGCCACCTTCCGGGGTCGGTGCGGTCACGGTCTTCACGAGTTCGAAACCCATGACCCGGGTGTAGAAGTCGTAGTTGGCAGCCGTGTCATGAATGGCGATGGCGACGTGGTGGAAACCCATGATCGCAGTCTTACCGATTCCCGTGTCGTTTTCCGCACGCGGACAGCCCACGCGGCCGGGGTTCGACACTGGCAGAATGAAGCGATGTTCCTCGGCGAAGACCTTCTGGCCTGGCTGGTGCTGGCTCTCGGCGGCGCATTGTTCGCCGGCAACATGCTGGCCGTCGTGAAACCGCCGCCGGCCAGCAAGGAAGGTGACCTTCCGCGTGCTCCGGTGGTGCGCAGCGTGGGCATGGCGTTGGTCGGTTTGGTGGCAGCCATCTGGTCGCTGGCTTCGTTGATCTCGGGGTGATGCGTCGTGAGTGACGAACGGTTGAGCCAGCAACTCGAGTTCTTGCTCGAGATCGATCGCCTGAAGCAGGTCGAACGTCAGACCCACATCACGGGTGGCTCGCGGCGCGAGAACACGGCCGAACATTCGTGGCACCTCGCGATGTATGCGCTGGTGTTGGCCGAATGGAGCAACGCCGATGTCGATCTGTTCCACGTGCTGGCGTTGTGTTTGGTGCACGACATCGTCGAGATCGACGCCGGCGACACCTTCGCCTACGACACCACGGGCTACGCCGACAAGGAAGATCGCGAGCGCCAAGCCGCCGAGCGGCTGTTCGGCCTCTTACCGTCCGATCAAGCCGAGTATTTCTGGCGGCTGTGGGAGGAGTACGAGGCACAGGAGACGGCTGAGAGTCGATTCGCCAATGCGGTCGATCGTCTGCAACCTGCGATGCTCAACCATCAGGCTGGTGACGAGTCGCCGTGGAAGCGTCACGGCGTGACGGTCCCCCAAGCCGTGAAGCGACTCTCGCCCATCGGCGACGGTGCCGACGCGCTGTGGGCTCACACTCAGCAGATCATCCGTGACGCCCACGAGCGTGGGCATCTGCGGGCCGAGTGATCAGTCGTCCCAAGAGACTGATCTATTGGTCTCGGCGATCTCTTTCGTGTCGGCAAGCTCTTTGTTGGATTGAACACCGAGCTCCCGCATTCGGCGAGCTTGCGGTTTGACGTTTCTTTCGAGTGAGCCGGCCGCCTTGTTGAAGTTGTCGATTGCAGACGAGAGACCGGTGCCAACCTTGTTGAAGTGATCAACGAACGTTGCGATACGGTCCGATAACTCCGCTGCTTCCTTTGCGATATGAGCGGCGTTCTCGGCTTGTGCCACTTGTTTCCATCCGTACTCAACCGATCTCAACATCGCTAGCAAAGTCATCGGTGTCGCCAACAAGATTCGCGACCGGATTGCGAACTCGGAGAGATCAGGTTTCGCAGTGAGGGCGGTCGCCAAAATGCCTTCCGTTGGCACGAAGAGAACCACGAAGTCAACGGCCCCCTCCACAAAGCGCGAATAATCCTTGTTGGCCAACTTCACGATGTGACTTTTCAAGGCCTCAGCCTGAGTCGCCGCGGCGTTGGGAGAGTTTTCGAAGTCGATCTTCGGAGCTTTGGCGTCTACGACGATCTTCCGCCCGTTGGGAAGATGAACGATGAGATCAGGACGCAGCTTTCCTTCGTCGCCAGACACTGTGTCTTGGTCGACCCACGAAATGTTTTCGGTGAGACCGGCGAGTTCGACGGTGCGCTGGAGCTGGAGTTCACCCCAGTCGCCAGCTACGCCGGTTCCTTGAAGGGCCGTGGAAATCTGAATGGTCGCTTCACTCAATTTGTTGCCCTGGTCGAAGAGCTGTTTGTTCTGCTCGCTGACCCGTTGGAGTTCACCCAGAAGCTTCGTTTGGTCTCCCGTGGCCTTGATTTGAGTTTCAGCAATGTCTTTCTTGATCGACGCGATCTGCTCACGAACCGGGGCCAGCAACGTCTCTGGGTCGAGAAGTGGTTGAGGGGCAGGGATTTGAATCGGCGGTGTCTGGCGTGATCGAGAAAGATTGATCAAGCCGAGAGCACCGATCAGAACGATGGCAACGATGAGAAGGACAGTATTCATGATGGGTGAACGCTCCGAGGGCGGTGAAGTGTGCTCATGACGGACGAATTCCTTCGGCGGCGATGACCGAGCCGTCGACAACGGTGAGCAGATACGGGCCGTCGAGAATGACGACATCGTCGGATTCGGGAACCGCTTGCGTGCTCGGACCATCGGCGAGCAACTGCCAGAACCGCTCGGGTTGTAGTGAAGCCGATCCGGGATGGTCGGCGCGGCGGGCGTCCGCGCGAACCGACGTGAAGATCATGGTGCTCACGTACGCGGGGTAGGTGGGGCCGTCGGGCGACCCGATTCGCCAGGCGATGTATTCGCCGTCGTCGTCGAAGGCCCCGTGAACGAACCCGAGGTAGAACCCGTCGGGCAGGTCACCGTCGATGCGACCGGTGGACGCGGCCGAGGCGGGGAGCGGTGCGAAGGACGCGGGTGCATCGGGTGGATCGACCGGTGTGAAGTCGGGCAATTGCGACTCGTCGGTGAGGTCGCCGATTTGCTCGTCGGAGATGGTGATGGGCGGAGCGACCGAGCCGATGGTGACGGGAGCAGCAGCGGCGTCGGTCGTGCCGGGGGCTGGAGTGACGGCGGAGGGGAGCGTCGTGGCGACCGTGGTGGCGGGAGCACGATCGGAACGTTCGGACACCACCAGGAGACCGCCCACACCGAGAGCACCCAAGAGCAGAAGGATGACGGGAAGTTGTGAGGAGGCGCCGCGGCGCGACGAAGCCGATCGCTTCTTCGCACGCGACTTCTTCTTCGCCCGGGTGACCACCGAGTCAGTTTGTCAGAAGGGCGTCGCGCGGGTCAGAGCTTGCGGAGTCGAACATCGCTCACCCGGTGGTCGCGGCCCTTTCGCAGGATGAGCGAGGCGCGGTCGCGGGTCGGTTCGATGTTCTCGCGGAGGTTGAGACCGTTGATCTCTTTCCAGATGAACCGGGCGGTGGCCACGGCTTCCTCTTGTGTGAGATGGGCGTAGTGGCGAAAGAAGCTGTTGGGGTCCTGGAAGACCGAGTCGCGCAGCGAGAGAAATCGCTCCACGTACCACGCCTCGATGTCGGACTCCTCGGCGTCGATGTAGATGGAGAAGTCGAAGTAGTCGCTCACGAACTCGGTGGCGTCGGATCCGGGAGCACCAACCTGGAGAACGTTGAGACCTTCGAGGATCAGGATGTCGGGTTGACACACGGTGACCCGATCGCCATCGACGATGTCGTAGACGACGTGGCTGTACACCGGAGCCTCCACCGAGGCGCGACCACTCTTAAGTTCACGCAGGAAGCGAAGCAACTCGCGCGTGTCGTAACTCTCGGGGAACCCCTTGCGGTTCATGATGCCGCGCTCTTCGAGCACCCGATTGGGATGTAAGAAACCATCGGTGGTGATGAGGTCAACCTTCGGGTGGTCGGGCCAACGGGCGAGAAGCGCCTGGAGGATGCGGGCGAAGGTGCTCTTGCCGACGGCCACGCTTCCGGCCACGCCGATCACGTACGGAACCTTGGCGGCCAGCGTTCCGAGGAACGTGGCCGACACCTTGTGCAGGTTCTGCGTGGCCGACACGTAGAGATTGAGAAGTCGGGTGAGCGGCAGATACACCGCGGCCACTTCGTCGAGATCGATGCGTTCGTTGATGCCGCGCAGATTCCCGAGTTCGGACTCGCGCAGAGTCATCGGTGTGGCGGCGCGCAAGTCGGCCCACTGGGTCCGGTCGAAAGAGACGTAGCGCTCGCTCACGAACGGTCACGCTACGGGTCGGGCGGGGTCGGCGACGACTCGCCGATCAGGAAGGATCGCGGGGCGACACGGCCTTCGGGCCGGCGGTGAGCACCTCGACACCCGTGTCGGTCACCAGCACGGTGTGCTCGAACTGGGCGGTGCGCTTGCCGTCGGCGGTGACCGCCGTCCAATCGTCATCCCACATCTTGTGCTGCCACGTGCCGAGGGTGATCATCGGTTCGATGGTGAACACCATCCCGGGCTTCATGATCATGTTGTTCCGGGCGTCGTAGTAGTGGAGCACTTGGACGTCGGTGTGGAACTGCTCGCCGATGCCGTGGCCGATGAATGCGCGCACCACACCGAGTTTGTGCTTGTTCGCGTGGTCTTCGATCGCCTTGCCGATTTCGGAGAGCGGACGATCGGGCTTGACCGCACCGATTCCCTTCCAGGTGCACTCTTCGGTCACACGAACGAGCCGACGGTTCTCGTCATCGATATCGCCCACGAAGAACGTGGCGTTGGTGTCGCCATGAACACCATCCACATAACACGTGACGTCGAGGTTGATGATGTCGCCGTCGTACAGAACGGTGGAGTCGGGAATGCCGTGGCAGATCACTTCGTTGACCGATGTGCACACACTCTTCGGGTATCCGTGGTAGTTGAGCGGACTCGGATACGCACCACGCTCGATCGTGAGATCGTGGACGAACACGTCGATGTCGTTGGTGGTGATGCCGGGCCGAACGAATTCACCGGCCAAGCGAAGAATGTCGGCGGCCATCTCGCAGGCCACGCGCATGCGGGCGATCACATCGGGTGACTTGATGCGCGGTTCGTCCCAGCGCGTGACCTTGCCGGTGTCGGCGTACGACGGACGAGCGATGTGCGACGGAACCGAACGCATCGGCGCGATCACACCAGGAGTGATTCGGCCCTCTTGGCCTTTGTGGCAGCGCTTGTAGCGCCGACCCGAACCACACCAACAGGGGTCGTTCGACTGCGGCAACTGGGCCGGGGGTGTGCGCGAGTCGATGGACACGCGGTCAGGCTACCGGTGGGTCGAACGGCCTATCGAACGTCAAGCGGCGGTACTCGTGGTGCGAGCGGCCCTCCTCATGGCCGAGATGTGCCAGCAGATCGGAGACGTGGCCGGCGTGTACTGGGCGACCGCGAAGGGGCTGCTCGCCATTCCTGGTCATGACGAACTCTTGGCCATTCGGATGAGAACCCACGCCGACCTCGGCGACATGTCGGCGGTGCGCGCCGAATGGGATGCCTACTGCCGACTGTTGGCCGCCGATGACTGGAACGGCGCCGAGCCGTCACCGAAGCTGGTGGAATTGTGGCGCCGACTGAACGGCTTCAGTGTGGCGCGTTGATCAGCGCCCGAATTGCAGGACCGCGACCATCGACGCGTTGATGATGCTGAAGATCGTGGTCATCTGAATGAGCTGAGTCCGCATGAGTGAGTGGGTCTCGGCACGCAAGACGGCCATTTCTTGGCGGACGAGTGCGAATTCCGTTTTCATCTCGGAACGAAACTCGGCCATTTCGACCTTCAGATCGCTCTTCGTGACGATGTCGGTCCAGTTGTACGGCGGGAGTGCTTCCATCAGCCGAGCCGCCGGTTCGTCGCCGATGTGCTGAGCCAGCGACGCTCGCAGTTGGAAGCGCATGTCTTCATACCCACTCATTGTTTCTCCTCGGGTGTTCGGGTTCAAGTGGGATGAGTGGGGGATTGAGACCCCGGAGATGGCGGTGCCGGCGGAGGAGGAGACTCCGTCACGCCGGCACTCAGCCGCCACGTCGGCCACGAGCGAGGGGGTCGTGTGGTGATGACGCAGAGTCGGATCGCGCTGGGTGCAATCCGTATGTGGCAATCGGGACGTTACGCCGAGGATGCGGTTCTGGCTAGGGGCTTCTTCCCGGACCGCTAACGGTCTGAGGGCGCGACCGTGAGACCGAGGGCCCGCATGGCGTCGCGAAGATTCGCGACTCGTTCGACGCCGATCGACACGTCGACATCAGGCGACTTGGCTGGAACGATGGCACGCGTGAAACCGAGTCGAGCCGCCTCGGCCAGTCGACGCGATGCGTGAGGTACTTGGCGGATCTCGCCGCCGAGACCCACTTCCCCGAATGCCACCACGTGTGGAGGCAGTGGGGTGTTGGCCAGGGCCGAGAGAATCGCCAGGCACAAACCGAGGTCGGCTCCGGGTTCGGTGATGCGCACACCACCCACCACCGAGGCGTACACATCGCGCTTACCCACCGGGCTCTTAGTGCGTTGGTCGAGTACCGCGAGCAACATGGCCAGCCGGCCGGGGTCGAGGCCCTGCGCACTGCGCCGCGGCGGGGCTTCACCTTTCACTTCGTTGACGAGCACTTGCACTTCGACCATGAGTGGGCGCTGACCTTCGAGGGTCGGAACGACCACACTGCCGGCGATACCGGTTTGTCGGTCGGCCAGGAACAGCGCACTCGGATCGGGGACACCGTGCAGACCAGCCTCGATCATCTCGAACAATCCGAGTTCGGTGGTGGGGCCGAAGCGATGTTTCGACGCACGCAGCAATCGCAGCGCATGGTGCCGTTCGCCTTCGAACTGCAGCACCGTGTCGACCACGTGCTCGAGGACTCGCGGTCCGGCCAGGCCGCCTTCTTTGGTGACGTGACCGACCAGGATGACCGGAACGTTGCGGCGCTTGGCTTCCATCACCAACTTGTGCGCGCAACCGCGTACTTGCACCACGCTGCCGGGAGCCGAACCGAGTTCGGGATCGACGAGTGTTTGGATGCTGTCGATGATCACGAGTTCGGGCTGGAGTTCGTCGAGTGCGGCCAGCACGTGGGGGAGAACGGTTTCGGCCAACAACCACAACTCGGGTCGAACCGCGCCGAGGCGTTCGGCGCGAAGTCGCACTTGTTGCGCACTCTCTTCGGCCGACACGTACAAGGTGCGACCGGGCCAGGCCGCGAGTGCCTGCAGCAGCAGTGTGCTCTTGCCGACACCGGGTTCACCACCGAGAAGCGTGACCGAACCCGGAACGAGCCCGCCACCGAGCACCCGATCGAGTTCGGGAATCCCCGTCGAACGAGGTGACCCGTGGGAAACGTCGACGTCGCCGATGCGTTGGGCCGGACTCGCAGCGAGCAGTGCGACACCAGCCGCCAGCGATGAGATGTCGTTGGCCGGGTCTTCGACGTCTTCGACCAAGGTGTTCCAGGCACCGCACGATGTGCAACGGCCGGCCCACTTCGGAAACGACGCCCCGCAATCGGAGCAGTTGTAGACGAGTTTGAGGCGGGCCATACCGAGAACCTACGACCGGGGTGTTCGACGTTCGGACGAGCGGCGAATCGGAGCGGCGACGCCGCGCCTCCGTCGGGCGTACATCACCAGGAGGATCACGACGCCCATGACGATGAGCCAGCCCCCGAAGACCACTCCGGCGATGCTGGACGTGGTCTTCCAGAAACCGCCGTCCACTTTGGTGTCGACGGTTCCGAGCACCACCGTCTGAGCGGTGCCGTCGAGCGGGGCCGACCACGCCACGCCACCTTCGGACGACGTGCCGGTGGTCTTGCGAATCTCACCGGGAAGTCGCGACACCACGGTGAACGACACCGACTGCATCGGATCGACACCGAGTTTTTCGGCCGTGGTCGCCCACGGGGCTCGACCGATCAAAGCACTGAGTTCTGCATCGGAGAATGCTTCGATACCACCGACGAACTGCAATGTGGCGTCGAAGGTGGTGGCCACCTCGCGCCCCGAGACCGTTCGTTTGAGCGATGGCGCGAGCAGTGGTCCGTTCGGGCCGTTGATCTGGGCCAACGCGGCGTTGGCTTCGGCTGGCGACTCGAAGTCGTAGGTGAGGAGAACGCGCAACCCGCCGTTGTTGATCTGGGTCGGGCCTTCCACCGCCCAGCCGCT
This sequence comes from Actinomycetota bacterium, assembly GCA_016871355.1. Taxonomy (GTDB): domain Bacteria; phylum Actinomycetota; class Acidimicrobiia; order Acidimicrobiales; family Ilumatobacteraceae; genus Casp-actino8. Next base: position 40,854 of record VFZC01000009.1, read on the forward strand.
GGAGAGCAGGTCGTCGAGACGCAGATCTTCGGCCAGACCCGGAACCAAAGCGACCGCACGATTGTCGAGATCGACCGTCACGGCGATGGTGCCCGTGCCGTCGTCGTCGGCGTCGACCTCGAGCTTGATGTCGACGCGACAGCCGGACAGGACGACCAACGCGGCGACCACCACTGCGATCAATCGAGCACGTCGCGACATCGCGACGAACTTAGTCGGCGTTGGACGACGCGAGGTCAGTCGGTGCCAGCAGCGTCGGTGTCGCCGTTGGTGTCGCCGACACCGGCCAGATCGACACCGGCCGGCGGCTTGAAGCCTTCGACGGCGGTGAAGCCGAGGCGCTTCTCACCCGGACGCTCGGGATCGTCTTCGGTGTCGACCACGATGATCTCGCCGGCGCGGAACTGCTTGTAGAGGATCTTCTCGCTGAGAGCATCCTCGATGAGGCGCTGGATGGCGCGACGCAACGGACGCGCGCCGAGTTGCGGGTCGTAACCCTTCTCGGCCAAGAACTCCTTGGCGGCTTGCGTGAGCTCGATGCCCAGACCCTGTGCCTCGAGCTGGCCGGTGAGGCGCTTGAGCATGAGGTCGACCATCTGCATGACTTCGTTCCGGGCCAACTCGTGGAAGACGATCACTTCGTCGACGCGGTTCAGGAACTCGGGACGGAAGTGGTTCTTCAGCGAGTCCATGACCTTGTCGCGCATACGCGCGTAGCTCATGGCCTCGTCGGCAGTGGTGAATCCGACGTTGGCCTTGCGCAGATCTTGTGTGCCGAGGTTCGACGTCATGATGATGATGGTGTTGCGGAAGTCGACCGAACGGCCCTGGCTGTCGGTGAGACGACCCTCTTCGAGAATCTGCAACAACGTGTTGAACACCTCGGGGTGGGCCTTTTCGATTTCGTCGAAGAGCACCACGCTGAACGGCTTGCGTCGCACCGCTTCGGTGAGCTGGCCACCCTCGTCGTAACCCACGTAGCCGGGGGGCGAACCCACGAGACGGCTGACCGTGTGCTTCTCCATGTACTCGGACATGTCGAGTGTGATGAGCGCCGATTCGTCGCCGAACAGGAACTCGCTCAGTGTCTTGGCGAGTTCGGTCTTGCCCACACCGGTGGGTCCGAGGAAGATGAACGAACCGCTCGGGCGCTTGGGGTCCTTCAGGCCGGCGCGCGTACGACGGATGCTCTGCGACACCGCCTTGATGGCGTTCTCCTGGCCGATGATGCGCTTGTGGAGCTCGGCTTCCATGTTGAGAAGCTTCTGCGTCTCTTCTTCGGTGAGTTTGTACACCGGGATGCCGGTCCAGATGGACAGCACTTCGGCGATGCACTCTTCGTCGACTTCGTCGAACAGATCGATGCCACCGGCCTTGATTTCTGCTTCTTTGGCGGCCTTTTCGGTCTGGAGTTGCTTCTCCTGGTCGCGCAGACGGCTGGCCTCTTCGTAGTTCTGGTCTTCGACGGCCTTCTTCTTGGCTTCTTGCAACTCCGTGAGGCGCGTCTCCATGTCCTTGAGGTCGGGCGGCGTCTGCATGCGCTTGATGCGCAGACGGCTACCGGCTTCGTCGATCAGGTCGATGGCCTTGTCGGGCAGGTGACGGTCGGAGATGTAGCGATCGGCGAGATTGGCCGCGGCCACCAACGCCTGGTCGGTGATCGTGACGCGGTGATGCGACTCGTACTTGTCGCGAACACCCTTGAGGATCTCGATCGTGTGCGCCACGGTGGGCTCTTCGACCTTCACCGGCTGGAAGCGACGCTCGAGGGCAGCGTCCTTCTCGAGGTGCTTGCGGTATTCGTCGAGAGTCGTGGCACCAATGGTCTGGAGCTCGCCACGCGCGAGCATGGGCTTCAGGATGCTGGCGGCATCGATGGCACCTTCGGCCGCACCGGCACCGACGAGCGTATGGATCTCGTCGATGAACAAGATGATGTCGCCGCGCGTGCGGATCTCCTTGAGCACCTTCTTGAGACGCTCTTCGAAATCACCGCGGTAACGGCTGCCGGCGACGAGCGCACCGAGGTCGAGGGTGTAGAGCTGCTTGTTGCGCAGTGTGTCGGGAACGTCGTTGGCGACGATCTTCTGCGCGAGACCTTCGACGATGGCGGTCTTGCCGACGCCGGGCTCGCCGATGAGGACCGGATTGTTCTTGGTGCGGCGCGACAGGATCTGCATCACGCGCTCCATTTCGCGAGCGCGACCGATCACCGGATCGAGCTTCTTCTCGCGCGCGATCTGGGTGAGGTTGCGACCGAACTGGTCGAGGATCTGGCTGCCGCCCTTGTCGCCCTCTTCCTTGCCACCGCTGCGCTCGGAGGTGGACTCCTTCGACTGGCCACCTTCGGCCTTGCCCTGCGGACCTTGATAACCCGAGAGCAACTGGATGACCTGCTGTCGCACGCGGCTCAGGTCGGCACCCAACTTGACCAGAACCTGGGCGGCCACACCCTCGCCCTCGCGAATGAGGCCGAGAAGGATGTGCTCGGTTCCGATGTAGTTGTGGCCGAGTTGCAGAGCCTCGCGCAGCGAGAGTTCGAGAACCTTCTTGGCGCGCGGCGTGAACGGGATGTGACCCGACGGTGACGAACCACCCTGACCGATGATTTCTTCGACCTGAGCGCGCACCGCTTCGAGAGAGATGCCGAGAGTTTCGAGAGCCTTCGCGGCGACGCCTTCACCTTCGTGAATGAGGCCGAGAAGGATGTGCTCGGTGCCGATGTAGCTGTGGTTGAGCAGACGCGCTTCTTCTTGGGCCAGCACCACGACTCGACGGGCCCGGTCTGTGAAGCGCTCGAACATGCTCACCCTTTCGCCACGGCCCGAAGGCAGGTGTTGATCATGTTACAGGCGGCCTGGGTGGGTTCCGAGAAGGCAAAGCGACATCGTTTGCGTGTCGAACGTCTCGTTTTAGCAGGACACGCCCACTCGCCGGTGGGTGTGAAAACCGACATAGCCTGCCGCTGTGAGCGTTTCTCCGCTGTTCGACCTCCCGGGGTCAGACGCCGATCGTCGGCGCGTCGACGAGGCGCTCGTTCGTTCGATACGAACGCCCGACGCGTACCTCACTGAAATTGCTTCTCATTTACTTCTCGCCGGCGGCAAGCGTCTGCGTCCGATGTTCTCCGTGGTCGCCGCACAGGTGGCGGGTGGACCCACCACCGAGGCGTCGGTGCAAGGCGGCATCGCGTGCGAACTCGTTCATCTCGGGTCGCTGTATCACGACGACGTCATGGACGAATCCACGCAGCGCCGCAGTGTCGAGACGGTCAACGCCAAATGGGGAAATCTGCAGGCCATTCTGGCCGGCGACTTCCTGTTGGCTCGGGCCTCGGAAATCGCTGCGTCACTCGGCACCGAAGTGGCTGCGCTCCTCGCGCGCACGATCGGCCGTTTGTGCGAGGGCCAGATCGAAGAACTGCGTCATACGTACAACATCGCGCGACCCGTCGAGAGTTACCTGTCGTCGATCGGCGGTAAGACAGCCTCGCTGTATTCCACGTCGGCCCGAATCGGCGGACTGGTGAGCGGGTTCACTCCCGCGGTCGTCGACGCCCTCACCGAATTCGGTGATGCCTACGGCATGGTGTTCCAGATCGTCGACGACATGCTCGACATCTCGTCCACCGACGCCGAACTCGGTAAGCCAGCCGGTCACGACATGGTCGAGGGTGTGTACACCTATCCCGTGTTGCACACCCTCGCCTCGGGTGGTGTTCCGGCCCGCGAGTTGGCCGATCTCCTCGGCAAGCCGTTGTCGTCCATCGAGAAGGACAAGGCGTTGTCGATCGTGCGCACCAATGGTGGCGTGGAAGCGGCCATCGGTTTGGCCGAGACCTACGTGGACAAAGCCGAGCAGGCCTGCGATCGACTGCCGAATTCGGCTGCGTCGGTTGCCTTGCGTCGCGCGTCGGGCGCTCTGCTCGATTCAGTGCGCCGCTAGTTCGGCGCGCACTCGCTCCGCGGCAGCGGCTCCGCTGAGCGCTGCTCCTTCGACTTTCGGTCCGGCGAACGCGTCTCCCGCCAACGCGATCACTCCCGGTCCTTGCATCGAGTCGATGGTGACCACGTGACACGGTTCGGGCCAGATGGACGTCGGCGTCGCAAAGCGCCAGCGCTTGAACTCCGATGTCACGATCGAGCAGTTGGCGAGAAAATCGGCTGCCGCGAGCTTCAATGCGGCGTGCGCGTGTGCGTTGTCGTCGTCCCAGTGATCGAGGCTCCATTGCGGGGACGCGTGGAACGTGACGGCCGGAACGACGGAGACTCCCTTGGCGTAGTTGTCGCCGATCCACGAGAACGTGGCGTTCGGGTTCTGCCAACCACCGTGTCGGCCGATCGTCGCCGGCCGATCGAGGACCGCGAGGAGAGCAAGAGTTCGGTCGTAGTCGGCGGTGAGGAGGGCCGGCGGAATCTCGAGTTCGGCCGACACGAGAAGTGAATACGTCTGGGGAAGTGGGCAGGTGACCACCACGGCCTGCGCGGGCAGAACTGTTGCATCGTCGAGAACGACGTCCCACGGTGATGAGCCACCTCGTCGGATCGCGAACACGAGGGTGTTGGTGCGAACGTCGAGTTCACGAGCGAGGTGCTTGGCGATCGAGGCCATTCCGTCGACACCTACATAGCGTGCGTGTCCGTCGTCGTCACCGAAGCCGCGACACCACTCACGCACGACGCCGGCCCGTGTCCATTCGTCGACGTCGCGGGCGAACTCGGGCGAGCGCACGGTGAAGAACTGTGCACCATGATCGAACACGGCAGTGGCTGGTGACCCGACACGACGAGTAGCGAGGCGTCCACCGACCCCTCGTCCTTTGTCGAGCACGGTGACGTCGAAACCGTGAAACGCCAGATCACGGGCTGCAATGAGTCCACTGAGTCCGGCACCGATGATGACGACGCGTCGTGCGTGGCTCATGAAGCGACGGAGCGCAGAGCCGGTGCGGCGACCGAAGCCTGGGATTTCCAGACTCGCTCGGCCCGACCGATGAAATCACCGAGCACACGATTGACCGTGGTGGCGTGCTCGATCATCAATCCGTGTGCCGCCCCGGACACAACGATGAGTTCGGCCGTCGGAATTCGTTCGGCGATCTCTTCGCTGTCGGCGCGTGGCGTGAGAATGTCTTGGTTGCCGACGATTACGGCGGTGGGAACGTTGATGCTCGACAACATGTCGACGAGTGTTTCGTCGACGGCCAAGAGTGCCTGCACCTGACCGTTGAAACCATGTGATGCGCGCGAGGTTCCGATCGGACCGAGCCAACTCACGGCCGGCCACAGACGACGGAGTGAACGGGGGCCGATGACCCAACGCGCCGCCTCGGTGGTCATGGCGCCCATGCCGCGCGTGGTGGCGGTGTCGGACCACGAGCGCAGGAGGTCGCGGCGCCATTCGTGATTTCGACACGCGGTGCACAGCAAGGTGAGTGAACGAACGCGCTCGGGATACTTCACGGCGAGGATTTGCGAGATGGCGCCACCCATGGATGCACCCACCACATGGGCGGAGTCGACACCTTCGTGATCGAGGACTGCGATGGCATCGTCGACCATCTGCTCGAGCGTGTACGCACCGAACGGCTTGTCGCTGCGACCCGCACCACGATTGTCGTGAGCGATCACGCGATACTTGGCCGCGAGCACGAAGCGCTGGAGGTTCCACAGGTTCTTGTCGGCGCCGAGCCCTTGAATCATCAAGACAGGTGCGCTCGACTTGCGACCGATCGCGTCGTAGTGCAGACGAATGCCGTCGGATGCTGTTGCGTAACTCATGACGCGATGTCCCACGCCTGGCGCGGAGGAGTGCGCACGACGCCCTCCCACGAATAGAGAGCGTCGAGAACGTCACCGGTCGACATCTCGGGTTCCCACGCCAGGTGTTCGCGACAGGCCGACGACGAGGCGAGACGCCCGTGGTGCAAGACCTCCATGACGTGCTCGGGAACGGGCGCGCCGAAGAGATGAGTGATGCGGCGGGTGATCACCCACTCGGGTCCGATCAAGGGAACGGGCACGCGGCGGCCACGCACGATCGCCGAGAAACCGCTCACGGGATCGGCGCCCACGATGTTGATGGGTGTTCCGGGGCGACGCTGCGCGGCCAGAACGAAGGCGCGGGCCGCGTCCATCTCGTGCAGAAGATTGAAACTCGGACCCCGCAGCGCATTGAACGGGACCATCGGGAGGCGGAGAAGTCGTCCGAGCGGGCTCGGAACGTGCGGGCCGACCACGGGAGCGAGACGAAGTGACGTGATACCGACGCGAGTTCCGTTGAACGCGCGGTCGGCGGCGTGCTCGAGGTACATGAGCATGCGGCCGTACTGACTGGTGGGACGCATCTTGGTGGCTTCGTCCGGCGTCTTCGGGCGATCGCCGCCACGTCCGTACACCTCGACACCCGATCGGATGACGATGTGCTCGAGTGCGGATGCGCGCTTGGCCACCGTGAACAACGACTCGGCCGACTGCTGGGTGAGGAGTTCGGCCTGCTTCGGGTTGGCCCGCGCATCGGGTTCCCACACGCCGAGGTGGACGATGACGTGCGGATTGAATTCCTTGACCACGGCCGCATGGCTCACCACGTCGGTGGGATGAATCATGTGGAAGCGCGAGCGATCGAGTCGGCGGCGCGGTGGGTCGATGTCGAAGCCGGCGATGTCGGCGACCCAACTCTCGTTTTCGAGTTCACTGGCGACGAGGGACCCCAATTGGCTTCCCATGCCGGTCACCAGAACGCGCTTGCCACTCGTGGTGGTCATGAAGTGACCCTACCGGACGGGGTCGTCACGGGTGAGTTTCGCCCTGATATCGGACCGAGGTGCTGCGCTGAGCGTCGCGGTCGTTCAGCGCAGTTCGTGGGCCCGCAGGATCAGTGCCCGCGCCGACGAGTCGAGTTGGTGTCCGGCCAACTTCTCGGCGACCATGATCGCTTCGGTGGGGTCGTCGACCAGACCAGACCAGCGGATGAACGCGCCCATCGCACCCATGATGCGATCGCCGACCTCTTCGCCGTGCACGATCACCTTGGTCTTCTTGCCCAGATGGGTCTTGAGCTCGACGAACAGCGACTTGGCCCATTCGTCGACGGCATCGTTGGAGAACGGCCGATGGCTGTGCGACACGTTCATCTCGACGTAGTTATGGAGATTGTGCGGTGCCGTGATGATGGACACCACGTGGCCGAAGCCGTTCTCGCGAATCCAGATGATTTCTTCCTGACGACGAACACGGCGATGGTTGTCGCCGTAACCGCCCGGGCGCTCGCACACCGCGAGTCGATCTTTCAGAATCCAGGTGAAGTTGCGCGGGGTGATTCCCAACGCCCATTTTCCACGCAACTTCGGAGGCACGGGGGTCGAATCTAGTCGTGTTCGTCGGACCGTGTGAGAGAAAGCACCTGATTCCGTCGGCTGACTCGATGCCCTCCCGGAATCTCGCACGCCACCGCCTCACCACGCGCCACGGCCAGCACACGATCGATGGTTGCCGCATCGGGCGGATGGGTCGTGGTGAGCCAACGTCGTACGGCCCGCCGTGCCAGCGCGGGTGGAGAGGCGGCGAGTGCCCGCGCGTCGGTGGGGTCGATGTGCGCGGACAATGCGTCGAGAAGGTCGTTGTCGTCGGCGATCAACGTCGATTGCCGAGCGAGAATCGGAACCAGATCGCGACCCGACACCTCGTTCAAGTACGGAATCACCTCGTGCCGGACCCGATTGCGAAGCAACCTCGTGTCGCTGTTCGTCGGATCGGTGAATGGGGTCCATCTCATCGCGCGACACACCGCTTCGGTGTCGGCTCGTCGTAACGCGAGCAACGGATGGCCGACGTCGCCCGATGGTCCACCAGTCGGCCGAACGCCGATCAGCCCGGGTAACCCCGCGCCGCGGAGGAGATTGACCACGATGGTTTCGGCGAGGTCGTCAGCGGTGTGCCCGGTCAACACATCGGTTGGCAAGTGGGCGTAGCGCATTTCGCGGGCCCGGGCCTCGAGATTGGGGCCGGGCTCGACGCGAATACTCACGGCGCGAAAGTCGGCGCCCACATCTCGAGCGGCCGCGGCCACGCGACTCGCTTCGTCGGACGAACCCGGACGCAACCCGTGATCGACGTGAATCGCCAACACCGTCAAGTGGGCGGCGTTGGCCAAGGCGAGGAGAGCGAGCGAGTCGGCTCCGCCCGAGACGGCGCACGACACAGCGGAACCCGGTTCAGGGAACGAACACAGTTGAAGGCACCGACGGATGTCGGGGTGACTCTGCCACTCGGTATCGAGCGGAGAGCCGATGGTCAGCCTTCGGAGTGACCGCGCTGCTGGCGCTTGCCCGGGAAGCGCGTGGCGCTGACCTGCTTGATGTAGCCGGCGCCCATGGCCGCGACCGTGGCGACGCCGACGACCGAGAGAACCACACCGATCCACCAATGCCAGACGTACGCAGCGACCATGGAATCAGCGTAGCGAGACCTGGGGTGATCGGGCCACTCGCCCCTCTGGGCCGTGGATCGCACCGGGCGCCACGGGATCAATCAGCGTCGAGATCGACGTTCAGACAGTCGCGCAGCCGTTGTTCGAGATCGGCCGGAACTGGCTCGGTGGCCGCCCGTGAGCGGATCCGGGCCTTGAGTGAGAACTCGAACTCCACGCGACCCTGACAGTCGGGGCAGTCGCCCAGATGTCGATCGATGTCGCGACGGAACTCGTCGTCGAGCATCTGATCGAGGTACGCGTACAACTGGGTGATGGTGTCGCGACAATCAGCCATGGCTCACTCCTACGAACATGTTGACATCACTTCGAGCTGACATCGATCAACCCCCGCTCTTCGGCGAATTCGACCAGTGCTTTCTGCAGGGCCTTGCGCCCTCGGTGCAGACGGCTCATGACGGTTCCGATGGGAACATCGAGCATGTCGGCGATTTCTAGATACGAGAAGTCCTGCACATCGGCCAGGAGCACGGGCAGCAGGTAGGCCTCGGGCAGGTCTTCGAGGGCTCGCTTCACTTCGTCGTCGGTGAAGAGATCGAAGATCTCGTCTTCAGCGCTCGGCGTCTGTGTGCGAGCGGCCAACTCGGGAAGCCGCTTGTAGAGATACAAGTCTTCGAGTTCTCCCAACTCGGATTCGAGTGGCCGCGCCTGCTTGGCCCGATACGAGTTGATGAAGGTGTTGGTGAGGATGCGAAAGAGCCAGGCCCGCAGGTTGGTGCCCGTTTCGAACGAGTCGTACGACCGGAAGGCTTTGAGCATCGTCTCTTGAACCAGGTCTTCGGCATCGGCCCGAGTGCGGGTCATGCGCAGCGCAGCGCCGAAGAGTTGCGGGGCGAATTGCATCGCCTCGTCGGCGAAGTGCGAACGTTCAGCCAATTCTTTCGGCTCGTGACTCGTCGAGCTCGGTGACGAATTCGTCGAGAGCATGAACGAACTTCTCGAAGCTGGTGGCCAGCTGTTCCCACTCGTTCGGTTCGAAGCAATTCATGATGAAGTGCATCGCGCTCTGACGTCGGGCCAACGCTTCGGCATGACGTGTGCGGCCGGCGTCGGTGGCACACACGATGACGACACGCTTGTCGTCGTGACTCTGAGCACGACGGGCGAGGCCGATGCGCTCGAGTCGCTGCACGGCACGGGTGGCGGTGGACGGGTCGACGCGCAGTGCTTCGGCGAGGTCTCCCATGCGCCAACCGTCCTGCTGGACGAGGACGTCGAGTGTGTCCATCTGTCCGCTCTCGAGTGCGTTGTCGCCCACGCCGAAGAAGTAGTCGGCGAGGCTGCTCATCGATGCGCCGCGTCGAATTTCTCGCCATGCGTGTCCGACACGCAGAGCGAGATCACGATGCGACTGATCGTCGAGATCGAATGGCCGGGGGGTTGCCATGGACTTTGTAGGGTACTCCCGGTGGAACCGCCCCTTCACGCCCTGGGTGTGATTGCGTCGCAATCGGTGATGATCACGCCGTCGTTGCGCCACGTCGAGTTGTTCACCATGCGCGGACTCGTGACGGTTCTGTGGCATCACGTTCCTGCTGGTCGCGAGGCACGACCGGCGGCGATCGTGGCGTGTGGCGGTGCGATGGGTGGTCTGCTCGGGCCCGCTGACGGTCTGTATCAAGGGCTGGGCGATGTGTGGGCCGAGCGTGGCGTGCCGGTGTTGCGCGTGTCGTACCGGCGCCCGAACGACATGGATGCGTGCTGTCTCGACGTGGCGGCTGCGGTTCAACTCGCCGCTGATTCGGGTGCGCAACGTGTTGTCGTGATGGGCCACTCGTTCGGTGGTGCGGTGGCGGTTCGTGTGGCGGTGGTGATGGACGAAGTGGTTGGTGCCGTCACGTTCGCGACGCAGTCGGCTGGATGTGAAGTGGCACCCGGATTACGCGGCCGACCACTTCTGTTGTTCCACGGTGACAACGACGAGATCCTGCCGCTCGACTCCAGTCGAATCGTGGCCGCCATGGCGGGCCATGGGGACGTCGAAGTGTGCGCAGGTGATGGACATCTGTTGGCCAAGAGCGGCCCGAAGATGTGGGATCGACTCGAAGGGTGGTTACCCGAGGTGCTCGGATTGAACTAGATCAGGCCGTGCACGTGGCGTTGTTGCACCGCGTGACTCGCAACTTCGATCCGGTGGATGCGGCGATGAGCGGACGGTCATCGGCACCGATCGTGATCGAGGTCGAACTCGACGCAGCGTTGTCGACCGGAGTGGTGACCGAGTCGGAACAACCGTGATCGTTGCAGTGGGTGACCCACAGTGACGAGAAGTTCACGTCGACCAGAGAGATGATCGGGAAACCGTCCGAGCCGATGGCGACCGACAAGTGATTGCCCTCTTGACGATCGTTCTCGATGGTTGTGGTGGTGGCCGAGGTGCAGGCGGCGTCGGCACACTTGCTCACTCGAAGACGGGCGTTCGAGAAGTCCCAGTGGCCGATCACGGCGAGACCATCGGATCCGATGGCGATGGAGGTCTCTTGGCCAACATCACCTTCGGCGTCGATGGTGGTGCTGGTGACTTTCGTGCACTCGGTGTTGGAGCAATGGGTCACTCGCAAGTCGTCGTTGGTTTCGTCACGGTGCGAAATGATGGCGAGTCCGTCTTCGCCGATGGCGATCGAGGTGTACCAGCCGACTTCGCCGTCGGAGTCGACCGTGGTGCTGACGGCTTCGGTGCATTCGGTGTCGGAGCAGTGCGTGACCCGGAGAGTTCCGTTGCTGTTGTCGTGATGGCTGATGATGGCGAGTCCGTCTTCGCCGATGGCGATCGACGAGTCCCAACCAACGTCACCCTCGGTATCGACCGCCGTGGTGGTGGACTTGGTGCAGTCGGCGGTGCTGCAGTGGGTCACGCGAAGGTCGCCGGCCGTGCGGTCTTGGTGGCTGATGATCGGCATGCCGTCCGAGCCGATCGTCAGTGACGAGTAGAGACCCACTTCGTTCGTGCTATCGACGACAGTGGTCGTCGATTCACTGCAGTCGTCGTTCGTGCACTTGGTGACGAGAAGGTCACCCTCGGTGCGGTCGTGATGGCTGATGACGGCGAGTCCGTCCTCGCCAATGTCGATCGACGGGTACCAACCCAAGGTACCGCCAGTGGTCGCGTCGACGCTCGTAGCGGCGGTGATCTCGGCCGGTGGTTGATTGGTCGAGTAGTACTCCTCGGCATTGACGCGCTGACCGTCGGGAAGAAGGCAGTAGGCGACTTGCTGGCCGTTCTCCTCGACGAGTTCGATGGTTCCGCCCTTGGTGGCGCAGTACTGCTCGGCCGGACTCACGACGGGGCCCGACGGTTCGGTGGAGGCTGTGGCTTCGGCGGATGAGGTGGGGGTGGAGTCGTCACTTCCGCCGCCGCAAGCGGCGATCAGGAGGGAGCTCGCGGCGGCGATGATGAGGGTGAACTTTCGCATGGGGGACCTCGCACGAATCGTGTCGGCCCAACAAAGTAGTCGGTCCACCCTCCGAATCGCTTTCACCGCGTCAGGTGATGGCGGCCAGGGCGTCGTCGATGATCGGGCGCAGGAGGCGACTTCCGGCCGGGGTGAGGTGGTGATCGTCGCGGTAGACGATCGTCGTGTGATGAGTGGGTGAGCAATGGTGCTCGTCGCAGAGAATCGTGAACGGATCGACGATCGAGACGTTGGGGTGTTCGTCAGCGACGGCTTCTTCGGCCTGTCGGGCCGCTCGGCCGTAGCTTTCGGCCGCTGTTCGTTCGACGGAACAGTAGGTCGGACTGCGGCGGGTCAGGCAATCGCTCGGCCAGCGTTCGAGTTCGGGGACGTCGTGAACGATGACCAACGGAATGTCGTGATCGGCCAGGGTCGCAGCAAGAAGGGCGAGGCCGCTGCGCCAGATCGCCGAGGCTTCGTCGTTGGTCGCCATGCGGTCGTCTGTCCGCAGGCCGGCCGAGCACATGGTGTCGGAGGCGAGTCTGTGACCGGGGAAGTAGTACCCACTGCGCGCCGTGACCACCACCGCCTTCACCTGGTTGGCGTTGTTCACGATGTCGTTCAGCACGTCGCGTATCCACCAGGTGCAGTCGTCGTACGTTGCGTCGCACACGAGAACCCTTGCCTCCGGCACGACCGGGCATCGTGGCTGACTAGCGAGGACGAGGCCCCAGCCGTGGCGGGTGGCGGCGTCGACGAACACTGGAGCGATCGACGCGGCGTGCGAGTCACCCACCAGTACGAGTGATGAGTCGCCGTCGACGAGTCGACAGGTGGGGTCGAACGGCATCGGTAGCACGTGGTCGGTGCACGGAAGATCGGGAACGATACGGCTCAGTTCGAGTTGGCCGAGATGATTCGACCAGTCGATTTCGACTGGTGTGGTGGCGGGTGTCTGATCGATGTCGGTAGCTGCTGGCGTGGTTGTTTCGACGACAACAGAAGTGACTGGATCGCTCGGTTGTGCCCGTAGTTGGCGTGGCATCGTCGCCGTCGAGGCAATGACCACCACGATGATCGTGGCAACACCGGCGGCGAGCACCAGCTTCTTATCGTGGGTCGAACGATGACGCGGTGTGCGGAACCGGCTCTCGATCAACCACCACGATGCGATGGCGAGGGGGAGGGTGGCCACGGCAACGAACACATCGCGAGTGACCGATTCGGTTTGTGTGGCGATGCGAACCAACACGAGGGCCGGCCAGTGCAGGAGATACCACGAGTACGAGACGAGTCCGATGCCGCGGAGTGGTCGGATGGCCAGCACTTGATTGACGCGTGATTCCGGGCCAGCGCTGATCACGAGAGCGGCGCCGACGGTGGGAAGGAGTGCGGCCGCCCCGGGGAATCGTGTGGCAGAGTCGTACGACACCGCGGCGATCACGATGAGTGCGATTCCGAGCGATGCGACCGCGGTACGGCCACGACGGATCACCATCGTCGACGCACCGATCGCGAGCATCACACCGATGAGCAGTTCCCAGACGCGGAACCACGGCAGGTAGAACGCTGCCGATGGTGACGACGAGACGCTCCACACCGACGCAAGGAATGAACCGAGCAGGACGAGTGGCGTGATTGTGACGGCCCAGCGTCGACCCCGAGCCATCAACAACGACAGAACGATCGGCCACACGAAGTAGAACTGCTCTTCGACTCCGAGTGACCAGGTGTGAAGCAGGGGTTGCATCTCGATGTCGGACGAGAAGTAATCGCCACTCGGGCCGTGGAAGTGGAAGTTGGCGATGGAGAGAACCGCGTTGCGGGCGCTGTTGAGCAGGTCGCGTTGTTCCCACGGCAGCAGAACGAAAGCTCCGGCGACGGCGACCACGGCGAGCATCGTGACGAGGGCCGGGACGATGCGCCGAATGCGGCGCGACCAGAAGGCCAAGAGATCGATCGAGTTCGACTGGTGGTGCTCGTCGAGCATCAATCGTGTGATGAGGTACCCCGAGATGACGAAGAAGACGTCGACTCCGACGTAGCCACCGGACACTCCCCGAATGCCGGCGTGGAAAGCCACGACCAGCAGAACGGCCAATGCACGTAGACCATCGATGTCGGACCGATAGGCCCGCGTTCTTTCCACTTAACGAATTCTAGGAGTGTGTCAACTCACCTGGTGATGAGACAACCCCATCCGTTACCCCGGTCTTTTGGTGAAAGAAATTCACCGAGGGGGTGAAAAATTCTCACCAGAACAACAGTGCGCTGGAGCCCGAGAGGGGAATCGAACCCCTGATCTACGTATACGAAGGACCTCTTCACTATGGAAACTTCCGGAATCGGGAGTTTGCTCCCGCCTGCAAGCGGCTCGGTCTCCGAAAGTTCAGCTTTCACGATCTTCGCAAGTTCAACGCAACCGTCATGGTCTCATCAGGAGTTGATATCAAGACAGCCCAAGTTCGCCTTAGTCACTCTGACCCTCGACTTACCCTTGCTGTCTACGCACTTCTCACTGATGAGGCAGAACGGAAGGCGGTGTCAGCGATTGATGCCGTGTCGCTGTTTGTTTCGGGCTCTAGCAGCCAGTTAGAGCCGTGCCGAGGTTTGTGGGAAGACCGAGTCGCAACCTGACCTCCGCGGCAACCGCCTTCACTGAGCCGCCCGGTTCCCCGAACTTAGGTTTTCGTTCGGTGTGCCAATTGAGGAGAGCGTCAAAGTCAATTGACGAGGCGTAAACGCGAGCCTCTGAAGCACCGCGAGCGGTGAGCGTAGTGAGCGAGTTGACACTTGGTTGTGCCTGACTGGGCCACGGAAGTATCACCAAGAATTGTGCAAAGACAAGCAGGGAGTCACGGAAGGCGACAATCTTCGGCCTCACGTTGGCTGACCACCATAGAAAAGCAGCCGGACTATCGAGTGATCCGTCGGGCGTTGGCTGGAGATGTTGGCGGGAGACTATGCAACTGGCGTCTCCGCGAACGCAGCGCTCTGTTGTGCGGAAAAACGCACACGGAATGCCGCCAGAAACACAACAATTGTGCAAGACTTTCCCGGGGACAACGGTTCCCACGCACTTTGGCCAAATCGGAGGAATTATGCTCAGGAAACTCAAATCACTTGGCTACAGCGCCAATCTCTCGTACGCACTCGGATTTCTGTCCGTCATTGCGAGCATTGTCATTTGGTTCACGCAGGGTGGAACGGGTTCTGCCGAGGAGCAGGCCGCGGCAGAGCGATTCGGAATTTTCGTCGGCCTCTGGGCACCGACGTTCATGGCAATCGGCAACGGCATCGACAATTTGCCCGACGAGAAGAAGTAACAGCCCCTCAATCAAAGCCGAGCTGCGCTGGCTATGAAGACCGCCAGCGTCACGGCGATAACGACGACGGGTGCGACGATCTTCTTGGCTTGTTCCACCACTCAAACTTAGCCCGTTTGCGTGCACCAACTGCCCCTTCCGCGATGACCCCACGAGAGCACTGGGCCGGTGCACTCCTCCGCTGGGGCATTCCCGACCGCACACTGCGCGCGGGATCTAGTGCACGGGCTGCGACCACAACGACACCGGTGTTTGTCTCAACCGTGCGATTCGAGACACCGGCTCCGACACCCTCAGCCCTTGGTTGGCCCTGAGGACTGGGTCTTCACATCGGCCAAGGGAGGACCTATTCGCTGTGGAAACTTCCGGAATCGGGAGTTTGCTCCCGCCTGCAAGCGGCTCGGTCTCGAAGGGTTCACCTTTCACGACCTTCGCAAGTTCAACGCAACCGTCGTGGTCTCATCAGGAGTTGACATAAAGACAGCCCAGGTTCGTCTCGGACACGCTGACCCGCGACTCACCCCTGGGGTTTACGCACTTGCCTCTGGAGAAGCCGATCAACGAGCCAGCGACTCAATCGGCCGGGCCTTCAACGGCAACTAGTTCAGCCCGCTGCGGGAAATATGCGGGATAACTCGCGTTTCACTCAGGCGGACACCTGTTCACCATCACGTCTACCAGGACTTCTTCTGGAGCCCGAGGCGGGAATTGGACCCGCGACCTGCGCATTACGAGTTTTTTGTTCCGTCTGGTATCGACGGTGAGGACGTGCGGGGCCATGTCCAAGCCGAGCGCAGGATGAAGGCCAGGAGCAGCACCTCGGTTCCGATGGAAAGGCCGTAGAAGGGGGCTCAGTTGCTGGACTCCCCGACCGCGTTGAACACCGTGACGGGAATGTACAGAGATGCGACGGAGATGTTGATGGCACGGTTCACCCGAGCAGGAAGCACCATTGATAGCACAACCATCAGAGCTGGGATCCCTGTCAGAACGAGAAACCCGGTCATCAATATCGGTGTGATGTCGAACTCGAAAACGATACCGGCCCGTAAATCGTCGATGACGCCAGGCTTGAAGAGATTGTAATAGTCGACGTAGATATAGAAAAACATGAAGCCGGTCCACGCGGCAGCAAGCTTGGCCTGCAGGGGGATTGGCGGGTTGTCGAAGGTTTCGAGATTTCGGTTGGTCACTGGTTCTTCTTTCTGGATAAGCCAATTTTTGGCACTTTTTGATGCCGAACCTCTCAAAGGCCAGAGCACTTTCGTCAGCCTCAACCGAGACGATGCGAACCTCTTCTTCGAACCCGTGACTCGCACGCCGCCGCACAGATCGGTGGTCAGATTGAAAATGCTCGCAAGCAACACCCACAAACCCGTGCCCAATATGACGTCGAACAACATCTGATGTTCCCAAAATGTTCCCGAAACGCTTCACGAAGGTGCTCGAACCGGTCGGAAACGTTGAGTTTGCTGGAGCCCGAGGCGGGAATCGAACCCGCGACCTACGCATTACGAGTGCGTTGCTCTACCGACTGAGCTACCCGGGCAACGGCTCGAAATGCTATCGGGAGGTCATTCGTACGACCACTTGGTGCCGGGCAGGTAGTACCGCTTGGCCCAGATTCCGCGTGGATCTTCGCCCTTCACGGGCATACGCCAGGTTGCGATGCGAGTGGTTGCAGCCGTGAGGTCGATCGCACAGAGCGCGCGCGGTTGGTCGTCGGTTCCGTCCACGTAGTTATCGGCGGCGTCATCGGCCACGTAGCGCTTGGCGATGCGTCGATAGATGTCGCGCCAGGCAGCATCGTCACCGGGACGATGTTTGATCGTCACCGAACCTTGGATCGTCACCTTGCGCCACGGTGCTTCGTCTTCGTCGATCGACACTCCGGCGCGAGGATCACGGTCGATGTTCTTCCAGATGATCGCGGGTGATCGCGGCGTGAAGAGAAACTCATGGTCGATCATGATGAACCACAGCGGCAACACACGCGGCAGCCCGTCGGCATCGGTGGTGCCGATGCGCGCCAGGTGACTGGGCTCATCGAGGAACGAGCGAACTTCATCATCGGTGAGTTTGGGCATCACGACCTCCGGACGGACGGCAACGACATGAGCAAATCTTCCAGCAACAGCCGTTCGTTCACGTTTCGCGACAACGCATGGCTGGCGCGGCGGATAGCCGACACCGCATCGGCGTAACCGATCACCTCGTGCGGGGCGGCCGCGTCGGACAGCCCCGACATCGCGTCGCGGTACACCATCGACAGCGCACGCAAACCTGAGCGCAGTTCGTCGGTGCGAAAGCGGCGCAGTTCGCGCTTGTGCCGGTCGGTGGTCGCACGACGACCACTGCCTCGTTCGCCCAGCAACTTGGCTCGCTCTTCGAGAGTCGCAAGTTCTTGAGCCTGCTTGGCTTTGTACGGCTCGAGCGCGTCTTCGATCGCACCGTTGATGTCGCCCACCAACGCGACAGCCGTGGACAACGAACCGTCGAGCTTCTGCGGAATCGACGTGAACAATCCCATCCGATCGCTCAACTTGGGATCACCCACCAATACGCGCGCACGATCGAGATCGCCAGCGGCCACCCGCGCCACCTCACCGGCGACCCCGGCGTCGACCCCCTCGGCCACGAGAGTCTGCGTCACGAGTTCGTCGGAGATCGGCCCGAAGTTCACCCGCACGCTGCGTGACGAGATCGTGGCGAAGTTGTCGGGAACCTCATCGGCCAGCATCACGATGATCGTGCTGCCGTCGGGCTCCTCGATCGTCTTGAGCAATGCGGATCGAGCCACGTCGGCCAAGAGGTGGAACTCGTGGACGATGATCACGCGAGTGGAGCCCTCCACCGCAGTGCGGTCGGCCAACTTGACGATCTCCTCACGAGCCTGCTCGACGTCGATGGATGCACCTTCGCGTTCGAGTTCGTGCACGTCGACGTGGATGCCGCGCATCACCAGATCGGCCGTGCGAGCACTCGCGTCCTCGTCACCCTGAAGCCGCACCGCCGCGAACGCCCGTGCCGCCGTCTCCTTGCCACAGCCACTCGGCCCGACGAACAAATAGGCGTGAGCTGGTGATGTGGCGAGTGCTCGCAACTTCGCGACGGCACCGTCCTGTCCGGTCACTGCATCGAACACCGAAGCTGTCGCTGTGCGGGCCATCTCAGAGACTGAGCGTAGATCGCACGTGTTGCCGGATCAGACCGGCCAGTTCGTCGACGGCGAGCGTGCCATCCACCACCAGCCACCTCGTTGGATCGGCCGCGGCCATCGCGCGGAATCCGTCGATGATTCGCCGGAAGAACTCATGGTCTTCGCGCTCGAATCGATCGAGATCACGGTGAGCGAGACGACTCAACGCCTCGTCGTGCTCGATGTCGATGAGGATCACCAGATCGGGCCACCGACCACCCAGCGCCCAGTCGTTGATCTGACGCACCGCAGTGAGATCGAGCTGCCGTCCGTAGCCCTGGTACGCGAGGCTCGAATACACACTGCGATCGCTCACCACCGTGCGACCAGCCGAAAGATGGGGGGACAGGACCTCGGCGCGGTGTTGTGCCCGATCGCTGGCGATCAACAACGCTTCGGCCATCGGGCTCAGATGGGTATTGGCCGGATCGTGCAACACGTCGCGAATCCGCTCACCGATGTGGGTACCACCGGTCTCACGTGTGAGCACGGCGCCGAGAGCCTCAGCCAGACGTACGGCCTGGGTCGACTTGCCGCATCCCTCGATTCCTTCGAGAGCGATGTAGCGACCCGGCGACGTCACGACTTCTTCGCCACGGCCTTCTTGGCCGCTGCCTTCTTGGCCGCCGGCTTCTTCGTTGCGGTCTTCTTCGCGGCCGCTTTACGGGGCGCACCCTTCTTCTTCGGCGTGATGCCCTTCTCGGCCATCACCTCGCGACGAATCGCCAACAACTCGTACGCCCGCTCGGGGAGCATCTCGTCGATGCGATCGCCCTTGCCGATGGACGCGTTCACCTCACCGTCGGTGACGTACACGCCGTACTGACCTTCTTTGGCCAACACCGGACGGCTACTCACCGGATCGTTGCCGAATTCGCGCAATGGTCCTTTAGCGGCCACCGAACGACCGCGTCGGTACTGCTTGGGCAGCGAGAAGATCGACACCGCTTCGTCGAGACCGATCGTGAGCAACTTCTCCTCGTTCTCGATCGTGCGGTAGTCGGTGCCCTTCTGGATGAACGGACCGTAGCGACCATTGTTGGCGAGGATCGCCGTGCCGTCGATGGGGTCGACACCGATGGTGCGCGGCAAACCGAGCAATTGTTCGGCGTCCTGCAGTGTCAAACGCTCGAGCACCATCGTCTTGAAGAGGCTCACCATCTTCGGCTTGGCCAGGCCCACCGGCGGTTCGTCCATCGTGCCCCACTGCACGTACGGACCGTAACGACCGTTCTTGGCGAACACCGGATGACCATCGAGTTCACCGATGGGTTCATCGCTCTTCGGCAACGACAACAATCGGAGCGCTTCCTTGAGCGTGAGTTCGTCGGGGGCGAGCGAGTCGGGCACACCGGCGGTGTCGTCACCGCGCTTCACGTACGGTCCGTATTTACCCGGCTTCACTGCCACGACTTCACCCGTCTCGGGGTCGGCGCCCAGACCGAACGAGTTGATGGCCGCGGCATCGATGTTCTCGATGTTCTTCTCGATCAATTTCTTGAGACCGAGTTCGCCGAGATCACCCAGTTGCGCGTCACCGAAGTAGAACGCTCGCAGCCACTCGTCCTTGGCCAGCAGTTGGCCCGCGATCTGGTCGAGTTCTTCTTCCACTCCGGCGGTGAACTGATAGTCGACGAGTTCGCCGAAGTGACGTTCGAGCAGAGTCACCACTGCGAACGCCGTCCACGACGGAACGAGAGCTTGGCCCTTCTTCCACACGTAGCCGCGGTCCTGCACGGTTTGGATGATCGACGCCCATGTGCTCGGTCGTCCGATGCCCAGTTCTTCCAACCGCTTCACGATGGAGGCTTCGGTGTAGCGGGCGGGGGGAGTGGTCTCGTGACCACCCGGCACCAACTCGCGCACGGGCACCGTGTCACCCACCTTCAACACCGGGAGCAACGCTTCTTTCTCGTCGGCGTCGGCACCTTCGTCACTCGACTCTTCGTACGCGCGACGGTGCCCGGAGAACGTGATGGTGGTGCCGCTGGCGGCGAAGGTGCAGTCGCTCGCGGGCGACGAGGCGTCGGCCGGAGCCGTGGCGCTCAACCGAATCGACACCGTGGTGCCAGCGGCGTCGGCCATCTGCGAGGCCAGGGTGCGCTGCCAGATGAGTCGGTACAAGGCGAGGTCGGGTCCGCTCAACTGACCGGCCAACGACTCGGGTGACCGGATGGGCAGGCTGGGCCGGATGGCCTCGTGCGCCTCCTGGGCGTTCTTCACCTTGTTGGCGTACTGACGCGGGCTCGGCGACAAGAACTCGGTCCCGAATTCGGTGCCGATCTGGGCCCGCACCGCGGTGAGCGCCTCGTCGGCCAGGGCCACCGAGTCGGTACGCATATATGTAATGAATCCGCGCTCGTACAGACCCTGGGCGGTGCGCATCACCTGCTGGGCCGACAGCCGCAGTTTGCGACCGGCCTCCTGCTGCAAGGTGCTGGTCATGAACGGCGCTTTGGGCGACGAGCGGTAGGGCTTGTCTTCCACCGACTTCACCGTGACCGGGGCCGAACCGAGGCGGGTCACCAGCGAACCGATGGCTGCTTCGTCGAGGACGGTCACCTTGCTGGAGGCCTGGCCGCTGGCGTCGAAGTCCTTGCCGGTGGCCACGCGAACACCGTCGACTTCCAACAGATCGGCCGTGAACGACGGGGCGGTGGCCGAGACGAGTTCGAGTCCCCAGTAGCTGGCGGCCACGAAGGCGATGCGTTCGCGTTCGCGTTCGACGATGAGGCGAATGGTGGGGCTCTGCACGCGACCGGCCGACAGACCGCGGTTGACCTTGCGCCACAGAACCGGCGACACCTCGTAGCCGAAGAGGCGGTCGAGGATGCGGCGAGTCTCGGCGGCGTCGACGAGTCCGTTGTCGAGGTCGCGCGGATGGGCGAAGGCGTGGTCGATGGCCGACTTGGTGATCTCGTGGAACACCACGCGGTGCACGGGCGTGCCCGGTTTGAGCGCCGACTTGAGGTTCTCGATGAGGTGCCAACTGATGGCCTCGCCCTCGCGGTCTTCGTCGGTTGCGAGATACACAGCCGACGCCTGCTTCACGAGTTGACGCAGTTCCTTGATGACCTTGGCGCCGCGTTCGGTGAGTTCGTAGGTGGGCTTGAAGTGATTGTCGACGTCGACGGCCAGACCCTTCGACGGCAGATCGGCCACGTGTCCGACTGACGCGCGGACTTCGTAGTCGGAGCCGAGGAAGGTGCCGATCGTCTTCGCCTTGGCGGGCGATTCGACGATCACGAGGGGTTTACGGGTCGAGGTCATGCTTTTTCAGGGCTACGACATGGCTCGGCTGCTTGTCAAGCACACTCGACGAGCGAACTCGACGAGTACGTGCATCGATGCAGGTGGGGCCATGAATCGCCGCACGGTATCGGACGGGCGGTTGTTCGACACCGTGCCCGTGCATTCCACCAGGCCGCTACGGTCGACACCGTGCAACGCGGCGATCGATCCCTGGGTTGGGACGACACATGGGATGACGTCATGGCGTCGCTCGCAGTACGCGCCGATGCACGGCCCGGACGTGTGTCGCGCATCGATCGCGGATGGAGCACGGTGTGGTTCTCACCGCCTTCCGGTGGGACGGCGGCCGGGGTCGGAGGCGACGTCGTTCGCGTGCGCAACATCGGCGCCGATGTGGCGGTGGGCGACTGGGTCGTGGTGTCGGCCGACGGCGAACGCGTGGAAACGGTTCTGCCGCGACGTAGCGCGTTCGTGCGTCGCGCCAGCTTCGAAGGTCAGCGCGCCGAATCCCATACCATCGCCGCCAACATCGACTTCGTTTTTCTGCTGCACGCGATCGCGTCTCCACCCAATCAGCGTCGTCTCGAGCGTGAGTTGGTGCTCGCTTTCGACAGCGGGGCCCGACCGGTGGTGGTGCTCTCGAAGCGCGACTTGATCGAAGACGCGAGTGAAGTCGAACACCGCGTTGCGTCGTTGAAAGCAGTGGCCCCCGACGTGGAGTTCCACGTGGTGAGCTCGTTCACGGGCGAAGGCCTCGACGGGTTGCGTCAACTCGCGGCCGGCTGTCGCACGATCGCGCTGCTCGGTGCGAGTGGTGTGGGCAAGAGCACCGTGGTCAATGCTCTCGTAGGCGACACGGTGCAGCGAACCGAAGCGGTGCGCGAGGGTGATCAGCGCGGTCGTCACACCACCACCGCCACGTCGTTGGTCGCGTTGCCCGCCGAGCCGATCGGTTCGGCCGGCTGGCTCATCGACACGCCAGGCGTGCGGGCGTTGAGTCTGTGGTCGAGCGGTCACGGCATCGAGCGAGCGTTCTCCGACGTGTTCGACCTGATGGACCACTGTCGATTCCGCGACTGCAAGCACGAAGAGGAACCGGGTTGCGCCGTGCGTGCGGCGATTGATGACGGGCGACTCGACCCACTGCGTCTCGAGAGCATGAAGCGGCTGGTTGCCGAGGAAGCAGCCTTGGAAGACGAGCAAAAGGCCCGGCTCAAGGCCGAAGATCGACGAGGCTTTCGGCGGCGAAAGACCTGAGCACTACGGTCGGGGCATGGATTTCGCCTTCTCCGATCGTTGTCTCGAATATCGCGAACGCTTGCTGGCGTTCATGGACGAGTGGATCTATCCCAACGAGGATGTACATCACCGTCAGGTCACCGAGTCGGGCGATCCGCACTTCCACGCTCCGATCATGGAGACGCTGAAGGCTGAAGCCAAGAAGCGTGGCCTCTGGAATCTCTTCCAACCGCACAGCGGATGGTGGGGCGAGGGATTCAGCAACCTCGACTACGCACCGCTGGCCGAAATCATGGGTCGTTCACCCATCGCGTCGGAGGCCTGCAACTGCTCGGCACCCGACACCGGCAACATGGAAGTGCTCACGATGTTCGGAACCTCCGAGCATCAGGAGAAGTGGTTGCGCCCGCTCCTCGACGGCGAGATTCGCAGCGCATTCGGCATGACCGAACCCGATGTGGCGTCGTCCGATGCCACCAACATCTCGTTGCGGATCGAGCGTGACGGCGACCACTACGTGCTCAACGGACGCAAGTGGTGGACGTCGAACATCTTCCACAAGAACTGCAAGATCATGATCGTGATGGGTAAGACCAATCCGCAGGCGCCCACGCACCAGCAGCAGAGTCAGATCCTCGTTCCGGTCGACACACCAGGCGTCACCGTCGTTCGCGACCTACGCGTGTTCGGTTACAACGACGTCGAAGGCCATGGCGAAGTGCGCTTCGAGAACGTTCGTGTTCCGGTGAGCAACCTGCTCGCCGGCGAGGGCGATGGCTTCATGATCTCGCAGGCCCGCCTCGGACCCGGTCGTATCCACCACTGCATGCGCACCATCGGTGCTGCCGAGCGCGCCCTCGAACTCATGTGCCAGCGCACACTGAGTCGCTCGACGTTCGGCAAGCGCATCGCCGAGCGTTCGAACATCCAGGACTGGATCGCCGAGGCCCGCATCGAACTCGAGATGATTCGTTTGCTCACCTTGAAGACCGCGTGGCTCATGGACACCGTGGGCAACAAGGGTGCGCGTACCGAGATCGCGGCCATCAAGGTGGCGGCGCCCAACGTGGCACTCAAGATCATCGATCGTGCGATTCAGGCCCATGGCGCCGGTGGTGTGTCGCAGGACTTCCCGCTGGCTGGCATGTATGCGGGTATCCGCACACTGCGTCTGGCCGACGGCCCCGACGAAGTGCACAAGATGACGATCGCCCGCGCCGAACTGCGCAAGTACGACCCGGCGTTCCGCACCGACGGTGTGAACAACATCGCGCCCGGCGGTGGACGCGGCTAGAGGCGCCCTTCGCGCAACATCACGGTCACCTCACGGGCTCGTGCGCGAACCTCGTCGAGGTCCTTCAACTTGAACGCGGCCCGCACTTGTTGGGCGACCCGCGGATTACGACCGAAGCGTGGTTCGTGTCGCGCCATGAAGTCCCAGTAGAGCGTGGTGAACGGACACGCGTCGTCACCCACGCGCTTGGTGCGGTCGTACGCGCAACCCTTGCAGTAGTCGCTCATGCGATCGATGTAGGCGCCACCCGATGCGTAGGGCTTGGTGGCCATGCGTCCGCCGTCGGCGAACTGCGACATACCCATCACGTTGGGAACCATCACCCACTCGGCGCCGTCGACGAAGTTGGCCCACATCCAGTCGGTGAGTGCACGTGGATCGACCCCGGCGATGAGCGCGAGATTGCCGATCACCATCAATCTCTGAATGTGGTGGGCGTAAGCGTGTGAATCGACGGCGGCCAGCACGTGCGACAGGCAGTTCATGCGCGTGTCGGCGCGGCCGGTGAACACGGGCGGGAGCGGTTCGTTGGCGCCGAGTTCGTTGACGTGCGCGTACTCGGGCATCCAGGCCCAGTAGAGACCCCACACGTACTCGCGCCATCCGATCACTTGTCGGATGAACCCTTCGGCTGAGGCGATGGCGACGCGTCCGTCGTCGAACGCGCGCTGCACCGCATCGCACACCTCATCGGGCAGCAGTAGGCCGATGTTGAGATACGGCGAGAGAAGTGAGTGCGCGACGTGCCAGCTGTTGGTGGTCATGGCGTCTTCGTGCGGCCCGAACATCGGAAGAACGTCGGTGACGAAGTGGTCGAGTCGGCGCAGAGCACCGGCGCGTGATGTGGCCCACAGACCGTGCGGCTGTGCGCCGTGCGTGTGTTGGGCGATGTCGTCGAGGACCGCGGTGTCGAGATCGTCGAGGACGTCCACCACCGGCATCGGCCACGGGGCCGAACCGTCCTTGGGCGGAGGCTCGCGATTGTCGGCGTCGAAGTTCCACTGACCGCCCACGGGTTCGTCGCCTTCCATGAGGTAGCCGAGACGCTTGCGCTGCCAGCGGTAGAAGTCCTCCATCTTGAACGACTTCTTCGTGGACTTCCACGATGCGAAGTCGTCGTAGTGACACAGGAACTGATTGCTCCGAACGAGCGAACAACCGAGACGCCGAACGAGTGCCAGACCGTCCCAACTGAGCGGTTCGGTGACCACGACCCCAGAGGGCCGGAACTGTTCGACGTGAAGCCGGTGCCCATCGGCGAGTGACGTGGCCCGTCGATAGTCGACCTCGAAACCTTCGGCTCGCAACTCTTCGGCGAAACGCCGCATGGACGCAATCACGAAATGTGCTCGCTGCACGTGCCATTCCTTCGACGCGAGCTTGGCGACGCTCTCCACCAACAGAACTCGATGCGTCGAGGGGGTGGCTGCGGCCAGCGCACCGATTCGGCGATTCAGTTGGTCGCCGAGAACCCACACCGTCTGCACGCCCACAGTGTTGCGGTAGTTCGGCGAGATGCCCTCACCGGAACCCGACTCATGGTGATTCGACGGTCATCGTGAGGCGTTCGCGCAGAGTGATGTCGGGGAGTAGTCGACCGATCAGGGGCACATCGGTCGTGACGTCGACCCATCCGGTCACGTCGACGGTGGTGTCGGTGGTCGCGACGTCGAGACGGATTCGGTGCGCACCGGTGACGGCTCGAGCCGCCGCCTCCGGATCGTCGGAGACCGAAGCCGCCCGCGCCCCGTCACGCACCACGTGGACGAGGCGAACCTGCTCGACCAACACCTCGACCACTTGCAGACAACCGAGGAGAACGACGAGAACAAGCGGAAGTACCAGTGCGAGTTCGACCGTGGCTTGTCCGCGGTCGCGTGACGTCACGGCACGCGCGACATCACGTTGTCGATCACCTGATCGAACAGGTCGCCGATCTTGCCGGCTCCACCGCCGCCGGAGGCCCAGGCGACGACGAGGAGGGCGATGAGCGCGGCAGCGAGGATGACCAGCGCGTATTCGGATGTTGCTTGTCCGGAATCTCGGTTCATGGTGACTTTCAGAAGTTGGAGCGGAGATCGGCGAGCGTGCCGATGAGAACCGGCACGATCACGATGGCGACGAACGACGGAAGAATGCAGGTGACGATCGGAAGAGTGAGGCGCACCGGAAGTTCACGAGCCGAGGCTTCGCTGAGTCGTCGACGAGTGGCTCGGGCGTCGGTCGACAATCGGGCGATGCGTTCGTCGATGGGGATGCCGAGGTGATCGCCATCACGGAGCACCGACACGAGCGGCTCGACATCCGGGCCGGCCGATCGGGCCAACGAACTCAGCGCTTCACCCATGCGGGCGCCGTCGTCGAACTGTCGGATCGCGGCCACGAAGTGCGCCTTCAGTGGTTCGGGCGCCGACCGTGCGGCCAGGCGCAAGAGATCGGAGTTCGAGCAACCCGCCCGTAACCCGGCGGCCACGATGTCGATCGTGTCGGGGAGTGCGTGAAGCAGGGCGAGTCGCAATCGGCGGGCCCGCGAACGTCGACGTCGGCGCAGCGTCCACAGCACGACAGCCAAGGCTCCGACGAGCAGCATCATGCGAAGCGCACCAACCGCGTCACCCAGCGTCGACCGACGACGTTGAGGACCAAGCCGATCGTGAGGCAGGCGTAGCCAAGGGGCGACCCGAGCAGAACCTCGCGCACCGACTGGTCGTCGAGACAGATCCACACGCTGCAGACGATCGGCAAGACGGTGAGAAAACGGGTGGACGCCAGCGCGGTGCTCGCCTGGCTTCGGCGTTCGTCGCGCGCATGTCGACGCTCCCGCAGCGTGCCTTCGAGCGCGTCGATGTGCGCAACCGGATCGCCACCGTGCTCGGCCGCGAGTGCGATGACGCGCAATGTGAGTGACGTATCAGACGTCGCGTCGGCGCCGCCTGCCAGGTGATCACACGCCTCGATCATGGTCGATCCTCGATCGACAGCGGCTCGGAGTTCACCGAACGTGGCGGTGGGATGGCTGGCGTTGGCGAGCCGAACCGCCGTGGTGAGACTCGATCCGCTCGCGAGGTGATGACCCAACGCACGCACGGCCTCTTCGAGATGGTGGTCGTGGGCGACGCGCAGATCGCGACAGCGACGACGGGCCCGCCATCGGAGAGACGATGCATCGAACGGACTCATGATGTGGTGTGCAGGGAGTGCACTCGCGTGATGGCTCGCCGCCCGTTGCCGAGCCGCTCGACGTGAACGACGGTGTGAATGGCGGCGGTGATCATCTCGTCGACCGTGGTCCGATCGAGCCCGGGTGTGGACCGTCGCAACAGAAGACCGAGGCGGGCGATGGCATTGGTGGCCGAGTTGGCGTGAATGGTGGCGAGTGATCCGCGGTGGCCGGTGTTGAGTGCGTTGACGAGGGTGACGGCCTCGATGCCGCGGATCTCGCCCACCACGATGCGATCGGGTCGAAGGCGAAGCGACGTGCGTAGCAATGCGTCGAGGTCGATGGCACCGCGACCTTCGGCGGTGGCCGGTCGGCACTCGAGTCGAACGACGTGCGGATGGGTCACGGCGAGTTCGGTGGTGTCTTCGAGAACCACGATCCGATCGTCGAGTGATGCGTCGTCGACGAGTGCGGCGAGAAGTGACGTCTTACCCGCCCCGGTCGCGCCCGACACGAGCACGTTGTGTCGAGCCGCCACGAGATCACGCACCGCGGTCCGAACGAACGAGTCGTCGGTGAAGTCGTCAATACCGAACATGTTCTTGCCGAGCGATCGGAACGCGGCGCAGGCGCCGTCGACGGCAATGGGCGGAATGACACCGCACACGCGGGTGCCGTCGGGTAGGCGTGTGTCGACCACCGGATGTAGTCGGTCGAGGCGACGACCCGATGACGCGAGGATGCGTTCGAACATGGCTTCCACGTCACCGGGTTGCAGATGACCGCAGAAGTCGACGCGACCTCGTCGTTCGGCCCAGACGTCGGTTCCGTTGTTCACGAGTACGTCGGTGACTTGATGGTCGTCGAGCAGGTCGCGGATGAGAGGCGGGAGTGGCGAGATCACGGTGACGGGTGGCGAGGTCCGACGACGAGTGGTTCGAGGCCGAGACGCAGAACGTCGGGAAGGCGGGAGTGGAGAAGCCCCGAATCGACCCGGCGAGCGACGTCGTGATCGATGGGTACGGACGCGAGAACTGATACGCCGAGGACGTTCTCGACATCACGATCGTTGAGCACTCGATGCGGGGGACGCACGACCACAAGACCATCGACCAGTTTGATTCGGGGGTCGACCACCGCTCGTCGTAGCGCGAGATAACAGGGCTGCACGATCATGATGTGGAGATCGCAGTGTTCGTACAGAGAATCGGGAAGAGTCACGAGGCCGGCATCGACAACGGTGTGATGAGTGCCGGTGTCGTGCTGCAGGGCTGAAGCGAAGACCGACCAGGTGGTGGACTCGGTCGGGGGTAACGACCCGGAACCGAACGGCACGATCGCCAGCTGGTCGGTGACCGGTGTCGTGAGATCGGCCAGCCGCCGACCGGCGGCGTCGATCATCCAGTTGGTGATGCCGTGTGGAGGAGTGCCGACACCGAGGATGGCCGGCTGGTCGCCACCGAGGTCGACCAGGCGAGTGGAGAGGCGACGATCGCGATCGATGACGGCAGTGCTGAGAAGCGCGGCCAGGGCGGTGGACACCACCGAGGTACCGCAGCCCCCTTTGGGCGAAGAAACGACGACGAACAAGACGACCTCTCACGAGCAGGACGGAGGGGAAGTCGGTGACCGTGAAGTCGCCGGAGTGTGTGGAGAACCTCCGGTGACGCGGAGACGATCAGACGAGTTTGAGTTTCTTGGCGGCGTAGGCGACCAGGCCCACGAGTGCCGCGAACATCACGAGTCGCTTCATGGCGGGCAGGTTAGTGACGATCGGGCAGTACCCTCACCGTCGGAGGTGTCCGAGTACCTGGTGGACTCCGCCGCCTTCAAAGCGGTTGGAACGGGCGAACCCCGTTCGGCGGGTTCGATTCCCGTCCACCTCCGCGAATGCGGAGGTTGCGCGGAATCGGGAGGAGCGAAGCGACGGGTCCCGTCCACCTCCGCGAATGCGGAGGTTGCGCGGAAGTTTCTTACTTCTGGACGGCTTCGAACGCGGCCGTCACGAGCGACGTTCCGCGGAAGTCACCGACGAGACCATCGAGCATGTTGTTCATGACGTACACGACCGTGAGGTTCACGTCGAGATCGTTCACGACCGCCGAACCACCCCAACCACCCCAGAAGCACGCGCGGCGATCGGTCGGAAGATGCGGCACGGTTTCGTTCGGTAATCCGTAACCGATACCGAACTTCACCGGGGCCATCAACACGTCGTCGTGACCGTCGGCTTGTACGCGGAAGATGTTGTCGATCGTCTTCTGCGACAACAATCGCTTGCCCTTCACCACACCTCCGTTGCTGATCGCACTTTGCGACCAGGCGAGCGAACGTGCGTTGCCGTGACCGTTGGCAGCACCGATGTCGGCCTGACGCCATTCACTCGTCCACGATGCCTCGGCCCCCGGCGCCGGACCGGTGAACGTCTTCACCACCACCGAATTCGGATCGAGAGCAGTCATGTCGATGGGCAGCGGCGGCGGAGGAATCACGTTCGACACTCGGCCGAACTCGCTCGGAGCCAGTCCGATGTGGAAGTCGAGATTGAGTGGTCCGGCCACTTCGTCGCGGAAGAACTCGCCCAGCTTCTTGCCGGTGATGCGACGGATCACTTCACCCACCAAGTGACCCTGGTTCAGCGCGTGATAACCCGAACGCGTGCCGGGCTCCCACCACGGAGCCTGCGCGGCCAACTTCGCCGTCGACTTCTCCCAGTCGTACAGATCGTCGACCGTGATGGGCTGATCCCATCCCGACACACCCGAGGTGTGCGACAACAGTTGTCGAACCAGAACCTTCTCTTTGCCATTGGCGGCGAACTCGGGCCAGTACGTGGCCACCGGTGCGTCGAGATCGAGTTGCCCGCGATCGGCGAGCATGAGCGCACACAGCGCCATTTGGGTCTTGGTGCTCGACCACACGTTGGTGATCGTGTCCTTGTCCCACGGCGCCGAGTGGTCTGTGTCGACCCAGCCGCCCCACATGTCGACCACCATCTCGCCGTTGTGCACCACCGCGACCGACGCGCCGACATCGGCACCCGAATCGATGTTGGCGGACAAGATGTCGCGCAACGCCGAAAAGCGTTGTTCGCAGGACCCGTGAATCTCAGCCATGTTCCCCCTTGCTGTGGGGCGAACGCTAGTGGATGGCGATCAGACGGCGAGCAGGTCGCGAGCGCCGGTGTCGCTCGACGGGTGGCGCAACTTGCTCATGGCGCGAGCTTCGATCTGGCGGATGCGCTCACGCGTGAGGTTGAAGTGCTCACCGACCTCTTCGAGGGTGCGCGGCTCGCCGCGATCGAGGCCGAAGCGCAACTTCAGGATCTCGCGCTCGCGCTCGTCGAGCGGGGCGAGGAGACGCTGAATCTCTTCGGGCAGCAGCGCGGTGGCCGCCATCTCGAACGGACTCTCGGCCGAGCGATCTTCGACCACGTCACCGAGTTCGGCATCGCCGTCCTCACGAAGCGGTTCGCTGAGCGACAGCGGCTCGGCGGCGAAGCGCAGGGCCTCGGTGACCTTGTCTTCGGGCATCTCGACTTCTTCGGCCAGTTCGCGCAGAGTGGGCTGGCGACCGAACTTGAGCTCGAGGCGCGAGCGAGCCTTCTGCAGGCGCGCGAGGGTGTCGCCGGCATGGACTGGCAAACGAATGGTGCGACCGGTGTTGGCGATACCGCGAGTGATGGCCTGGCGGATCCACCATGTGGCGTAGGTGGAGAACTTGAAGCCCTTGCGCCAGTCGAACTTCTCGACGGCGTGCATGAGGCCGAGGTTGCCCTCTTGAATGAGGTCGAGCAGCGGCAGACCCGACGCCTGATACTTCTTGGCGATCGACACCACGAGGCGCAGGTTCGACTGAACGAATTGACGCTCGGCGGTCTCGCCGTCGCGCACGAGGTTGCGTAGTTCGCGCTTCTTGGCCGGGGTGAGGCTCTTCGGATCGGCTGACGCCATGGCGGCCTGAGCGGTCTTGCCCGCTTCGATCTGCTTGGCGAGACGTACTTCGTCGTCCTTCGTCAGAAGTGTGTACTGACCGATGTCGGACAGGTACAGACGAACGAGATCTTCTTCGTCACGCTCAACGCGATCCTTGGCCATCGGTCACCCTCGATTCATCACAGGATGTTGCTCACTCGACCGTTCTCGGAAGAGAACGCATCACCATTCAGTGGTTTGCCACTCCGCCTGGCGGTGATGGGCGGAACGCTACCGACCGACCGTGCAACAACAACCTCCCGCCACCCGTAGATGCGGGGAGATTGGTATCGTTCGAGCACCGAGTCGAGGAGATGAGCGATGTCGAATCCCCTGCTAAATGAAAATCGTCTGCAGAAGGCCGCCGAGGCCGATTCTGGCTGGGCCGCACCAGCGCCCGAATCCCGTCGTCCGATCGACGACGGCCCCGTGAGCCCGTGGAATCCCACCACCACCGCGATGACCCTCGGTGGAACGGTGTCGGCCACGGCAGTTCTTTTCGTGCTGTTGCTCGCTGGTGCCGGGTTCGGGTGGGCCGCGGTGGAAGCGCCGCGAGGTGAAGTCACCGAGTTCCCCGCACTTGCGATCGGTGGCGTTCTCGTCGGTTTGGTGTGCGCGATCGTTCTCGCGTTCAAGCCCAACTGGGCTCGTGTTCTCGGACCCGTGTACGCCGTGGCCCAGGGCTTCTTCGTCGGGGCGATCTCACGGGCCTACGAGACGTACTACGACGGAATCGTCGTGCAAGCGGCTGGTGCCACCGTTGCGGTGTTCGCCGTGATGCTGGCGCTCTACGGACTGCGCATCATCAAGGTCACCGACCGCTTCCGTCGCATCGTGATCGGCGCCACGCTCGGCCTCATGGTGTTCTACGGAGTGTCGTTGCTGTTGTCGCTGTTCGGCGCACAGCCGTCGTTCATCTCGTCGGCCAGCGCGTTCGGTATCGGTTTCAGTGTGGTGGTCGCAGTCCTGGCCGCGATGAACCTGGCTCTCGACTTCGACTTCATCGAACGCGGTGTGGCCGAGAAGTATCCGCGTTCGGTCGAGTGGTTCGCAGCCTTCGGTCTCTTGGTCACCGTCGTGTGGCTGTACCTCGAGATCCTGCGACTCCTCGCCAAACTTCGCGACCGGTGACCGTCGACGCCCGCCAACGGCGGGTGATCATCGTTCTCGCCACGGCACTCGTGTGCCTGTGGGGTGCTCGCTTCGGACAGAACCTGTCCGACGACTCGTGGAGTCATCTCACCCAGATGTGCTTCTGGGCCGGCACACAGATCGTCTTCTATCTCGTCGTGCCGTTCGTCGTCGTTCGATTGTCCGGTGGACATCGCCACGATCTCGGTTGGCGAATCACCGGTACGGTCGAACACGCCCGCACGTATCTGGTTCTGTTCGTGATCGGTGCGCCGTTCGTCATCGCGGCGAGTTGGTTCGCCGAATTCCAGAGTCGGTATCCACTCTTCGATGTGGCTCCTGGTCAGACCGGGGTGTGGGGCGACCTGTCGGTGTGGTGGGTGTTCTACGTCGTGCAGTTCGTGGCCATCGAGACGTTCTTCCGCGGATTCTTGGTTCTCGGACTCGCCGACTTTCTCGGATCCACTGCGGTGTTGGTGGCCACCGTGCCGTATCTCATGATCCACTTCGTGAAACCACCGTTGGAAGCAGCGGCATCGATCGTGGGCGGAATCGTCATGGGCACACTCGCTCTGCGTTCGCGCAGCATCTGGTGGGGCGTCGCCCTTCACGTGGCCATTGCTGCTCTGATGGACGTCATGGCGCTCGGACACAAGGGATTCTTGTAGTGACAGCCGTTGATCCCGTCGATCGCAACGGAGTGGCGGGCGCGGCGCTGGGAGGTGCACTCCTGGGCGCGTTGGCTGGACGCGTTCTGCGCTCCACGATTCTTGGCGCGGTTGTGGGTCTCCTGCATGGTCTCGTCGCCGGCCGTCGACGCGTGTACGACTGGTCGACGCGCCGCGGTCGAGCCGCGTTCGTGCTCGATCACACCTGGGCTCTTCCCACCACCGCGGCCGGTCTGGTCGTGCTGGGCCTCGGCGAGCTGCGTGAGCGAATCACCGGTGTGTCACCCGGTTACGAACCGTCGCTGTCCGAACGTCAGAACCGCATGGTGCATCGTGAAGGACTCGTGCTCCGTCGTGGCTTCGCGGTCACCATCGGCACGGTCGTCAATGGTGCGGCCGGACGAGATGGTGTACTCAACGAACGACGCCGCAAACTCGTGACCGATCACGAAGACGTTCATGTGTGGCAACAACGCGTGTTCGGACCGTTGTATCCGATCGCCTACATCTCGTGGTTCGTCGGGGGAGTGATCGTGTCACTCGTGCGCCGCGTCGCGTCCCATAGCGAACGGTCACTCTCCACCGAGATCGATCGCTTCGCGTACTACCGCAATCCGTTCGAGTGGCATGCGTACACGTGCGACGCCAATTGGCCGCCACATGGTGTCGATCCCGCGTCGGTGTGGTCTGATCGGTTCCCGACGGCGCAGTGGATCCCGCGAGTGTTCAGAGAGACCGCAGGAAACCCAACAGCGCCGCGTTGAACTCGTCCGGCTTCTCTTGCTGGGTCCAGTGCCCGGCTTCGGGAATGATCACACTTCCCTTGTAGTTGGGAGTGATCGAGTTGGTCGTGTCGATGGTGTCGAGACGCGATGCGATCACCCCGTCTTTCGATCCGCCGATGAAGAACGTCGGCATCGCCATCACGTCGAAGGGGATGTCTTTCATGATGTCGTAGTTGGCGTCGAGGTTGCGGTACCACGACACCGGTCCGAAGAAGCCGCTGTTGGTGTATTGCTTCACGTACGTGTTGAGGTCGTCGGCGGTGAGCCAGGACGGAAGTCGTTCGGGAACGTCCGTGAACATGTCGAGGAACCCTGTTCCTTCCATGGGCGGGATGTCAGTGGGAATTCCCTTGTACATCTCGCCTGAGGCGCCCCACATGATCGAGTGCATCGTGCGGCGCACGTCGGCCTCGAGTTCGCGCTCGGCTGGTCCGACCGGTTGGAAGTAGAGCATGTAGAAGAAGCGGTCGCCGAACATCGCTTTGAACAGATCGGTCGGACGACCGGGCCATGGCGTGAGCGGAACACTGACGGCCACGATCGCGTTGCAGCGTTGGGGGTGGAGTCGTCCGGCGTCCCACACCACGAGCGCGCCCCAGTCGTGACCTACGAGCGTGGCGGTCTCGTGTCCGTAATGATCGAGCAGAGCCATGATGTCGCCAGTCAGTTGGCGGATTCCGTAGTCCTCCACCCGCTTCGGTGAGGACGAGAACCCGTAGCCACGTTGGTCGGGTGCGATCACGTGGTACCCCGCGTCGGCAAGAAATGACACCTGGTGACGCCACGAGTGCGCCGACTCGGGAAAACCGTGGCACAGAACCACACATGGATCCGATGGATTGCCGGCCTCGGTGACTTGAAGATCGACTCCGTTGACCGACACGGTGACTTGGCGAATACTCACCCCACCAGTCTGCTCGTCAGGACGGGAGCCGACGAATCAGAGGGTTGGCGTCGAGGGTTTCGTCGGGGATCGGCTGCCCGGTGACCTCGCACGTCCAGTAGGTGCCCGATTCGAGCCGGGTCATTGCTGCCTCCACGTCGGCGAGATCACGTTCGATGTCGTCGATCGACGGTTCGTCGGGGCGGGTGTTGTCGGCCACGAACCCAATGTAGTGGTGGGAGGTAGCGTCGTCCCTCATGTCAGAGACCTTCCCTCCCTTCGATGGATCAGCCCCCAAGCAGCAGAAGTTCCGGGCCTACCCGCCCATGGGAATCGATGCGACGAAGCGATACACCGCCACCATGAGCACATCGATGGGCGAGTTGGTCATCGCTCTCGACGCGGTGAAGGCTCCGAAGACCGTCAACAGCTTCGTGTTCCTCGCGTTGAACCACTACTACGACGGCATCATCTTCCACCGAATCATCAAGGGTTTCGTGTGTCAGGGCGGCGACCCCACCGGCACCGGTCGCGGCGGTCCCGGCTATCAGTACGAAGACGAGTTGCCCAAGGCCGGTCAGTACGAGATCGGTTCATTGGCGATGGCCAACGCCGGCCCCAACACCAACGGTTCGCAGTTCTTCCTCATCAGTGGTTCCGACGGTGTGCGTCTGCCACCGCTGTATTCGCTGTTCGGCAAGGTCGTGAAGGGACTCGACGTCGTGGAAGCGATGCAGAACGTCCCCACTGGCC
Source organism: Actinomycetota bacterium (assembly GCA_016871355.1). Lineage (GTDB taxonomy): Bacteria > Actinomycetota > Acidimicrobiia > Acidimicrobiales > Ilumatobacteraceae > Casp-actino8. The sequence goes on from VFZC01000009.1 coordinate 76,400, forward strand.
CGGGCGATCGTCCGCGTACCGATGTCGTCATCAACTCAGTCACGATCAGCGTCGCCGACTGACCGCACGCGTTCCCTTTCGCTTCCCGAGGCGCGACGCATCGCCCTGGCAGCGCAAGGGCTCGATCGTGCGCGCCCGGCCGGTCGCGTCGATCGTCGCCATCTACGAAACGCAGTCGACACCATGGGTGTCATCCAGATCGATTCGGTCAACGTTCTGGTTCGCAGCCAAGAGTTGCCCGTGTTCTCGCGTCTCGGAGTTCACCGTCGCGATCTGATTCCGTCGGCGACGGCCCGGGGTGAACTCTTCGAGTACTGGGCGCACGAAGCGGCCCATGTTCCGACCCGCGATCATCGTTTGTGGCGCTGGAAGATGGAACGCAGCCAACACGGGCCGTGGCAGTCGGCGCGCAGCCTTCTGAAGCGCCGCCCATCGTTCGTCGATGACGTGCTTCAGCGGGTCGCGCAGGACGGCGCCATCACCTCGGCCGACCTTCGGGAGCGTTGTGGGCCGAAGGGTTCGTGGTGGGACTGGGACGACGGCAAGATCGCTCTCGAGTACTTGTTCATGTGCGGTCAACTCACCGCCACGCGACGTACCCGCGACTTCGCTCGTGTGTACGACGTGCCCGAACGAGTCATTCCGGCCGAACACCTGCGTGTGCGCACTCCGTCGGCCGTCGATGCCCAGCGCGAACTCGTCGACAAAGCGACGCGTGCTCTCGGTGTGGGAACGGTGTACGACATCGCCGACTACTTCCGACTCGACACCAGGGATGTGAAACCCCGCATCGCTGAATTGGTGGAGGCGGAGCGAATCACACCGGTGACGGTGGACGGTTGGCGCGACATCGCCTATGTGCATGCCGATGCGCGTCGACCGCGTCGAGTCGACGCACGAGCCCTGGTGTCGATGTTCGATCCGGTGGTCTGGAACCGCAAGCGCGCCGAACGGCTCTTCGATTTCCACTATCGCATCGAGATCTACACCCCGGCTCCGAAGCGGCGTTTCGGCTACTACGTTCTTCCGTTCGTTCTGGGTGACACGTTGGTGGGGCGTGTCGACTTGAAAGCCGATCGCGCGGCCGGATCGCTCCTGGTGCACGGCGTGTTCGGTGAACCGGGCGTCGACAAGGCGGCGGTGGTCGCGGCCCTGCGCGACGAGTTGACCGACATGGCGGCATGGCTCGAACTCGACGACGTGGTGGTGGGCCGACGCGGCGACCTGGCGGCCGGTCTTCGTCGGTCGTTCAGCTCGCGTCGTTAGCCTGACCGCATGTCTCGGCCTCTCATCGCGATTGCTGGACGAATGGCCGCGGCCGGTCGCGTGTCGCGGAGCGCGATCTCGTTCGCCGGCCGGGTGTACCTCGACGCGGTGCTTCGCGCTGGCGGCGAACCGGTCACGCTCAGCCCGCGCGAACTTCGCCACGACGACGCTGTCGAACTCCTCGATCGCTTCCACGGTTTGGTGCTCATGGGTGGCCCCGATGTCGATCCGCATCTCTACGGTCAGCAACGCCAGCCGCACGTCTATGGAGTGAATCCCGAACAGGATCACTTCGAGATGGCGCTCGTTCGCGCTGCGTTGGCCGCCAAGATGCCCACCTTGGCCGTGTGTCGCGGAATTCAACTCGTGAACGTCGCTTTGGGTGGTTCGCTCATCCAGCACATCGGTGAGACGTCGGTGCAACACGCGCCCACGAAGTTTCCAGCCGGTCAGGACTTCGTGTTGCACGACGTCGTGATCGTGAAAGGTTCGAAGTTGGCCACCGCGATGGGCACCACCAAGGCGCGTGTCGCCTCGTTTCATCACCAAGGCCTCGACGAGATCGCCAAGGGTCTGAAGGTCACCGCGTCGTCAGCCGATGGCCTCGTCGAAGGACTCGAACACACGGGTTCGGGTCAGTGGCTCCTTGGCGTGCAGTGGCATCCGGAAGACACGGCCTGCACCGATCCGGCTCAGCAGTCGCTGTACGACGAACTCGTGAAGCGCTCGTCGCGGCGTGTCTGATTCAGACGTCGATGTGAAACTCGGCCGGAACCTGCTGGCTGGGCGAGTCGGGACCGAGTGCCCACCGCATGGCACGAGCCAGAACGTCACCGGCTGGCCGCACGATCGCCCGTTCGCTCACCGGGAACCACGGCAGTCGCAGCGGCACCCGCGCCCATAGTGGAAGCAGGCTCACGGCCGCGGCGGCGATCACGCCGTACACCGGGCGAGCGATCATCGGCAGCGGGGGAGTCACCAGCAGATAGCGAGCGGCTTCGTGCGCTTCTCGGGAGCTCTTCAATTCGGGTCGGTACTCGGCCAGTTGCCGCTTGAGTTGCAGCGTCGAGGTGGGAGGTTCGATCACGCCGAGACGATCGGCGATCACGGCCATGTCGGCAACGTAGCGATCGGCATCCGCGTTCGACAGCGAGGTCGCTCCGAAACGACGGTGCGACTGCAAGAACGAATCGACTTCGGCGAGATGCACCCACTTCAAGAGGTGTGGGTCGTTCGCGCTGTAACGACGGCCGTCGCTCGCGGTCCCGACCACACGCGTGTGCACACGCTTCACCATCTCGATGGCTTTCGTGGCTTCGGCCTCCGGACCGAAGGTGGTGGCGGCGAGAAAGTCGGCGGTGCGTTGCAAGCGACCCCACGGATCGTGGCGGTAATCGCTGTGTTGGGCGACGCCCGCCATGGCGAGGGGATGGAGTGATTGGAACAGAAGCGCACGCAAGCCACCGATGAACATCGCGGTGTCGGAGTGCACGGTGCGAATGGGGCGGTTCTCGTCGAACCAGCGCGGACCGGGAGTGGTGAACAGTTCGCTGGCCCGTTGTTCGGCATTGGTACCTACAACCCGCGACCGAACGGCATCGGCCAGGACCGAGCGCACGGGTTCGATCGGCGAGGGACGGTGGGCTTTGGCGTTCATGATTCCATCGTTCCATCTCCCGCGGTGGACTGCTCTGTCCGGATCAGTACGCTCGTCACATGTCGGATGGTCAGAAGACCGGCGGGGTCGAGTTCGATCCGAACTCCTCGAAGATGCCGCGCTGGATCTGGAAAGCGGTCCTCGTCTTCTGGCTCGGCTTCCTGGCCACGATCCTCGTTCGCTACGCGTACGACCGTTTGTTCTCGCTGCTCATCTTGTTGCTGGTGTCGCTGTTCTTGGCCTTGGCCATCGAACCCGGTGTGGCGCGGTTGGCGCGCCGCGGTTGGCCCCGCGGTCGTTCGACTCTCGTCATCCTGCTCGGTGTGATCGCGGCTGTTCTCATCTTCGTCGTCGCCATCGGAACATTGGTCGGCACGCAGGTCGCCGACTTGCTGCAGAACTCCGAGCGCTACGTCAATCGCACCGTCAACTTCTTGAACGACACCTTCGGGGCCAACATCGACGCTGGAGCCGTGAACGACAGCATCCAGGATCCGGATGGATCGGTGCAGGAATTCATTCGCAATCGACAGGACGACGCGTTGAAGCTCTCGGTCACCGCACTCGGTCTGTTGCTCCAAGGTTTCTCGGTGATGTTGTTCACCTTTTACTTGGTGGCCGACGGTCCGCGTCTGCGCCGCGCCATCTGCAGTCGTCTCCCGGCGGCCCGGCAGCAACGTGTGCTCGACACCTGGGATCTCGCGATCGACAAGACCGGTGGCTATCTGTACTCGCGGGCGTTGCTCGCTGGTGCCTCGGCACTCGTGCACTGGATCGCGTTCCAGTCGATCGGCACGGCCGCCCCGGTCGCTTTGGCCATTTGGGTGGGCTTGATCTCGCAGTTCATCCCCGTGATCGGTACATACGTGGCCGGAGTCCTGCCGATTCTTCTCACGTTCATCGATTCGCCCATCAAGGCGTTGGCAGTCGTGCTCGTGATCATCTTGTACCAGCAGTTGGAGAACTTCCTGATCGCGCCGCGCATCACCGCGCGAACGATGGAGATCCATCCGGCCGTGTCGTTCGGTTCCGCCATTGCCGGCGCCGCGTTACTCGGGCCCGTTGGTGCCGTGTTGGCGTTGCCGGTGGCGGCGATGGCGGTGGCGCTGGCGTCGGCGTCGGGCGAGCGTCACGAACTCATCGACAATCCACTCGTTCGTGCGCCCGACAAGAAACCGAAGCGGCGCGAGCGGAACACCGAACACTCGGCTGGTGAGCGCCGTCGCTTTCGACGGGGCCGCGGCGCATGACCAACGGCTCGGTCGATCCGCTGGCCGGTTACGAACCGATCGCGGCGTCGTTCCGCAGCGATCAGCTCGAATCGGTCCATCACGCGGCGGTGGTCGCTCTCGACTCCGATGGCCGCGTCGCCTTCGCCGCCGGTGACCCGGCTCTCGACATCTACCCGCGTTCGTCGATGAAGCCGCTCCAGGTCAACGCGATGTTGGCCAATGGTCTCGACCTTCCCGACGACCTGCTCGCGCTCGTGTGTTCGAGCCACGATGGTCTCGCGCAGCATCTCGATGGAGTGCGCCGCATCCTGGCGACCGTCGGCCTCGACGAGAACGCTCTGTGCAACACACCCGACCTTCCGCTCGACGACCACGAGGCCCACGACGTTCTACGACGCGGTGGCCACGAGTCGTCCCTTCAGCAGAACTGTTCGGGCAAACACGCGGGAATGCTGGCCACCTGTGTGGCGTCGGGATGGTCTCGCGATGCGTCGTACCTGTCGGAAGACCACCCGCTGCAACGCGCCATCACCGATTCATTGCCGGCATTGACCTCGGGCAGTGTTGCGGCCATCGGCATCGACGGCTGCGGCGCACCGGCGCACGTGATCAGTCTTCTCGGATTGGCCCACGCCTTTCGCAACCTGGCCACGGGTGAAGCCGGTGAGCATGGCCGGCGAATTCATCGCGCCATGACCTCCCACCCCGAGATGGTGGGCGGACCGAAACGCGACGTGACGCTCGTGATGCGGGGAGTGGCCGGACTGATGGCGAAGGACGGAGCCGAAGGAGTGTTCGCCGTGGCCCTTCCCGATGGGCGCGCCGTGGCCATGAAAGTGGCCGACGGAGCCAATCGTGCTCGTCCACCGATCATGCGCGGTGCGTTGTCGTTGTTGGGCATCGACACGTCGTCGGTCGATCCGAGTGCGTTCGCCTCACCCGTCCTCGGCCATGGACGGCCGGTGGGTGAAGTGCGTATCGTCGGGTCACTGGCGGCCGCAGTCGGAAGCCGGGACTGATCTCCGATGGCTGGCATCCCCTTCGTTCCTCCGATCGATTCGCTCGAATACGGAACCGTCGCGTCGGTGAGCCCGCTCATTCGGCGCATCGTCGCGCGCAACCCATCGCGGTTCACCTTCACCGGAACCGGCACCTACCTGGTGGGGGCGGGTCGCGACATCGCGATCATCGATCCGGGCCCCGATCTTCCCGAGCATCGTCGAGCCCTGGAAGACGCGGTTCGCGATCACGAGGTGCGCGCGATCGTGATCACGCATTGCCACACCGACCACGTGGGTTTGGCGGCCTGGGCTCGCGAACTCATGGGTGCGCCCACGGTCTCATGGAAATCGCACGGCGACGTCGGCATTCTCGACAACGACGCCGACATGAAGGTGATGGAGTCGTTGGCTCCGCCGCCCAAGACCGCCGAGCAGATCGAAGAAGAGCGCGAGATCGCTCGCAAAGCCGGCCTCGATCCCGACGACGCGGAGATGCGCGAGTCGGTCGACACCGGTTTCGTGCCCGACATTCAGGTCGATGACGGCGACGTGGCGGTGGCCGGCGACGGCTGGACGCTGCGCGCGGTGCACACTCCCGGACACACGTCGAATCACATGTGCGTGGCCCTCGATGAAGAAGAGGCTCTGTTCACGGGCGATCACATCATGGGCTGGAGCACCACGATCGTCTCGCCACCCGACGGCGACATGCGCGATTACCTCACGTCATTGGCCAAGGTTCAAAGTCGTGGCGACCGTGTGTTGTGGCCCACTCACGGTGCACCGGTCACCGATCCTGGGCCGTTCCTCTCCGCGTACTACGACCATCGCCTCGCTCGTGAGGCTCAAGTTCTGGCTTGCGTCGCCGATGGCATCGGCACGGTGGCTCCGATGGTGCGGCGGATGTACGCCGCAGTCGTACCCGAACTACACATTCCGGCCGCGCGCAGTGTGCTCGCTCATCTCACGCAGTTGACCGCTGAAGGTCGTCTGTTGGTGGTCGACGACGACGGGCCGGCGCGGTTGTCGAGTACCTACCGCTTGCCCTGACGCAGACCACCGGCCGTCGAGTTCTTGCTACCATCGCGACGATGGACGTGCTGCGCACTCCCGAGTCGGCTTTCGCCTCACTTCCCACTTGGTCGTACGAACCGGTGTACACCGACGTCACGGCTCACGACGGCACGACGTTGCGTGTACACCACGTCGACGCGGGTCCGAGCGATGCGAACGAGACCATCTTGTGTATGCACGGTGAACCCACCTGGGCCTATCTGTACCGCACGATGATTCCGGTGTTCGTCTCGGCCGGACATCGCGTGATCGCTCCCGATCTCGTCGGTTTCGGACGCAGCGACAAGCCCACCAAGATGACCGACCACACGTACGAGCGTCACGTCGATTGGATGAGCCAGTGGCTTCTCGCCAACAACCTGCACAACCTCACGCTCGTGTGTCAGGACTGGGGTGGCTTGATCGGTTTGCGCGTGGCGATGGCGCTACCTCAGCGGTTCGCACGCATCGTCGTGGCCAACACCGGTATGCCCACCGGTGATCCCGAGCCGAACGAAGCGTTCTTGAAGTGGCGCGAGTTCAGCCAGAAGGCCGATCCATTCCCGACGTCGGCCATCATCCAGGGTGGATGCACCAGCAAGCCGCTCGCGCCCGGAGTGCTGGCCGCGTACGACGCACCGTTTCCTTCCGAGGACTACAAGGCCGGACCCAAGATCATGCCGTCGCTCGTGCCGGCGTCGTTGAACGACCCGTCGAGCAAACCCAATCGCGATGCATGGGAGTTGTTGCGGTCGTGGACCAAGCCGTTGGTGACGATGTTCGGCGACAGCGATCCGGTCACGCGCAATGGCGAGTGGATCTTCCGCAAGAGCGTGCCCGGGGCGGCCGGTATGCCACATCAGACCATCGAAGGGGGCGGCCACTTCTTGCAAGAAGATCGCGGCCCCGAGTTCGCATCGGCGGTCAACGCGTTCGTGGCCAAGACGCACTAAGCGTTGCGTTCGTGTTTCGTGAGCCGTCGTAACTGCGACGCCACGTAGGGGCGAATACGCCTCATGCCACCGCGTTCGGCGAACGCGGTCTCCAGCCTTCGCAACGCTGCGATCACGGCCGCGCGATTCGGTTCCCAGCCTCGCCGTTCGCATTCGTCGATCCATTCGGCTGGAGTGACGTGCCCGCGTTGACCGTTGCAGCGGCGACAGGCCGCCACTTCGTTCTCGATGATGCTCGGGCCACCTTTGATGCGGGGCACGAGATGTTCGGTGGTGGCTTCCACCAGCCCGATGTCGATGGGACGGCGACACCAGATGCATTCGGCACCATCGCGTGCGAGGATCGCGGCCATCCGCGCCCGTCGCCCCAACTCACGCCGCTCGGGTTGGCGCCAGCTCGCATCGAACCGTCGTGACGTCACGGATTCATCTCACCAGAATCGTCGCGATCCGTGCGATTCGGCCCGCTGATTGGCGACAATGAGAATCGTGACTCGAGGCCGCTTCGCTCCGTCGCCGACCGGTGTGCTGCACGTGGGCAACCTGCGGACCGCGATCGCCGCGTACATCGGGGCTCGGGCCGTCGGGGGTGACTTCGTGGTTCGCATCGAAGATCTCGATCGCGCGAACAGCACAGTCGAACACGAGCAGTCGCAGATTCACGACCTGCGGGCCTTGGGAATGGAGTTCGACCCCGCGATCATTCGTCAGAGCGAACGATTCGCGGTGTACGACGAGGTCATCGCCGATCTGACCGCTCGTGGCCTCACGTACGAATGCTTCTGTTCACGACGTGAGATTCGCGAGGCGGCCAGTGCACCGAACGGTGCACTCCCGGACGGCGCCTACCCCGGAACCTGTCGCGATCTGAGTGCCGCCGAGAAGCGTGAGCGGGTGCGAGCCGGTCGGCCGCCGGCCATCCGCTTGCGGACCAACGCTGAGTCGTACGAGTTGGTGGACGCGATTCGGGGCGTGTACCGAGGAACCGTCGACGACGTGGTGCTGCGTCGCAATGACGGTGTGCCCGCGTACAACGTGGCCGTGGTGGTGGACGATGCGTGGCAAGACGTCACGCAGGTGGTGCGTGGTGACGACCTCCTGTCGTCGACTCCCCGTCAGATACATCTGCAGCGGCTCCTCGGTCACGCCTCACCCGAGTACGCGCACGTGCCACTCGTGCTCGGTGCCGACGGCGAACGGCTGGCCAAGCGGCACGGCGCGGTGACTCTGGCCGATCTCACCGCGCTCGGTGAGTCGGTGCAAGTCGTGCGCGACGAACTGTTGACGAGCCTCGGTCTGCCGACCGGGCCGCTCGACGAGGTGGCTCGACGATTCGACTGGTCGCAGATCGACAAGAGCCCGTGGACCATCCCGCTGCGCTGGCAGACTCGAGGGTGATGAGCCTCGACGACCTGCAGCGTGTCCTCGCGTACGACGACGCGATCGACCCGACCGACGACCTGCGGATCGTCGGGCCCGAGTTGCTCGTTCTGCCCTTCTGGACGCCAGCGATGTGCTCGGCCGTGATTCGTGCCGCCGAAGCGGTGGGCGGATTCAGCCCGCAACCCGACGATCCGGTTCCCGGTCACGAAGTGAGCCTGGCTGCCATCAGCCCGGCCCTGTTCGAGGCGGTGCAGAACGACCTCGGTCATCGGATCTGGCCGATCCTGCGGCGCGAATGGCCGCTCATCGACTACCACGGCCTCCGTGACGTCTTCGTCATCAAGTACTCGAGCGACTCGCAGACCGAATTGCGAATCCATCACGACGTGGCCCAGGTGTCGGCGTCGGTGAAGTTGAACGACGGCTACGAAGGTGCCGAACTCGACTTCCCGCGCCAGCAGTTCAGCAATCGTGATCTGCCGATCGGCTCTCTCCTCGTGTGGCCGTCACTCGTGACGCACCCGCATCAGACTCTTCCGCTTCGATCGGGAGTGAAGTACGCGCTCACGATCTGGTTCGAGTTGCCCGCGCAGTACAACTGACCGCACCACGAGTGACACGGGTATCCGCCAACTGAGCGGCGCGTCTCACTACTTTCGACGTCATCGTGCGAAGCGTGGCGGTGACTCGATCGATCGGTTGGCTCACGCCTCGTCTGTCATTGACTCTGCCGCTTGCTTTGTCGTTGGTCGCTCCGCTCATCGCCTCGTCGTGTTCGACCGCGACCGGCACCGCCGTGGACGCCGCCACGCGACCGGCCGCCACGATCGAATTGCCACCACTCGTCGAGCAACCGACCACGATGCCGCCGCCGTCGACGGCCGCGCCCGTCGTTGCGTCCACCACCCTGCCTCCTCCGCAGGTGGTCACCGTTCCGGTGGCGGCCCCGGTCGAGTTGATCCAACCCATCGGGCGCCAGTCGGGTGCGGGTGCGGCCGCGGTTCAGCAACGGCTCCTCGATCTCGGCTTCTGGCTCCAGGCGGTCAACGGCGACTTCGGCGTCACCACCCGTCAGGCCCTGCAGGCCTTCCAGAAGTACAACGCCCTCGAGCCCACCGAGTCGGTGGATGTCGCGACGGCCGACGCATTGAACAATGCGACGGTTCGCGCGCATGGTTTGTCGACATCGGGAACTCTCGTGGAGGTCGACAAGAACCGGCAGCTCATGTTCTTGGTTCAGGACGGGGTGGCCGTCTGGATCTTCAACATCTCCACCGGCAGCGGTGTCCCGTACGTGTCGCGCGACAAGAACGAATGGGGCAAGTGGGTGCGCGGCGATTCGCAGACCCCCGACGGAATCTTCCAGATCGATCGCGAGTACACGAAGGGCTGGCGCGAGGGTGATCTGGGCGAGATCTATCGACCCAAGTACTTCAACGGCGGCATCGCCTTGCACGGTGCGTACAAGATCCCGCCGTACCCCGCGTCGCACGGATGTGTGCGGCTCGCGACCCCGGCCATGGACTTCCTGTGGTCGTCCGGACTGGTGCCGCGGGGCACCACGGTCTGGGTTCATTCGCAGGCGTAGACGGGCTGTGGCACTCTGTGCGAGTGCTTCCGGTGATCGGCGCCCTGAAACCGTGGACCGATCCTGGTGTGGTCGCCTGGCGGCGGTTGGCGCAACGGCCCACCCTCACCACGTTCCCCGACGCCGAATCGGTTCGTCTCGGGCGTGAATCGAGTCCGTGGTGGCGCAGCCTCGACGGAACCTGGGATCTCAAACTCTGGAAACACCCCGATGTCGTCCCGGCCTCGGCTGTGTCGGGCGCTGGCAGTGGGTGGCGGCGGGTGGCCGTGCCGGGCAACTGGACGATGCAGGGTTTCGACGACCTGCCGCACTACACGAACGTCGACATGCCGTGGCCGCTGCGTCCGCCGCATCTCCCGGATCGTTTGACGACCGGGGTGTATCGCCGCACGTTCACGGTTCCGGTCAACTGGCGTCGTCGTCGAATTGTGTTGCACGTGGGTGGAGCCGAGAGCGTGCACGCGGTCTACGTGAACGGCGAGTTCGCGGGGTACGGAACCGACAGCCGCCTTCCGAGTGAGTACGACGTCTCTGGTCTCGTCACAACCGGACCCAACGACGTGGCCATCGTCGTGATTCGGTACAGCGCACAGTCATACGTGGAAGATCAAGATCAGTGGTGGATGGCTGGCCTGCATCGCGAGGTGTTCGTCGAGGCCCGTCCGGCGGTTCACGTCGCGCGACTCGACACCATCGCCGACTGGGACGGCGAGAAGGGCTCCATCACCGTCGACGCTCGTATCGAGCCCGGGGCGGGCGATCTCGACAAGGGTTGGTCGATTCGCACGTGGGTCGAGACGCTCGACGGCGTTCGCAAGGGCAAGGTCCTCCAGGCCAGGGTGGCGGCGTCCCATCGTGTTCCGTACGTGTTCACCGGACATCACGCCACCGTGACATCGGAGATTCGCGGCGTCCGACCGTGGTCGGCCGAGACTCCCGAGCGCTATCGCGTGATCGTCGAACTGATGTCACCTGATGGTGAGGTGGTCGAGGCACTCGGTCAGATCGTGGGCTTCCGGCGCGTCGAGATCGTCGACGGCTTGTTGTCGGTCAACGGATCTCCGATCACGGTGATGGGTGTGAATCGCCACGATCACGATCCCGACCGCGGCAAGGCGGTCACGGTCGACGGAATGCGTGCCGATCTGCTCACGATGAAGCGACACAACATCAATGCGGTCCGCACCTCGCACTATCCGAACGATCACCGCTTCTGCGATCTGTGCGACGAACTCGGTCTCTACGTGGTGGACGAAGCGAACGTGGAGAGCCACGCCTTCAACACCTCGCTGTGCCATGACGCGTCGTACCGCTCGACCTGGCTCGAACGAGTCGGCCGCATGGTCGAGCGCGACCGCAACCACGCCTGCATCATCATGTGGAGTCTCGGCAACGAGTCCGGATACGGCGAACACCACGACGCGAGCGCGGCTCTCATTCGCCGTCTCGACCCCACCCGCTTGCTGCACTACGAGGGCGCCGTCTTTCATGCCGGCTGGACCGAAGGAGGTCGCAACGTCACCGATGTGGTGTGTCCGATGTACTCGCCGCCGGCGGCCATCGAGTTGTACGCCACGCAGAACCTCGGCACCCGTCCACTCGTGATGTGCGAGTACAGCCACGCGATGGGCAACTCCAACGGTGGATTGGCCGACTACTGGCGTTTGATCGACGAGCACCGCATTCTTCAAGGTGGATTCATCTGGGAATGGAAGGACCACGGCCTACGGCAGCGCACGGCACGCGGAGAGCGGTTCGCCTACGGCGGCCAGTTCGGTGATCGACCCAACGACGGAAACTTCGTGGCCGACGGTCTGGTGTCGCCCGAAGGTCACCCTCATCCCGCGATGCAAGAGGTGGCCTGGGTGCATCGACCGGTGTCGGTAGTGGCGGTGGGTTGGAAGGTGCGCGTGACCAACCGTCAGTCGTTCCGTGGCCTCGAATGGTTGAGTGGCGAATGGACGTTGCGCGATTCGGATCGTGTGGTCGCCAAGGGAACGTGGAATCCCGAGGTGGGTCCGGGTCAGTCGGTGATCGTCGATCATCCGGTGTCGCGCGAAATCCTCGATTCGTGCTGTGGTGAAGCGTTGCTCACGTTCCGCTGGGCTTCGCGGCGCGCCACACCCTGGAGCGAACGCGGACATCTGGTGGCTTGGGATCAGGTGGTGTTGCGATCGGACGATCGCTCGCCGGTGTGGGGAACCAAGACCGCACTCGGTGTGTCGTACGAGCCCACGCGACGAGCGCTCATCACTCTTCCATCGCTCACGTTGTGGCGAGCCACGGTCGACAACGACGGTTTCAAACTGCTGCCCGATCTGCGCGACCGCATGGGGATCGGTGGGGCCGCCCTGTCACGATGGTTGGACGCAGGTGTCGATCGGCGCGATCCGCACGATCTCGTCGAACACTCGTGCGAGACGTACACCGACTCGGAGGGTTGGGCGGTGTTCCGACACTCGGTCGTGGTGCCTGATGCGCTGGTCGACCTCCCGCGCATCGGCGTGTCGTTCGACGTGAAGCCCAGCGCGTTGTTGCGTTGGTTCGGCCGCGGTCCACTCGAGAACATGCCCGACCGCTCGGCTGGTGCGGTGGTCGACGTGTTCGAAGCGGCACCCGACGAGCTCCCGTACGTCGTTCCTCAGGAGTTCGGCCTGCGGACCGATTGCCGATGGCTCGAAGTGGTGTACTCGCCCTCACGGCGCTTGCGCATCGAGGCGATCGAGCCTCACTCGCTCCACATGTCGGCCATCGGGTATCGCGATGCCGATCTGTTCGGGGCCGCCGATGTGACCGAGCTCGTTCGATCGCCCAATCTGGTCGTGCACATCGACGTGGCTCACCGCGGTGTCGGAACTGCCACCTGTGGGCCCGATGTCGACGAACGATTCCGACTTCCAGCCGGACGATACGACTTCGGTTACCGAATCAAGTTGATCGAGGGGCGCGCCTGACCTGAAGTTGGCGATCGTCGGCGGTGAGGCACCGACCGGTCTCGAGATCGAACTTCCAACCGTGCAGTGTGCACACCAGGGTCGAACCTTCGAGTTCGCCGAACACCGTGAGGTCGGCTCGGCGGTGCGGGCAGTAGCGCTCGACGACGTAGTCGCCGATGGTGATCTCGGTCGACGCCGGCGCCGGTGCGAGTCGTCGGACGGCTTCGTCTTCGGCCCGTTGCATGCGCTCGACCGAGAGCGACTTGAAGAAGTTGTAGAGGAATTCGTTGTATTCGGTGCGACGCCAGGCCGAGAAGCGACATGACAAGAAGAGTTTGTCGCTCCAGTCGACCGACTTGTTGGCCACCACGGTTTCCACCAGTCGCCGATCGATGTCGAGGCGGAAGCCGTGGTCTTCTCCGTTGAACGGTCGCACGCGCCCGTTGGGGAAGTCGATGAGGATCTCGAGATCGCCGGCCCGCAGGAGACAGGCTGCGCCGATGGCCGAACGCAGTGTGGGCGCCATGACCATGAGTGGTTCCCACCAGCGCGAGAGCGTGCCCACCAGATCGGTGGTTGGTGTGGCCCACGACTCCTTGTGCTCGGTGAGCCACTGATTCCAATCGGCTTGGTAGGCGAGCAGGTAGTCGCGCTTGTTGGTGAAGATCGACTGCACCTCGTCGTCGGTCATCGGATGTCGAACCGACAGTTTGTGATCGTCGAGAGTGATCACGGTGCCCGGGACGTTCAGAATCCCGCGGTGGTTGTTGTCACCGAGACGACGAAGGAATTCGGTCTGATCGGGGAAGATCGACAACTCGTCACCGTCGATCACGTTGAAACCGAAGAGGTCGGGATCGAGGAAACAGGGTGGTCCGGCCGAGGGTACGACCGAACCAGCTCCGATCGCTTCGACGTAGCGCAGTGCCCGCGCGAACTGGCTCTCGACCTTGTTGGTGATGAGTGATCGCTTACGGGCCGCCGGTTCGTCGTAGACCATCGGATACCAGATGGCTCCCGAGAACTGCAGCCAGTGCAGGTCGACCGGTCCGTGCGAACGAAGCACGTTCAGATCACTGGTGCGGCAGTCGTTCTGGTCGACGAGGCGATGCACCCCGTCGGACACGACGAGAACCGAGTCGCCACCGGGTCCGTCGGCGATGGCCGTTTCGACGTGGATGGCCACCATGAGTCCGTCACCCAGATCGGTTTCTTCACCGTTCTTGGTGCGGATGAATTCGTTGAACCCGAGTGAACGAAGTCGCCGTTCGAGTTCTTGGGTTGGAAAGTCGGGCAGCAGGATCGGCGTCACGCGCGACACGTTCTCGACGAGCCACTGTTCGTCGAGGTGATCGCCGTGCAGGTGTGAGATGTAGAGAAACGAAGGACGACGAATGGCGTCGGCGACCTGACGGGGGAGTCGATCGTTGCGCGGGAACGGAAACCACGAGCCGAAGAACGCCGGGTTGAACCACGGATCGCACAGGATCGAACCTTGGCGAGTCTCGATCAGGATTCCGGCATGGCCAATGGATGTCGCGCGCACGGCAATCGCTCGTCAGGGAAGTCGGCTCACGGAGTGGGCGGATCTTTGTGGATGGTGCCCGCACGCGACACGTGCTCGGTCCACTTCGCTCCGTCCCAGTAGCGGTAGTCGTACCGACCGGCCGGATCCTTGTACCAGTCAGCCGGAACCGTCGGGGTGGATGTGGGTGACGACACCGGAGCCGGTGTTGAAGCGGGTGTGGCGACCAGGCTCGATGCCGGCGTGGGATTCACGTTCGCAACGGTGTCGCGGCTGAGGAATGCGACCAGTTCGGATCCCTCGCGAACCGACACGATGGAGAGGACCGCCCAACCATCGACCGACTTGGCGGTGAGCGTGGAAGCGAGTCCGTCGCTGTCGGAGGCCGACACCTTGACCGATGCGAATTCCTTCATGATGCGAGTGTACCGATGAGCCGTTGATGCTCTTCAGCAGGATCACACCTCGGTGTTCGTACCTTCGGTGGCCACGAGCTCGCGGGCCTGGGCGTCATCGGGTCGACCGTCGTAGATGAGTCGCCCGTCACGCAGAGCGATGAGACGTTCGACGCGCGCGACGAAGCCGAGTTCGTGGGTGGCCACGATGGCCGTGGCGTCACCGATGTCGTCGAGCAACGCGAGCAGCGCGTCTTTGCCGGTGGCGTCGAGCCCGACGAACGGCTCGTCCACGAGGAGTACGTCGAAGGGTCGAATGAACGCGAGTGCGATGCCCGCCTTCTGCTTGAGGCCGCGGCTGAAACGCGACGGGAGGTCATCGGCGCGATCGGCGATTCCGAGACGTTCGAGCAACTGGGTGCCGGTTCGCTGCCAGTCGCCGACGTCGTGCATTCGAGCCACGTATTCGAGGTGTTCCCACACCGACAAGTCGTCGTAGAAGACCGGCGTGTCGGCCAGATAGCTCACGTGGCGCCGGGCCTCGAGTGAGCCGGGTTGGTGTCCGTGGATTTCGATCGAGCCCCCCGTTGCATCGAGGAGACCGGCCGCGATACGCAAGAGAGTTGTCTTGCCCGATCCGTTGTGACCGATGAGCGCCACTTTGCTGCTCGTGTCGATGGTGAGTGACAGCGGATGCAGCACCGGACCGTCGCCGTAGTCCTTCGTGACACCTCGTGTCGTGAACGCCGCGCGTTCTCCGTGCGTGCTGTCCGATTGGGCAGCGGGCGGACGAGGGTGGCGATTGCTCGAATTCATGGCTGGGCTCTCATTGTGCCCGACTCTGTTGAGGTTGACGACTTTCCTTGGCGGCGTTGGCGATCCATGCGCTGATCGCATCGCGTCGATGGATCCACGCCGCGACGAGTCCGACCATCAACACGATCGCGATGCTCGCTCGCAGTGCGGCCGCTTCGGGTCCGTTGCCGTTTTCGATGGCGTGACCGGCGAACGCGAAGGGAACCTGGCCCACAGTGGCCAAGGCAACCGGCCAGATCGCCTTGAGCACGCTCATCGTTCCGGCGACCTCGGGTGGCATGAGGTTGTTCTGAGCGGTCGACGTCAACGGATCGGGAGCACCCGACACGATGTTGATGGCGGCACCGGCCAATCCGGCCAGAACGGCCGGGATCACCGCGGTCAGGACGATCATCGTGTGGTCGGGCGTGAGGATTGACGCGGTGACGGCGAAGACGGCGGCACACGGAACACTCGCCGCGACCGATGCGTACGTGAGCTTCAGATACGACGGACCCCGCTCGACGGGTAGCGAATCAGTGCGCTCTCCGTGATCGATTTCCTGAGCGAGCGGTTCGAGCAGTTCGAGACCGACGATGAAACTGAGCAGTCCTGAAGCCACGACGAGCGGAGTCGAACCGTCGATGACGGCAGCCGCGGCTGCCCCACTGGTGGCCGACAACATCGCGATGCGTAGAACACGAGTGAGTGGATAGCGAGCGATGCCATGAATGGTGCGTCGCCACTCGGCTGAACCACGACCGTTTCTCGAAAGTCTCAACCAGGGTCGGCGTCGACTTTGCTCGTGTGCGAGTTGTCGACGCAAGAGCATCACGGTCCGAAGGTCTTGCATCGTGACGGCGAAGCGCAGTTGAGTCACGAGGGCCGAACGACGTGAGAGTGCTTCGAGCGACTGCCGCCCGATCGTTGCCACACCGACGATCAGAAGAGCGAGTGCGACGACGAGGCCGATCAGTTCGATCGGTCGTGTGCGCTCACCCCACAACGCGAGTCCACCGATCGAATCGGCCGGACCGAAGGCCTTGGTCGGTGCGGTGCCGGCCTGCCACCCGACGAGTCCGAATCCGATCACCGTTGCAATCGACTGGCGCAGACGCATGGCGTGAGCGATGAATGCGGTTGCGACGAACAATGACCCGGCACCGAGGCCCCACAGCGCTCCACCGGCGGCCCAGGCGATTTCCGAACCAGGGAAGCGTCGACCGGCGAGTTGTCCGGCGAACGCTCCGATCGCGGTGGCGGCGAACACGATCGTTCGCATTCGTTGCACGGCCGGACGTCGAAGGGCGCGAGCGCGGTCGATGGGTGCGAGCAGAGCGTGACGCACATCGGCTTCTTCGAGAGCCAGTGGTCCGCCTCGACTTCCTGAACGCAGGCCGAAGGTGATGGCGAGCACCGCGGCCAGTCCGAGCCAACCGGGCCCGAACTGCTCGACGTCGATGACGAAGTTCGACGAGGCCGGATCACCGGCCACCAAGTCGGAGACGAAGAGAATGCCGCCGCCGTACATGAATGCGGCGAGATACACCCGATACAGAGCCTCGAACCACTCGACTTCGGCCAACCGGCGACGCTGACGAGTACGGCGTAGTTCGACCAGCGCGCGGAACGACGCGCGGTGCGCGGTGCGCGGATCGCGATGCCGATGATGATCGGGTGTGACGGGCCCGGTCTCGGCGTCGTTGTTCGGATCGGCCGACCACCCCGACCACGACGCGACGAAGAGTTTGGGGGGTGCGAATCCGGCGTGTTCCATGGCCAACACGTTCAGACAGGCCGAGACGCCGGAACCGCAGTAGGCGATCACCTCATCGGCATCGTCCACACAGAGTGCCGAGTAATGACGACGTAGTTCGGGAATCGAACGCAGCCGCCCACCGTCGAGGACATCCGACCACGGTGCGTTGTAGGCGCCCGGAATGTGTCCGAAACGAGTGTCGACCGGATTGGAGTCGCCACGGAATCGCTCGGCCGAGCGTGCGTCGATGAGGACCGAGCGCGAATGCGCGGCCGACCGCACCTTGTCGATCGACGCGAGACGATCGTTCGGCCAGGAAACGGGAGTGAAACGCGCAGTCGAATCGACTCGTGTCGGACCCTTCTCCACGTCGTCTGGATGGGCCGCGAGCCAGGCGCCGTATCCGCCGTCGAGGAGAGAGGCCGCGCAGCCGAGCATGCGTAACATCACGACGAGTCGTCCGGCCGTCATGCCTCCGGTGTCGTCGTAGGCCACCACCCAGGTGTCGTTGCCGATACCGACTTCGCTCATCGAGCGCGCGAAATCGTCGGGTGTGGGCAGCGGATGACGTCCATCGGTTGGTTCACGGTGTCCGGCCAGGTGGTGATCGATGTCGACGAACACCGCACCAGGAACGTGGCCCGCCTCGAACGCGGCGCGTCCGTCACGTCCGTCGAGGTACCAACGGACATCGGCGACGACGATGCGAGCGCCCAGGTTTCGCAGTCGGTCGAACTCGGCGAACGAGATGACGGGACCCGGAGTCGAACCGGACGACGCAGACATGGCGACTGCCATCTTTCCACTCCGAGCCGCAATACTGGAATCAATGGATGTTCGCGCCATGGAATCGTTCACGTCGTTGCTCGCGATCATCGCCGCGAGTGGCGCGATCGTTCTCGTGTTCGCACGAGCCGTCGCGTCGTCGTGGACTCCGGCAGCCGACTTCGTACGTTCCGTGCACGCCGTCTCGTCGTGGCTGGCCTGGCTGGTCGCAGCCGTGGCCACGGCTGGCTCGCTCTACTTCAGTGAGGTGGCCGACTACGTGCCGTGTCGTCTTTGTTGGTTCCAGCGGATCTGCATGTATCCACTGGCCGGCATTCTTCTCGTGGGTGCGTTGCGCCGCGATCGAGGTGTGCGTTGGTACGCATTGCCGTTACTGCTGGCTGGTGCGGCGTTGTCGTCGTATCACTACCTGATCGAATGGCGTCCATCACTCGACGGCGGAGCCTGCACGGTCGGACCGTCGTGCACCGACGTGTGGTTCCGCAGTTACGGATTCGTGACCTTGGCGTTCATGGCCTTGGCCGGGTTCGTGGCGATCGCCGCGTTGTTGTTCGTCACACCCGTTGCCGATCGCGGCCACACTCGAGAAGACTGATCGAAGAAGACTGAGGATCTTGTGGCCGCAGAAGCGAAGAACAAGTCGTCGATGTCGCAGTCGACCAAAGTCGTGATCGGGGTCGTCGTCATCGCGGTTGTGGTCGCGTTGATCGTGGCCATCGCCACGAGTGGCGGCTCGTCCGAT
>VFZC01000010.1 GCA_016871355.1 Actinomycetota bacterium
CCACGCGGCGCGCGCTTCGGTGAGCGTGTGCGTGCGATCGAAGCGATACGGATACGGCTCGACGCCCGCCGCGCGCATCTCGGCCAGACGATCGAGACGACGGGCCTTCTCGGCGGCGAGTCCGCTCCCCGACAGTTCGGTCGAATCGGACGACAGCGCCGAATCGTCGGTCGGGTTCGGATCGTTGCTCACGAAGACAAAACCGTAGTTGGTTTCGTCGCGCGGCGAGATGTTCATTCACCCTGGCGACACCGGAAATCAACGGTCGATCGTTAGCCTTGAGGTCATGGCCGTGCGGTTCCTAATCATCGGTGGCGGACCAGCCGGTAACACCGCCGCCACCTTCGCTGCCCGTCTCGGCGCCGAGGTCACCATGGTCGAGCGCGACGTGGTGGGCGGCGCCGCTCACTTGCTCGACTGCATTCCGTCCAAGACGATGATCGCCACCGGGGGTGCGATGTCGTTCAGCCGTCGTCTGCACGGCATGGGCCTCGAAGACGTCGAGCCCGAAATCGACGTCGACGCCCTCACCGAGCGCATCGAGGGCATCAAGACGCACCTCGGCAACAACACCACGCAGTTGCTGCAGAGCCAGGGTGTGAAGATCATCCGCGGTTCGGCCCGATTCAAGACCCCCAATTCGGTCGTGGTCGACCAGGTGGAGAACGGCAAGACCACCGTGCGCACCATCGAGTTCGAGGCCTGTCTCGTGGCCACCGGTTCGCGGCCGCGCATTCCCGACTGGGTGCAGCCCGATGGCGAACGCATCCTCACGACGCGCGAGTGCTATCCGCCGCGGGTGTTCCCGAAGAGCGTGTGTGTGATCGGTTCGGGCGTGACGGGTGTGGAGTTCGTGCACATGTTCTCGTCGTTCGGGGCCAAGGTCACGCTCGTCGTGAGTCGCCAGCAGGTGCTGCCGGGCAAGGATCCTGAAGTGGCGGCCGTTCTCGAAGACGACTTCTTGCGCCGCGGTGTGGCGTTGCTGAAGGGCGCCCGGGCCAAGTCGATCACGCGCGAGGGTGACGAAGTGGTGGTGCGTTGCGACGACGGTCGTGAAGTGCGCGCTTCGCACGCGGTGTTGGCCATCGGTTCGGTGCCCAACAGTGATGGTCTCGATCTCGAAGCCGCCGGCGTCGTGCCCGACAAGAACGGCTTCATCTCCATCAATCACCACTGCGTCACGAACGTCGAGCACATCTACGCCGCGGGCGACGTGAGCGGCAAGCTTCCGCTGTCGTCGGTGGCATCGATGCAGGGTCGCAAAGTGGCCGAACACGTGATGGGTCTGCACACGCGCGAACATCGCCATCTCGATTACGACAAGGCTGCTTCGGCCATCTTCACCGAACCCGAGATCGCCGACGTTGGCCTGGCCGAAGCCGAGGCGTTCGCGTCGGGTCGCAAGATTCGCGTGACCAAGGTGCCGTTCTCGGCCACGCCGAAGGCGCTCATCAACAACGACTCCCGTGGTTTCGTGAAGATCATCTCCGACCCGGCCACCGGTGTGGTGCTGGGCGGATCGATCGTGGGTCGTCACGCCGCCGAACTCATCAGCGTGATCGCACTCGCGGTCACCGCCAACCTGAAAGTGACCGACATCGTGGAGAGTTTGCTCGTGCACCCCGCCCTGTCCGAGGCGCTCGCTGAGGCCGCCGAATGAGCGACATTCCGCCGCCCCCGCCCGGTTCGCCTACGGCTGATCGCCTCGCGTCGGTGGGGCAGCGCGCGATCGCTCAGGTGATCGACGGCCTCATCATTGGCGTTCCACTGTTCATCATCACCGCGTCGATTGGCGGCGACATCACCGATCGCGACACCGACAACTTGTTGTGGCTCACCGTGCTGTGGCTCGGCGTGAGCCTCGTGTACAACACGGCGTTCATCGCCGCCACGGGTGCCACACTCGGCAAGCGCATCATGAAGTTGCGCGTGGTCAATCGCGTCGACGGTTCGCCGGTCGCGCTGTCGTACGCAGCGGTGCGCGCGTTGGTGCCCACGGTGGCCGGCCTCATTCCGGTGATCGGCTTCGCGCTCAACATCGCGGTGTACGTGCGGGCTATCTTCCACCCGCACCGCCAAGGCCTGCACGACGCGGCCGCCGGCACCATCGTCGTCCGCCGCGACTGACCATTGCCCTCGGCGGGTCAGACGGTTAGCGTTTCGATGGTTCATCGTCCTCGGCTGGATGATGGCTGACGGGGGCATGGTGGAGATTCGGGGAGCACGATCACTGCGACCCCGCTGGGCCGCCGTGTCGTTCGTGGTGTCGCTTCTCGCGGTGGGTATCGCGTGGGCGTTGTCTTCCCCGGTGGGTTCGAGTCCGGACGACGACTTCCACCTCCCGAGTATCTGGTGTGCTCCAACGGCACCGAACGACCTGTGTCGCGACTTGGGGCCGTCATCGCGCGATGGGTTTCGGCGGGTCGAGGTGTCGGCGTCCCTCGGGCCCGACGTGGCTTGCTATCGGTATCAAATGTTCGAGTCGGCCGGGTGCCAAAAACTCGGAAGCACTGATGTGATCGAAACGACAGCCAACGACGATCTGTATCCAGGTGGCTACTACTTCTTGATGGGGGCTTTCGCTCGCGAAGGCGTGGCTCAAAGCGTCGTTCTCATGCGGTTGATCAACTTCGCACTGTGCGCGGCGCTTCTCGTCGCGTCCGCTCTTCTTGCCCCTGCTCGCATTCGTCGCTCGGCGGCGGTGGCACTCGTTGTGACATCGGTTCCGATGACGTTGTTCTTGTACTCGTCCACCAACCCGAGTGGCGTGGTCATCGCGTCCACGTCGGCGGTGTGGATGATGCTCCACGTACTGCTCGTGCCGGCCGAACGACGCACCCGCGCAATGCAGGTCGGCTTGCTCGTGGTGGCGGCGGTCTTGGCCTTGACGAGTCGCTCGGACGCCGGCGTGTTCCTCGTCATCGCCGCGGTTGCAGTGGCCTTCTCTCAACCCCGAGAGAGGTTGAAGGAGATCGCATCACACCGCGTCATCATGATCTTGATGGCAGCGTCGGCGGTGTTTATCGCAATGGCGCTCATTTCTCGCTTCCCGGACGCGGGCATCGGCATCGGGATGCAGAAAGCCGATTACGACCGATCGTTGGGCGAGGTGTTCTTCTACAACTTCATCAATCTGCCCTTGATGTGGACGGGCGGGTTGGGTGGCCAGGGCCTCGGGTGGCTCGATACTCCGATCCCACACATCGTGACCTTCGTGGCGGTGCCACTGGTCGTCGTCGCGATTGCACTCGGCTATCGAGACGCCTCGACGGGCGGGCGGCGCAGTGTGGCGTGGACTCTCGGGATGCTCGCGGTCGTTCCGTTCTACGTGATGGCCATCGATCGCAGTCTCGTCGGCGAGATCTTCCAGGCGCGCTACCTGTTGCCCTTGCTGCCCATCGCCGTGATGTGCGCGCTCGAGTCGACCCGGTTCTCGCGAGGTGAAGTGTCGTTGCGATCGGCATCGACGGTTGCTGTCGTCGCACTGAGCATTGCTCACGCCGCGGCTCTCCTGGCGAACATGCGTCGGTACGTGACCGGCGTGGAGGTTCGAGTGCTCGACCTCGACTCCAACCGCGAGTGGTGGTGGCCATGGGGTCCGTCGGCCAACGTCGTGCTGCTCATAGGCACGGTCGGATTCGCCGTGGCCGCCTGGCAGATCACCCGCTGGCTAGAAACCCGTGGATCTGGGTGAAAAATCAACGCAAATACGGCGGATTCTTCACCCAAAACACCAAGAGATCTATGAGATGATGACGAGGACGTCGCCGCCGCCGACGGTGTCGCCGGCCTTGCAACGAACTTCCTTCACGGTGCCCGACTTCTCGGCCTGGATCTGGTTCTCCATCTTCATGGCCTCCAGAACCACCACGGCCTGACCGGCCTCCACCGTCGCGCCCACTTCCACGAGCACCTTCACGATCGTGCCCTGCATCGGCGCGGCCACTTCGCCCGATCCGCCACCGGCTCCGCCACCCGAACCCGACGCCCGCGCCGGCTTCTTCGCCGCCGTCTTGGCTCCACCGGCCGCCACCGCAACCACAGTCTGTTCGGGGATCCACATGGCCACATCGAAACGCTTGCCGTTCACTTCGACCGTGGTGTTGCGACGCACGAGCGCCTCGGCGTCATCGCCACCACCAGCCGGCTTGGGTGCTTCCACGCTCGACAAGTCGAGAGTCTCTTCCACCCACTTGGTCGAGTGCGTGACCGCAGCGAAATCAGGATGACGCAAGATCGCGATGTCGGCTGGAATCGTGGTGGCCACACCTTCGACGACCATCTCTTCGAGAGCGCGAATGGTACGCGCAATCGCCGTGGGGCGATCCTTGCCCCACACGATGAGCTTGCCCACCAGGTTGTCGTAGTACTGGCTGATCTCGTCGCCTGACTCGTAACCCGAGTCGAAGCGCACACCGAAACCATCGGACGCCACGAGCTTGGTGATCTTGCCGGGTGACGGCAGGAACTTGCCGCCGGCCGGGTTCTCGGCGTTGATACGAATCTCGATGCCGTGGCCGTTGCGACGCGTCGTGACTTCCTTCTGCGTCATCGGCAACTTCTCGCCACCGGCCACGCGGATCTGCCACTCGACCAAGTCGATACCCGTGATCACTTCGCTCACCGGGTGCTCCACCTGCAGACGCGTGTTCATCTCGAGGAAGAAGAATTCGCCGTCCTGATAGATGAATTCGACGGTGCCGGCGTTGAAGTATCCGACGGCCTTGGCGGCCTTCACCGCGGCTTCACCCATCGCGTCTTCCACGCCATCGGGCAACGCCGGAGCCGGAGCTTCTTCGACGAGCTTCTGGTGACGACGCTGCGCCGAGCAGTCGCGCGTGGACACCCACACGTAGTTGCCGTGCATGTCGCCCACCAACTGCACTTCCACGTGACGCGGCCAGGTGAGGTACTTCTCGACGTAGATCTCGTCGCGCCCGAAGAACGCCTTCGCTTCGCGCTGCGCGCTGTCCATCGCGTCCTGCACTTCGGCCGCGCTGCGCACGACCTTCATGCCGCGACCGCCGCCGCCGAACGCGGCCTTGATGGCGATGGGCCAGCCGAACTCTTCACCGAACTTGGTGATCTCAGCCGCGGTCGTGACGAACTCGGTGGTGCCCGGAACGATGGGAGCGCCGCCGCGCAGAGCGGCCTTACGGCTCGACACCTTGTCGCCCATTTCGCGAATTGCGTCGCCGGGCGGCCCGATGAAAGCGACTCCCATCTGCGCGATGGCGTCGGCGAAGTCGGCGTTCTCGGAGAAGAATCCGTAACCCGGGTGCACACCGTCGGCGCCGCTCTTGCGGATGGCGTCGAGGATGGCCTCGGTGTTCAGGTAACTCTCAGCCGCGGTCTGGCCACCCAGGGCGTAGGCCTCGTCGGCCAGGCGCACGTGCAGGGCGTTGCGGTCGAGCTCGGAATACACGGCCACGGTGGCGATCCCCATCTCGCGGGCGGCTCGGATGACGCGCACGGCGATCTCACCGCGGTTCGCAATGAGGATTTTCGTCAGCGGTTTGGGGGTCACTTTGGGGGGCACAAGTGACAATGTTGGTCTATGGAACGCCCGGCCGTCACACCAAACAAGACCGTGGGCACCTGGACTGTCGAGCGGGTGGCCGAAACGGGCAGCACCAACGACGATCTGTTCGATCGAGGTCGGGCCGGGGCCGCCGATCACCTGGCTCTGGTGGCGGCCCATCAGACCGCGGGCAAAGGTCGCCTCGACCGCCGTTGGGAGGCGCCACCGGGGGCGAACCTCCTGGTCAGCCTGCTTTTCCGCACGGTTCCGTCCAGCCCGCACGAACTCGTTCATGCCGTGGCGCTGGCCGCGGCCGATTCGGTGCGGGCCAGCACGGGTGTGGCCCCGGTGGTGAAGTGGCCGAACGATCTGCTTGGCCCCGATGGGCAGGCCAAGTTGGCCGGGATTCTGGCCGCGGTCGGACCGTTCGCCGGCGACCGTCCGGCGTTCGTGGTGGTGGGTCTCGGTCTTAACGTGAACTGGGCGCCCGAAGGGGCCACGTCGTTGTCGGCGATGGCGCGCCGTGAGGTCGACGTGGACGAGGTGCTGCGCGCGCTGCTCTCGTCGCTCGATCGCTACACCGAGATGTCGCCATCACAGTTGCACGAGGCGTATCGCAAACGACTCGGAACGCTGCGGCGCGCGGTGGTGGTGCATCTTCTCGGCGACACCACCGTGGAAGGTCGCGCACTCGACATCGAATCGGATGGTCGATTGGTGGTTCTTGATCGTTGCGGTGTGACGCATCGATTCTCGGTTGGCGACGTCGTGCACGTGAGGGCAACTAACTTCGGTTCATGACCGAACGAGCCCCGCGAGCGCGCCGCCGCTGGATCGGTTCGAGTGCACTCGTGTTGGTGGTGGTCTTCGCGTTGGCGTCGTCGCTCGGTTTGCTCGCGGCCACCAATCAGCAGGAGTCGAACGTCGAGCGGGTCACCGAACTGTCCGACGTGATGGCCGATTCCGGCGGGCCATTCGTCAACTACTTGTTGGTGGGCAGCGACACTCGCGAAGGGGCCGATCCGAACAGCCCCGACTACGGCGGAATCGGCGCGGCTGAAGAGACCGGTGGGCGACGCAGCGACACGATGATGGTACTGCATGTCGACAACGAGCGTGACGTCGCATCGATCATGTCGATTCCGCGCGACCTGTGGGTGAACGTGTCCGGACACGGGGAAAATCGCATCAACACGGCGTACACGCACGGGGCCGATGTACTCGTGCAGACGGTGCAAGAGGCGCTCGGCATTCCGATCAATCACTACATTGAGGTCGACTTCACCTCGTTCAAGGCGATCGTGGGCGCGCTTGGTGGTGTGGACATCTGCTTCGATGCGCCCACTCGCGACGTGCACACGGGATTGTGGGTGCCAGCGCCGGGTTGTTACACACTCGATCCGATGCAGTCGCTCGCGTACGCACGCAGTCGCTACTTTGAGACGTTCCGCGTGGACGATTGGAAGGTGGACGGGCGGTCCGACCTTGGACGCATCGAACGTCAGCAGACGTTCGTGCAGGCGGCGGTGTCGAAGGCGCAGCAGCAGATGACGGCCAATCCGTTGCGCGCGAGTGATCTGATCAATGCGGCAGTGGCGTCGTTGCGCGTCGACCCCGGCACCGATCTCGTGAAGTCGATCGAGTACCTGCGACCGCTCGCTTCCAACGGTGTGCTTCGGTACTCGCTACCAGTGGTTCCCGCCGAAATCGGCGGGAAGTCGGTGCTCGTGTTGGGGGCCGATGCGACGACGATTCTCAGTTATCTCGCCGGTTCGGGCGAGCCGCCGGCCCCGGCCGAATAGCTCCGGCCGAATAGCCCCGGCCGACTGGCACGGCCTGACAGAATGGCGGTGGCCGTCCGTGCGGCCATTTCGCCCATGAAAGCCCTCATTCTCGCCGGCGGAGCCGGGACGCGGCTGCGGCCGATCACCCACACGAGTGCAAAGCAACTCGTGCCGGTGGCCAACAAGCCCATCCTGTTCTACGGCATCGAGGCCATGGTGTCGGCTGGCATCACCGAGATCGGTGTGATCGTCGGCGACACGCGCGCCGAGGTGATGGCGGCGCTCGGCGACGGCAGCCAGTGGGGCGCGCAGATCACCTTCATTCCGCAGGACGCGCCGCTGGGATTGGCGCACTGCGTTCTGATTGCGCGCGACTTCCTGGGTGACGACGACTTCGTCATGTACCTGGGCGACAATCTGCTCGAACAAGACCTCGGTGCATTCGTGCGCACGTTCGAGTCGGCCCGCGCATCGTCCGAACCGCCCACCGCGCAGATTCTCCTGAAGCAGGTTCCCGATCCGCATCGCTTCGGAATCGCCGAACTCGACGCCAACGGCAATGTGGTGCATCTCGTCGAGAAACCGGCCGATCCGCCCACCGATCTCGCGCTCGTGGGTGTGTACTTGTTCGATCGCACCATCAACACGGCCGTGCGCGAGATCAAGCCGTCGGGTCGCGGTGAACTCGAAATCACCGACGCCATTCAGTGGTTGGTCGATCAAGGCCATCGCGTGCGCTGCGAGTTGCTCACCGGTTGGTGGATCGACACCGGCAAGCTCACTCCGTTGCTCGAGGCCAATCGTCTGTTGCTCGAGGTGATCGAGCCGCGTATCGATGGCGACGTCGATAGCGGGTCGTCAGTCGATGGCCGCGTCGTGGTGGAGGCGGGTGCGGTCGTGCGCAATTCCACTCTGCGCGGCCCGCTCGTGATCGGAGCCAACGCGATCATCACCGACAGTTTCATCGGCCCCTATTCGGCTATCGGGAACGGCTGCGAAGTGGTGCACAGCGAGATCGAGCACTCGGTGATCATGGAGCGCAGTCGCATTATCGACATCCCGCGGCTCGAAGACAGTCTCATCGGCAAGGAAGCCGAAGTCGTGCGTTCGGGCCGTAAGCCGCGCGCGCTTCGTCTCATGATCGGCGACCACTGCCAGATCGACACGGAGTGACATGGCTACCCAAGCTGAACGCGTCTACGAAAGCGATCTGATCAGCGGCGTCTGGATCGCCGAGCCCAAGGTGCACGGCGACGAGCGCGGGTTGTTCGTCGAGTCGTATCGCCGCGAGTGGATTCCGGGCGCGCGCGAGATGATCCAGACCAACCGTTCGAACAAGCAGGCCGGTGCGCTGGTGGGTTTGCACTATCACCTTCATC
This sequence comes from Actinomycetota bacterium, assembly GCA_016871355.1. Lineage (GTDB taxonomy): Bacteria > Actinomycetota > Acidimicrobiia > Acidimicrobiales > Ilumatobacteraceae > Casp-actino8. The sequence goes on from VFZC01000010.1 coordinate 8,685, forward strand.
AGGCCGACTACTGGTACGTGATCAGTGGTTCGATGCGCGTGGTGCTGCACGATCTGCGCGTGGGTAGTCCCACTGATGGCGCGACTCAGACCATCGATCTTCGTGGTGACGTCCACAAGGGTGTGTTCATTCCGCCCGGGGTGGCGCACGGTTTCGCCGCGCACACCGATCTGGTGATGACATATCTCGTCGACGGCTACTACAACCCGTCCGACGAGTTGGGAGTGGCGTGGGACGATCAGGCCATCGGTGCCGATTGGGGAGTGGCGTCGCCGGTCATGTCGGCGCGCGATGCCAACAATCCACGGCGGTCCGACATCCCCGATCATCAGCGGCCTCGTTGGCCGTTGCGCACCTGAGGCCGACGTGAAGCTGTTCGTGACCGGCGCGGCCGGATTCATCGGGTCGAACTACGTGCGGTGGTTGCTCGCCAACTCCGACGACGAGGTGACAATCTTCGACAAACTCACGTACGCCGGCAACCTCGAGAGCATTCGCGACGTGGTCGACGATCGTCGATGCCGTTTCGTGCAGGGCGACATCTGCGACGCCGACGCCGTTCTGGCCGCGATGAAGGGCCACGACGCCGTGGTGCACTTCGCGGCCGAGAGCCACGTCGATCGCAGCATCGTCGACCCGTACGCGTTCGTGCGGACCAACGCGTACGGCACGAATGTGATGTGTGATGTAGCGCGGCAGGTGGGTGTGCAGAGGTTCCTGCACATCAGCACCGACGAGGTGTACGGGTCGATCGAGGTCGGTTCGTTCACCGAAACCGATCGGTTGGGTCCGCGCTCGCCGTACGCGGCGTCGAAGGCGAGCAGCGATCTCATCGCGTTGTCGTACGTGACCACGTACGGGATGCCGGTGGTGGTCACACGGTGTTCCAACAACTTTGGCCCGTATCAGTTCCCTGAGAAGCTCATTCCGCTGTTCACCACCAACTTGCTCGACGGCAAAAAGGTGCCGTTGTACGGCGATGGTGGGAACGTGCGCGACTGGATCCACGTCGAAGACCACAATCGCGCGGCTCATCGGGTGTTGCAGAAGGGCGACGTGGGCGAGGTCTACAACATCGGTGCACACAACGAGATCACCAATCGTGAGATCACGTATCGCCTGCTCGAGTTGTGTGGCCGTGACGAATCGTTCGTGCAACCGGTGGCCGATCGCCTCGGTCACGATCGTCGCTATTCGGTGACCATCGACAAGATCAGCGCGTTGGGTTGGAAGATGCAGCGTTCGTTCGAGGAGTCGCTCGCCGAAACCGTCGATTGGTATCGCAACAACCGCGCGTGGTGGGAACCGCTCAAGGCGCGCGCCGGACTGTGAACCGCGTTCTCGTCACCGGGGCGGCCGGTCAACTGGGTCACGACGTGGTGGCGGTGGCGTCGTCGCGAGGCGACACCGTGCTGGCGGTCGATCAGGTCGATCTCGACATCACGCAACGCGAACAGGTGCACGAGGCCATCGCCGAGTGGCGCCCGGATGTGATCATCAACTGCGCCGCCATGACCGCGGTCGACGCGTGCGAGTCGGAGGTGGAGAAGGCGTTCGCGGTGAACGAACACGCGGTGCGCTGGATCGCCGAAGCGTGCGATGCGATCGATGCGCGGCTCGTTCACATCAGCACCGATTACGTGTTCGACGGAACGAAGGTCGGGCCGTACGTGGAGACCGACATCCCCAATCCACAGAGTGTGTATGGCGCGTCGAAGTTGGCGGGGGAGAAGGCCGCACTCGAGCTCGGTTCGAACGCGGTGGTGGTTCGCACGTCGTGGGTATGCGGGGCCAACGGTTCGAACATGGTGCGCACGGTGCAACGATTGGTGGGCGAGGGTAGTCCGCTGGCGTTCGTGAGCGATCAGGTGGGGTGCCCCACGTTCACGGCCGACTTGGCGCCGGCGTTGTTCACGCTCGTGGACGATCGGCACAGCGGCGTGTTCCATCTCACGAATCAGGGTGTGGTGAGTTGGCACGGGTTCGTGCGTGAGATCGTGCGCGAGTTGGGGAGTGACCCCGATGCGGTTCGCGCGATCACGACGGCCGAACTGACACCGCCGCGTCCGGCCAAGCGTCCGGCCAACAGCGTGTTGGAGAACAAGGCATGGCGTGATGCGGGGCACGAACCGTTGCGCGACTTCCGCCTCCCCCTCCACGAACTGCTGCATAACCGCTGATTGGGTGCGAAACCCCGGCAAATTTGCCGGTCTGGTTCCCCATGCGGTGGTGAACTCGCTCACCTTGGCTGGCATGGGGAGGAATACCGGCAAATTTGCCGGGGTTTCGCACCCAATGGAAGTGGGTAGATGGTTACGGTTCGAGGGTGACGGTGTCGCCGGGGTGCACCATCCCGCGCGCGGTCACCGTCGCATAGACCCGACTGATCGCCCCACCGAACTCACTCTCGCGATCGTGATGTAGTCGACCGAAGTCGCCGTCCTTCATCCACGGCGCGTTCTTCTTGCACGGCACGGCGTACGCCCACACCTCGCACATCGCTTCGCCGATCCGCAATCGCACACCGGGCCGCACATCGTTCCAATCGAGTCCGCGAATCGTGATGTTCTCGCCGGCCGAGCCGTAGTCGATGGGATGCCCGTCGGCTCGCAGGCGATCGATCACCTCGGCCGACCACATACACAACGCCTGGAACGGACGCCCGTGGTGTTCGCGCGCTTTCTGCACATCGCCTTCGATGCCACGCCAACCCACGTACGCCTCGGTAACCGGACTCTTCGGCACGCCACCCTTGCTCGTGTTCACCTGAACAATCGCCCCGCTCCGGCTGACGGGCACATGGCCGCCCGATCTCAGGGTGGACGGAGCCTTCTCCAACGCCGTCCAAACTCGCTTCAGCAGATCGGGCAGAAGGGCAACGTGAGTCGTCATCGGATCGATTCCGTTCAGAAGTGCATCGACCTCTCGGGCCAAGTGAGCGATCGGGTTCGGGTCACGATTGCCGCGCATCGTCTCGAGGATCACCGGCGCGCTGACCAGTGTCTTGCGGGCGTCTTGTTGAGTGAACACGTACGGACCGACCTGAATCATCGACACCGTTGAAGCGTAAGTCGGGCAGGGCCGACCGTTATGGGGAACCAGACCGGCAAATTTGCCGGGTTTTCGCACCCATGAGGGTTGGGGTGGGAGGGCCTAGGCTCAGGCCATGTCGGGCACGACGAGCACCGCGGGAACCCCGGGCACACCCACTGCGGGCGTTCCTGCCTTGTCTCCTTTGCGGCTCACGGAGTGGACCTCGTGCGGCGGTTGCGCAGCCAAGTGGGGCAAAGACCTCCTGGCCGGCCTGGTCGACGAACTTCCCACCTCACTCGACCCATCTCTCTTGGTGGGCTTGGCCCCGTTCGACGACGCCGCGGTCTATCGCCTCAGCCCCGACCTGGCCCTCGTGAGCACCACCGACTTCTTCCCACCCCTCGTGGACGACCCGGCCGACTTCGGCGCCATCGCCGCCGCCAACGCCTGCAGCGACGTCTTCGCCATGGGCGGACGCGTGGTCCTGGCCGTCAACGTGGCGGCCTTCCCCGAACACTTTCCGCGCGACGCCATCGTCACCATCTTCGACGCCGCCTCGTCGGTGGTGGCCGCGGCCGGCGGCAGCGTCGCCGGCGGACACACCATCCGCAATCCCGAACCCATCTTCGGACTCGCCGTACAAGGTGTGGTGCACCCCGGTCGCATCTTGCGCAAGGACGGCGCGCTCGTGGGCGACGTGCTCGTGATCTCCAAACCACTCGGTACCGGCATCGTGCTCGCTGGCGGCAACGACGATCACAAACGCGCGGCCATCGAGGGCATGAAGACGCTCAATCGCGCCGCCAGTGAACTCTTGCAAGCGTCGCCGGGCGTTCATGCCGTGACCGACGTGACCGGATACGGACTCGCCGGTCACGGTTGGGAGATGGCCGAGCGCGCCAACGCCACGTTCGTGATCGACTCGCACGCCCTGCCCACCTACGCCGGTGCGCTCGACGCCGCGCAACGCGGAGTTCGCACCGGGGGCGACGCGCGCAACCGCACTGCTGTTGGCGTTCACGTCGACGTGACCAGCGATGCGACACCGCACATCGACGCGATCGTGTTCGATCCGCAGACCTCGGGCGGATTGCTCGCCGCGGTCGACCCGGCTCACGTGGATGCGCTCACCACTGGTCCGTTCACCGCGATCGGTCGTGTGGTCGACGGGCCGGCCGGCCTGCGCATCGTGTGATGGCAGCCGCGAAGGCGCCCAAGGGTGCCGCGAAGTCGTCGCGTGTCGCGCCCACGCGCGAAGCCGAAGATCGACTGCGCGCCGAGGGTCATCGCATCGTCGTCGGCATCGACGAAGTGGGCAAGGGCGCCTGGGCCGGACCACTCGCGGTGGGCATCGCGCTCGTCCCCGATGCCGACGCGAGCGACGTGCCGGCACCCATTCGTGATTCGAAATCGCTCAGCGAGAAAGCGCGCGAAGCCATGTTCGACGCCGTGGCCGCCTGGTGCACCGCGTGGTCGGTGGGTATGGCGTCACCGCAGGAATGCGACGAATGGGGGATGGCCGAAGCGCAACGCGTGGCCACCAAACGCGCGCTCGCCACACTCCGCACCGCGAGCAACATCACACCCGATGCGGCGGTGGTGGACGGTTCGTGGAACTTCGTGAGCCCGCTCGTTCCGCGCGTGCAGATGATGGTGAAGGCCGATACGTCGTGTCTGTCGGTCGCGGCCGCGTCGATCCTGGCCAAGGTCACACGCGATCGACTCATGCGCGAACTCGCCCACGACTTCCCGATGTATCGGTTCGAAGGCAACAAGGGCTACCCGTGTCAGTGGCATCGGACGGCCCTGGCCGGTTACGGGCCGTCAGCCGTGCACCGCACGTCGTGGGCGTTCATGGACGACGTGCCGTGGCCGGGCATTCGTCGCCGCGAGCGAACTCAACGGCTGTTCGCGGTCTGACGAACGTCAGGCCTTCTGCGTTCCGGTCTTCAAGTCCTTGAACGCACTGGTGGAGTCGATACCCGGATCCTTCGGAAGTCCGAGCACGCGCTCGGCGAGGATGTTGCGCATCACTTCGTCGGAACCGCCGGCGATACGGCCGCCGGGTGTGCCGAGAATCAACTGGCTCCAGGCGTAGGTGCCCCACTCGCCGCTGTCGGCCACCAACTTGGCGCCGAGGATGTGCGACAAGAAATCGCCCATGCGGCGCATGTTGTCGGTGCCGACGAGCTTGGCCATGCTCATCTCGGGTCCGGGCATCTGGCCGGCCTTGATCTTGTCGAGCGCGCGCTGGTTGTTGAACGCGGCCACGCGGTTCTTGATGATGAGGTTGGCCAGTTCGTCGCGCAGCACCGGATCGTTCGGCACGCCGTAGAACTTCGCCATCTCGATCACGCGGGCGAACATGTTGATGCCGCCACCGCCACCACCGGCTCCGATGGCCGCGCGCTCGTTCATGAGCGTGGTGAGGGCCACGTTCCAGCCGTTGTTCACGTCGCCCAGACGATGGTCGTCGCGCACGCGAACTTCGGTGAAGAACACCTCGTTGAACGACGCACCGCCCGTCATCTGACGCAACGGGCGGATCTCCACACCGGGCGCCTTCATGTCGACGATGAAACCGGTGAGACCCTTGTGCTTGGGCAGGTTCACGTCGGTGCGCGCGATGATCTCGCCGATGTCGCTGTAGTGCGCACCGCTCGTCCACACCTTCTGGCCGGTGATGATCCACTCGTCGCCGTCACGCTCGGCCTTGGTGGACAGGCTGGCGAGGTCGCTGCCGGCACCAGGTTCGCTGAACAACTGGCAGCCGATGATCTCGCCGCGCCACATCTTCTGCAGATACGACTGCCGCGCGAGATCGGAACCGTGCGCGAGGATCGTGGGCGCCACCATGCCGAGACCGATGGTGAAGCAACCCTGATTCGGAACGTCGAACTTCGACTCGACCGAGTCGTACGCGCGCTGATGCGCGGCGGGAAGTGCACGACCACCGAACTGCTCAGGGCCAGTGATCCAACCGAAGCCGGCGTCGTACTTCTTCTGACGCCACTCCTGCGCCTTGGCGACGTCGCGGCGCTCGCTCGAGCGATCCTTCTCCTCGAACATCGAGACCTTGTCGGAGCCTTCACCCCACACGAACTTCTTCTCGGCCGCCTTGCGTTCGGCATTGGCCTCGAGGAACTTCAGCGCCTGAGCCTGGAACTCTTCGATCGACGGGTGAGCCACGGTGTCCTCCTCGCGATATCCGGTGACGCGAACCGTACCGCCTCGGAGCCCGCGAACTAGGCTCGAACCCATGGGTCAGCCCGTTGTCGTCGTCGAAAAACCGAGCCGCTGCCCCGGCATCGTGCGGTTCGAAGCCAACCGCAGCCTCTCGGGAATGGGCCACGAGAGTTTCGTGAACGGAGACGCGTCGGGCCACTTCGCCCGGGCGGTCACGCCGTCGGCCGAACTCGCGCGCCGTTTGTTCGCCACCGGTCGCGTGTCGGCGGTTCACGTGTACCAGAACGTCATCACCGTCGATCTCGAGAAGGGTTTCGACTCGACCGGTCTGGCCGACGTGGTGCGCGATCTGTATCAGTACTGGAAGCCCGGCATGGAGCCGCCGGCATTCGAAGATCTCGTGCCAGCCGAAGAGGCCTCGTCTGCGCCCACCATCGACCCGGGTGGCGATCCGAAGCTCGCCGAAGCACTGAAGAAGGTCCCGGCGCACCTGCTCGAACGCAGTCGCGCCGCGCGCGCTCGTTTGAAGGGCTGACGCCCGTCACACCGGCTTTCGCGCCGTTTTCGAAGTTTGCTCACGGAAAACGTGCGGAAAATCGCTCTGTAACTTGGTTTTCGAGTGAGCACAACCCTCCATCGCCGCTGAATCTTCCTTAGCCTGACGTCGTGAGCACCGAATTCTTGACGCTGGAAAAAGCCGCCGAGCGGCTCGGTGTCCATTACATGACGGCTTACCGCTACGTGCGCCAGGGCAAGTTGTCGGCCACGCGCGTCAAGGGTGTGTGGCAGGTCACGCCGCAAGCGATCGACGGATTCCGTCAGCGCCTCAACGAGCGCAAAGAGCGTCCGCGCACCGGTGACGATTCGCGTCGCACCGGCGACTACGTGAACGAACTCCATGCCTGTCTCGTGAACGCCGATGCCGGCGGAGCGTGGGGAGTTCTTCAACGCGCGATCGACGCCGGTGGCGAAATCGGCACCGTGTATCTCGAAATCCTCGCCCCGGCCATGGCGCGCATCGGCGAAGAGTGGTCGCGCGGCGAAATCGACATTGCAATCGAACACCAAGCCACCGCCATCGCCACCCGTCTCGTCGGTCAGATGAGCCCGCGCTTCGTGCGCCGCGGCCGTCGCCGCGGTGAAGTGCTCATCGGCGGCCCGTCGGGTGAACGCCACGCCTTGGCTCTGGCCATGCTCGGCGATCTCCTGCGTCTCGAGGGGTATGACGTGTTCGACCTCGGTGCCGACACGCCGGCCAACTCGTTCGTGCACGCCGCCTCCAAGATCAACGACCTCACCGCCGTGGGCGTGAGCGTCACCACCACCGACTCGGTGGAAGGCGCCATCGACGTCGTGCGCACACTGCGCCGCGCCATCAGCGACGACGTGCCGGTGGTTCTCGGTGGCTCGGCCATCAGCGGACCCGATCACGCGCGCGAGATCGGCGCCGACTTCTACGCCAACGGTGCGCGCGGATTCATCGAACTGCTCGACTCCATCACCCGTGGCAGCAGCACTGTCGACGACGAGATGGCGGCCGAGTCGAGCAAGTCGAACGCGCCAAAGACCACGCGCAAGAAGGCTCCGAGCGAGTCGGGTGGCAACGGTGCGCAGTCGCGTCGCCAGTCGGACGCCGACGCGTCGAACAACTAGCCGACGCTCACCAAGTCTTCGAGCGACGCGCCCACCGCGCGCATCGCGGCCACGGTTCCACCATCGGCGATCACATCGATTCCCGCGAGAAAAGTGGCATTCGGGCCAGCCACGAAATCGACCACCGCGGCGGCCTGCACGCGCAACTGATTGGCTCGTTTGGCCACTCCGTACGCCCGTGATCCGTCGAGATGTTTCGGGTCGAGCAAGGTGAGGCGGGCGAGATCGGGGGTGGGTGTGGGGTGCCGATGATCAGAAGAAGTCGTCATGACCTGGTCGTAGTGGACGCTTCGGTGGCGGGTAGCCGACGGATCTCCCGGCCGCGTCGCCAGATGTCCCGATGCCGGGCTGGACGCTGCGACGGCCCGATGTCGCGACGGGAAAACATCGAACACCTGTTCGATAGTGTCGCCGCCATGGCCCTCGAGTCCGTCCGTCGCACCCTCGCCGATCTGCCCCCGGCCGAACGTCAACGGGCCGTGCGCGCCGTGGTGGGCGAACACGCGCCGCTCACCCTCGCGCGTGAGCGCACTTTGCCGGTGCACCCCGTGTTGCAGCCACTCGTTCCGGCGCTCACTCGCGGCCACACCGTGCAGTGCACGGGGACGGCGGCCATGTCGTGTGCACTCGCGCTCATGGTCGCACCCACCCAAGGTGGTTCGTGGGCCGGGGTGGTGGGTATTCCCGAGCTCGGTGTCGCCGCGGCCACCGAGCTCGGTGTGGCGGTGTCGCGCACCGTGTTCATCAGTGCACTCGCCGACGCCGATGCTCCCAATGCACTCAGTGCACTGGTCGACGGTGTCGACGTGGTGGTGTTGTCGCGAGCCACCACGGCCGCACTGTCGTCGTCGCTCGCGCGCCGTCTGCAAACACGTGTGCAGTCGCGCGGTGGCGTGTTGGTGGTGGTGGGTTCGGCGGGTGCGTTGAGCGTCGATCTGCAACTCGTGTCGTCGGTACACGAGTGGGAAGGTCTGGGCGAGGGCCACGGTCATCTGCACAGGCGACGTGTGTCGTTGCAACTCGACGGTCGCCGTCACGGTCGCAGCACACGCCACGACGTGTGGTTGCCCGGGCCAACCGGTGCCCTCGAACCCGTCGTGCACGAAGGCGCCGTCGTTCCGTTGCGCCGCACCGGCTGACATGACACCGCCGCGTTGTGCCGTGGTCTGGAGTCCGGCCTGGCCGCTCACGGCCGCTGTTCTCTCCGGACGCGCCGGTCGGGGTCCGCAGTTCGACCCGCACGCACCGCTGGCCGTTCTGCACGCGCAGCGCGTGGTGTGTTGTTCGCCGGCGGCCGAACGCGATGGCGTGCGCGCGGGTCAACGCAAACGTCAGGCCCAGGGTGCGTGTCCGCACCTCGTGTTGGTGCCGCACGATCCCGATCGTGACGCGCGCTGTTTCGAACCGGTGGTGCGTTCGGTCGGTTCACTCGTTCCGTTGCTCGACGTCGAGTCGCCGGGGTGTCTGCTCATGGCCACGCGCGGGCCGTCGCGTTACGTGGGTGGCGACGACGCGCTCGCACAACGTTTGAGCCAACTCGCGGTGCACGGTCTGGCCGATGCCGCCGTGGCCGGTGGTGGTTTCGGCATCGGTATCGCCGATGGTCGGTTGGCCGCCACGCTGGCGGCGCGGCTCGCGGTGCAACGCGGTCGGCCGGTGGTGGTGCCCACCGAACGCACCACCGAGTTCCTCGCCCCGCATCCGGTGTCGGTGCTGGCCGCCACGGCCGGTTGCGATCCGCAGCTGGTCGATCTGCTCGAACGACTGGGTTTGGCGAGTCTGGGTGACGTCGCGGCGTTGTCACCCGTGCATCTGTTCGACCGTTTCGGTGCTCTGGGTGAGCGTCTGCATCGTCTGGTCACCGGAGCCGACGACACGCCACCATCGGCAGCGGCACCTCCCGACGATCTGAGCGTCGAACAGATCTTCGACGATCCGGTGCCACAGCTCGACATGTTGGTGTTCGCGGCCAAGGCGTTGGCCGATCGGCTCGATGGTCATCTCATCGATCACGGTCAGGTGTGCACGCGCGTGATCGTCGAATCCGAATCCGATCACGGCGACGTTTCGCGACGAGTGTGGTACCGCTCCGAGGGTTTGCGCGCTGCGGCTCTGGTCGATCGCGTGCGGTGGCAACTCGACGGCTGGATCAACGGCGACGATCCACCGTCGGCTGGCATCGTGTTGTTGCGCATCACGCCCACCGATGTGCGTCACGACTCGGGTACGCAGATGGGTTTCTGGGGTGAGCGTTCGCAGGCCGACGATGCCGCGGTCAAGACCATCACACGTCTCATCGGTCTGTTGGGTCCGCGCTCGGTCGATGTGGCGTCGTGGCGCGGTGGTCGCGATCCGCATCAGGTGTACGAACTCGTGCCGGTGGCCGAACTCGGAGCCGATGGTCGACTCGCCGTCGAACGACCCACCGATGTTCCGCCCTGGCCCGGTGGGTTGCCCGCACCATCGCCGTCCGTGGTGCACGCTCAACCCATCGCCGTGTCGGTTCTCGACCAACACGATCGCGTGGTGTCGGTGAGCGGACGCGGTGTGGCCAGCGCGGCACCGTGCACGTTGATGCTCGGTGATCGCCGTTGCCCCGTGGTGTCGTGGGCCGGACCGTGGCCGGTCGACGAACGCTGGTGGGACACCCGGGCTCGCCGGGCGGCACGTTTCCAGTTGCTCGTGCGTGACGTCGACGAGACGCGGGCCTATCTGGCCGAGGTGGCCGCGGGTCGGTGGTGGATCACCGCCGAGTACCAGTAGTCGTCACGCACTGCGTGCGGCCACGGGACGCAACCGACGATTCGCGAACATGTCGTCCGACAACCGGAAGCCCACCCCGCGCACCGTGTGCATGAACTGCACATCGCTGGCGCGATGACGAAGTTTGCGACGCAGGTTCGACAAGTGAACGTCCACCACGTGGGTGTCGCCGTACCAGTTGGGGCCCCACACCGACTCGATCAACGCGGCGCGGCTGGTCACCTCGAACGGTGTCTCGCAGAGACGTGCGAACAAGTCGTACTCGAGGCGCGTGGCCGCGATCAGATGACCGTTCACCTCGATCTCGCGGCGGCCGGTGTCGATCGAGAGCGGTCCGAACACGAGGTTCTTGCTGGTGCTCACTTCTTCCACCGCACGATGACGACGGGCGCGCATCACCATCGACCGGCAGCGCAACGCGATCTCTTCGGGGGTCACGTCCGACGACACCACGTCGTCGTTCCCGCGCTCGAGAGCCGACAACCGCTGATCACGTGAGTCGGCACCGACGACGATCGAGTACACGTCGGGGCGACGTCTGATCGTCTCCACGAACGGATCGGCGCTCGGGTGTGCTTCGCGCGTGTCGAGCACCACGATTTCCGGTTCGAACGAATCGAGCAGAGCGTCGATGGTGGTGAGATCGTCGGTCGAGCGCACGCTGAAACCGGCCAATGACAGCGCGTTCTCGGTGGTGCGGCGATCCGAGTGGTGGGCCAAGGCCACCAGGGCTCGGGGTGTGGCGTCGGGGACCGACACCAAGGGGCGGCGATCGTTGCGGGATGACATGAGGATCCTTTCTCGGCTGTGTGGTGATGTGTCGTCCGCTTGCTGCGGACACCGAGAGAGAGGGCGACCGTCGCGAGGTCTCGCACTTTTCGCCCGAACCTTTCGGGAAACCTGAATTCCTGGGCTCGGGTGGGGTCGGTCTTGGTTGACTGATGCCCGTGAGCGAGCCGTCGAACCCCGCGACCGACAAGGTCGTGCATCCCGAGACGACCGCGGTGCACGGTGGTCGTACGCCCGGCATTCGTGCGATGGCCCCGGTTCTGTGGGCGTCCACCACGTTCGAGATCGACACCCTGGCCGATGGCCAACGCATGGCCCACTCGTCACGCGCGACCGAGTTCTACAGCCGCCACGGCAACCCCACCATCAACGCGTTCGAAGCGGCGGTCGCCGAATTGGAAGGCGCCGATGCGGCGCGCGCGTTCGCCTCGGGCATGGGAGCGATCACCGGTGTGGTGCTCGGACTGTGCGGCAAGGGCGATCACGTGGTGGCGCAGCGGCAGGCGTACGGCGGCACGACGCAGTTGCTCGCGGGTGTGTGCCCACGCTTCGGCATCGACGTGACGTTCGTGGACGGGACCAAGTCAGGTGCGTTCGCCGAGGCGGTGATTCCGGGTCGCACGATGCTCGTGTTGGCCGAAACGCCGGCCAATCCGCTGCTCGATCTGGTTGATCTCGACGAGTTGGGTGCCATCAAGGGCCCCATCACCGCGGTCGATTCCACGTTGGCCACACCGCTCGGTGTGCGGCCGTTGGAACACGGTGTGCAGTTGGTGATTCACTCGGCCACCAAGGCCATGGCGGGTCACAACGATGCGACCCTCGGTGTGGTGGCCGGTGAGCGCGATCTCATCGATGCGCTGTGGGGTTTCGCGGTGCTGCAGGGTGCGTGCGCGTCACCGTTCGATGCGATGAACGGTTTGCGCGGATTGCGCACACTCGGTCCGCGGTTGCGTCAGCAAGAACAGACCGCGGTGGCGGTGGGTCGGGCACTCGAAGCGCATTCAGGCGTGAACTGGGTTCGTCATCCGCGCCTCGAATCGCATCCGCAGTTCGCGTTGGGTCAACGGCAGTACGCGCAGTTCGGGGGAGTGCTGGCGTTCGAGTTGGCCGGTGGTCGCGAGGCCGGTGCGCGTTTCGTGGAAGCGGTGCGTTTGTGTCGGCCGGCCACGTCGATGGGTGGGCCCGAGACCTTGGTGACCCATCCGGCTTCCACCACGCATGCGGGGCTCACGCCCGACGAGTTGTCGGCGGCCGGGATCACCCCCGGGACGGTGCGCATGAGCTGCGGCCTCGAGCACACCGACGACGTCGTCGCCGACGTCGTTCACGCCCTGTAGGAGACACGTTCGACCCCTGGTGAGTCGAACATATGTTCGATAATCTCGACCCGTGGCCTACTCGTGGGGAATGCAGGGGCCCACGACCTGGTCGGAACTCGAGGCCCGGTTGTCGGGTCGTCAACTACCTGATCGCGGTCGGGCTGATCGCAGCCGAGACGGTCGCGCCCCAGGGGCCACCACCGGGAACGCTGGTGGTGATGGTCCGGCTTTCGGTCGGGTGCGCCAGCCCTACGAACCGCCCACCGAGCAACCCGCACCCCGCACCGTCGTGTCGCCCACCCGCACCGTCGTGCCGTACGCCGAACTGCACTGCCACTCGAACTTCTCGTTCCTCGACGGTGCATCGCATCCCGAAGAACTGGCCGAGGAAGCGCATCGTCTCGGTCTGAGCGCGCTCGGGCTCACCGATCGCAACGGGCTGTACGGCATCGTGCGATTCGCCGAAGCCGCCCGCGCGGTGCAATTGCCCACGGTGTTCGGTTCCGACGTGACGGTGCACGACGGTGATCGCGCGCACCAGATCGTGTTGGTGGCCGATGGTCCGAGTGGTTACGCGCACCTGGCTCGTGCGCTGAGCCTGGCGCAACTCGCCGGTCGCAAGAACGAACCGCGTTGCACCCTCGCCGATCTCGCGCGCGAAGGTGTGGGCCACTGGTGGGCGCTCACCGGCGAACGCGATGGCGCCGTGGTGTCGGCGCTCATGGCCGATGGCCCGTCGGCGGCGCGACGCGAACTCGCACGACTCGTCGAAGCATTCGGACGCGATCGTGTGCTCGTCGAGTTGTGGGATCACGGTGATCCGCTCGATTCGGCGCGCAACGATGCGTTGGCCGAGATCGCCGCGCGATCCGATGTGCGATGCGTGGCCACCAACGCCGTGCGCTACGCCACACCCGCGGCTCGTCGACTCGCGTTGGCCATGACGGCGGTGCGACGACGCGCGAGTCTCGACGAGGTCGATCCGTGGTTGCCGAGTTCGGCCAGTGCCCATCTGCGCAGCGGAGCCGAACAGTTGCGTCGCTTCGCGCGTTATCCGGGTGCGGTGGAAGCCGCGGCCGAAGTCGGCATCGCCGCCGCGTTCGACTTGTCGTTGGTGGCTCCGAAGTTGCCGCCGTATCCGTGCCCGGACGGACTCACCGAGATGCAGTTCTTGCGACATTTGGCCGAAGAAGGAGCGACGCGTCGTTACGGCCAACGCCCGAGCAGCGGCGAAGACCTCAGCCTGCGAGCTCGCGCCTGGAACGCGATCGATCACGAGCTCGCGATCATCGAAGCACTCGGTTTCCCGGGCTACTTCCTCGTGGTGTGGGACATCGTGCAGTTCTGCCAACGCTCCGACATCTACTGCCAGGGTCGGGGGAGCGCGGCCAACAGTGCGGTGTGTTACGCGCTCGGCATCACCAAGGCCGATGCGGTGTCGCTCGGTTTGCTGTTCGAGCGTTTCTTGTCGCCCGAACGCGACGGCCCGCCCGACATCGACCTCGACATCGAGAGTGGTCGGCGCGAAGAGGTCATCCAGTACGTGTTCAATCGCTACGGCCGACACCACACCGCTCAGGTGGCCAACGTCATCACGTATCGCGCGCGTTCGGCCGTGCGCGACATGGCCCGGGCGCTCGGATATTCACCCGGTCAACAAGACGCGTGGTCGAAACAGATCGATCGCTGGGGTCGCGTACAAGGAGTGGTCGAACAAACCGGTCCCGACGGCCGTCCCGATCATTCCATTCCGTCACCGGTGCTCGAGTTGGCCATGGAGATCGAAGACATGCCGCGACATCTCGGCATCCACTCGGGCGGCATGGTCATCTGCGATCGACCCGTGATCGAAGTGTGTCCGGTCGAGTGGGCCACCATGCGCGATCGCAGCGTGTTGCAGTGGGACAAGGACGACTGCGCGGCCGCCGGCCTCGTGAAGTTCGATCTGCTGGGCCTGGGCATGTTGTCGGCGTTGCACGGTGCGGTTGACCTGGTGGCCGAACACGAAGGTGAACACATCGACCTGGCCACTCTGCCGCAGGACGACGACGTGTACGCCATGTTGTGTCGAGCCGACACCGTGGGGGTGTTCCAGATCGAATCGCGCGCGCAGATGGCTACGCTGCCGCGCCTCAAGCCGCGCCGCTTCTACGACCTGGTGGTGGAAGTGGCACTCATTCGTCCCGGACCCATCCAGGGCGGATCGGTGCACCCGTACATTCGCCGCCGCAACGGACAAGAGCCCATCACGTATCTGCATCCACTGCTCGAGAACAGTCTGGGCAAGACCCTCGGCATTCCGCTGTTCCAAGAACAACTCATGCAGATGGCCATCGACGTCGCTGGCTTCACGCCGTCGGAAGCCGATCAGTTACGTCAGGCCATGGGATCGAAGCGCAGCCAGGTGCGCATGCAGCGTCTGCGTCAGCGGTTGTACGACGGCATGGCCGAGCGCGGCATCGTGGGTGATGTCGCCGACGAGATCTTCGACAAGATGGCGGCCTTCGCCAACTACGGATTCCCCGAGAGCCACTCGGTGTCGTTCGCATACTTGGTGTATTCGTCGTCGTGGTTGAAGCTGCACAAACCGGCGGCGTTCTACGCGGGTCTGCTCAACGCCCAGCCGATGGGTTTCTGGAGTCCGCACTCACTCGCCCAGGATGCGCGCCGCCACGGAATCGTGGTGCGCACACCCGATCTGCTCGCGTCCACCGCCGGGGCCACTCTCGAACGCGATCCGCGGAGCCACGGCGGATTCGCGGTGCGACTGGGGCTCGAATCGGTGCGCGGCGTGAGTCACGATCTGGCCACCACGATTCAGAACGAGCGCAGCGAGCGTGGTGCGTTCGGCGGTATCGACGATCTCGTGCGTCGTGTTCCCGATCTCACGCTCGCACATCTCGAAGCCTTCGCCACCGCGGGTGTGTTCGGAGAATGTTTCGCGTTCGATCGTCGTCAAGCGTTGTGGGCCGTGGGTGCGGCTCATCAGTCGCGGCCCGATCGACTCCCCGGACTCGCCACCATGAGCGCTCCCACCTTGCCCGGTATGCAACCCATCGACGAGGCCATCGCCGATCTGTGGGCCACGGGCGTGGCGCCCACCGGACACCCCACGTCGTTCTTGCGCGCACAACTCGACGAGATGGGTGTAATCACGGCCGATCGCCTGCTCACCATCGATGCCACCAAGGTGTGGGTGGCTGGTGTGGTCACGCATCGTCAGCGGCCGTCGACGGCCGGTGGAACCACGTTCATGAATCTCGAAGACGAAACCGGCCTCATCAACATCGTGGTGTCGGTGGGTTGCTGGAAACGTTTCCGACCGGTTGCGCGCGGTGCGTCGTCACTGCTCATTCGCGGTCGCCTGCAACGAGTGGAAGGAGTGGTCAACATCGTGGCCGAACACATTCGTCCACTCGCTACGCCGGCGGCGGCCAGCACGGCCACCTTCGTGCGGAACTTCCGCTAGTTGGCGGCCGTGCGACCGGCCAGGTAGGCGCCCCACAACGTGACCGCGCAACCGAGCACCGACACGATCTCGACGGCTTCGTCGAGAATGGCCGCACCCAAGATCAACGACACCACCGGAATCAGATAGGTGGTGACCGACGCACGTGTGCTGCCGAAGCGACCGGCGTTGGCGGCCATGGCCACGTAGGCCAAGGCGGTGCCGAACACGCCCATGGCCACGATCATGAGGAACGGCTTCCACGCGAACTCGACGTCACCAACCTTGGCGATACCGAACGGTGCGGTGAGCACGAACGCCACCAACTGCGTGTTCCAGAGCACCGGCAGGGCTCCGTATTCGCGTTGCAGTGGTGCGGCCAGATCGAGGGCGAATCCGTAGCACGCGAGGGCGATGAAGATCAGCAGGAGTCCGATGGAACTGGATGAACCATCGTCGAGTGTCGGCAGTGCGATGAGCACCACACCACCGAAACCGACGGCCAGCCCGTACACCTGCGATCGTGACGGTCGGCGTTTGTACACGAGCGTGGCCACGGTGGCCACGAACAGCGGAATGGCACCGTTCAACATGCCCGACACGCTGGACGCGACGCGCTCGCCCGCGAACGGGAACATGGTGAGCGGAACGGCCATCCAGATGAGGCCGAGGGCGAACAACCGCGGCCAGGCCTCCCGCGGCAGCTTCAACCGTGCGGCCGGGACGAACGCGAGCGTGGCGAAACCGAGACCGATACGCATCGGCGTGATCATGATCGCGGGGAACGCTTCGAGTCCCTCGGCGATGAAATAGAACGAGGTCCCCCAGATGAGTCCGGGGACGGCCAGTCGAGCCAGATCGGTGCGAGCCTCGCTCATGTTCGAGACGCCAGACGCCAACGAGCGATCGCGCGCCAGCCGTTGAGCACGGCTCCCACGAACACGGTGGCGACGATCACGAATGCGGTGGCGGTGCCGTCCTCGAACACGACTTTGCGCAACACCATGCCGAGGGCCACGGTGCCGACCCAGGTGATCGCGCCCGAACGCGGCGACAGAGGGTCGCGCCACACCAACGCCACCAGCCAGGTGACCAAGAGTGCGACGAGGAACGGCGCGGCGGTTTCGATGACTCCGGCCGGGGCCACACCTTCGTCGTGATTGCGTCGGCCGATGGCCACGAACACCACGATCGACAGCACATCGGCCACGAGACACCAGGCGCGTGTCCGTACGGTGGATGCGCGCACGGTGGTCGTTGCAGTCATGGTGTTCAGACCTTCTCGATCGACACGATCGCGTTGTAGTCGGGGATACGACTGGCATCGTCGTTGAGTTCGGCGCTGATGAGCACGTTGCCCTCGGGCCAGTGCACCTGCACGCTCTGGCGAGGAAGTTGAACCACCTTCACCGTGCCGAGCATCGATCCGACCGGACTCGTCAGTCGAACCCGGTCGCCCTCGTTCACACCGAGATCGCGGGCATCTCGTTCGTCGATGTACACCGCGTCACGACCGGCGCCGGTGAGCGGATCGCGCTCGTTGAACACCATCGAGTTGAACTGCTTGCCGCGACGCGTGCTCAAGAAGAACTGGCCACTTGCAATCGTGGGTGGGCTCACGTCGACCACGCTGAATCGCGCGCGACCGTTCGGCAGTGGGAATTCGCCGCCGGCGCACAGGTGTCGACCGCCGTATTGCACGGCATCGCCGGTGTCCGACAACGTCTCGATTCCGGCGTACATTGGAACCACGCGAGCGATCTCGGCGCGCAGCGCCTGATTGTCGGCCCAGTCGAAAGCCGGGCCTCGTCGTGCATCGGTGCGCACGGCGAGGTCGGCGAAGATGCGCCATTCGCTGCGGGCCTCACCGGGAGCATCGATCACCTGCGGGCTGAACGCGATCTGCCGTTCGGTGGTGGTGGAGGTGCCACCACCTTCTTGTTCGTAGCGGGTGGCGGCCGGTAGGAGAATCACGTCGTCGCCGTCGAGCAGCATCTGCGACGTGAGCACGATGTCTTGATGCACGCGCAGTGGAACACGCTGCAACGCCCGCGCCACGCGATCGGGATCGGGCATGACGTCGAGGAAGTTCGAGCCGTCGAGATACAACACGTCGATCGCGTCCGATTCGGCGGCCAACACCATTTCGGGTGCGGTGAGGCCGGGACGATCGGGAACCGGGAAGCCCCACGCGTCGGACAGTTCGCGCGCCGACTCGGCACTCACCGGGATCGAGCCGGGGAACGCGGTGGAGTAGGCGCCCATCTCGGCGCCACCCTGCACGCCCGAGTGGCCGCGAATGGGCATGAGACCGGCGCCATCGCGACCCACGTTGCCGCGCGCGAGGGCCACGTTCACGATGGCCTGAACACCTTCCACGCCGTGGCGATGTTGGGTGATGCCCATGCTCCAGATGAGCACCGCATCGCGCGCCGACGAATACAGATCGGCGAACGCGTTCAGCTGCGCGGCCGTCACGCCCGCAGTGTCGAGAAGATCGCGGAAGTCGAGCGCGTCGAGGTGCGCACACAACTCGGTCC
Source organism: Actinomycetota bacterium (assembly GCA_016871355.1). Lineage (GTDB taxonomy): Bacteria > Actinomycetota > Acidimicrobiia > Acidimicrobiales > Ilumatobacteraceae > Casp-actino8. Next base: position 27,419 of record VFZC01000010.1, read on the forward strand.
AACCGGCGGTGTGATCGCGCACGAACGTCTCGTCGATCGCGCCACGTCGACGCAACTCGATCAGCAACGCGTTGGCCAACGCCACGTCACCTTCGGGGCGCACCGGCACGTGGAGGTCGCACAACTTCGTGCCGAACAAGAACGACTCGGGTTTGGACGGAACCCAATATCGCTCGAGACCGGGCTCGAGATACGGGTTGACGACCACGACTTTCGCGCCGTTCTTCTTGGCCTCGTAGAGATACTTCGTGAACACCGGTTGGTTGTTGGCCACGTTGGTGCCCCACAACACCACCAGGTCGGTGTCGATCACGTCTTGCAGACTGCAGGTGCTCGCGGCCACACCGATGGTCGACTTCAATCCGATGGTGGACGGTGCGTGACACGTGCGCGCGGCCGAGTCGATGTTGGCGATGCCCATCGCGCGCGCCGCTTTGCCCGCGGCGTAGTACGCCTCGTTGGTGAGGCCACGACTCGTGAGATAGATCGCGGTGCGATCGGCGCCGGCGACACGAATGCGTGAGGAAATGGCGTCGAGCGCCTCGTCCCACGTGATGCGGTGGAACCCGAGATCACCGCGACGGCGGCGCATCGGGAACGCCAGGCGTCCCATCTCGCGCAACTCGGTGCTCGAGCGATTGCGCAACCACGACACGTCGTGCAGAACCGAGTGATCGAACGGTTCGGCGCAGTTGACCTCGAGCAACTTGAGCCGCGTGGTGCAGAGATGAATCCCGTCGAGCGTCCAGTCGTGAAAGCCAGCCACGCCGAGAGCGCAACCGTCGCACACACCCTTCGACAAGATGTTCCAGGCCTTGCGCGGCGACTTCCGGACGTGCAACGCGACCTGAGCCATCTCGGCCAGGTGATTGGGTTTGGTGTGGCCGATGCCGTTGGGCGAGAGGCTCACCCACGAGTTCGGATTCCAGAGCCGTGGTGCCACGGCCCGATCAGATCTCCTCGTAGTACTCGCGACCGAGATGCGTGATCTGGTCTTCGCCCATCATCCAGCGCAACGTGTTCTTCAACTTGGTGAGCTGAATGAACAAGTCGTGCTCCGGGTACAGACCCGGCGCCACCTGCGGGCTCTTGTAGTAGAAGCTCAGCCATTCCTGAATGCCGCCGAGGCCAGCGCGCTGCGCGAGGTCGGAGAACAAGATGAGGTCGAGCGCGAGGGGAGCAGCGAGGATCGAGTCGCGGCAGAGGAAGTTGACCTTGATCTGCATCGGGTAGCCGAGCCAACCCGTGATGTCGATGTTGTCCCAACCTTCTTTGTTGTCGCCGCGCGGCGGGTAGTAGTTGATCTGCACCTTGTGGAACACGTCGCCGTACAGATCGGGATACTTCGACGGCTGCAAGATGTCTTCGAGCACGCCGAGCTTCGATTCTTCCTTGGTCTTGAAGTTCTCGGGAGCGTCGAGCACTTCACCGTCGCGGTTGCCGAGGATGTTGGTGCTGTACCAACCCGACAGACCGAGCATGCGGGCCTTCAACATGGGGGCCAACACGGTCTTCATGAGGGTCTGGCCGGTCTTGAAGTCCTTGCCCGAGATGGGCACACCCTTGTCGGTGGCGAACTGGCGCAGTACCGGAGCATCGACGGCCAAATTGGGTGCGCCGTTGTTGAACGGCACACCTTCGAGCAGAGCGGCGTAGGCGTACAACTGGCACGGCGACACCGTCTCGTCGTTGGCGTCGATGGCCTTCTCGAACGATTCGAGATCGATGTGCGCGCGGCCCGGCTCGATGAAGATCTCGGTGCTGGCGCACCAGATCATGACGAGGCGTTCGCACTTGTTGTCTTCGCGGAAGCGATTGATGTCTTCACGAATCGCGTCGAGCATGCCGCGCTTCGACGAGATGGGCTTCACGTGCTGGCCGTCGAGGTTGCGCGCGTACTTGCGCTCGAACGCCGCCTGCATGGGGCGAACTTCGCGCAGTGCATCGGAGATGGCTTCGATGTGCTTGCCACTCTCGAGAACGCCGGCGCGGCTGGCCGACACGTACGCGTCGTCGGGGTACACGTCCCAGGCGCCCCACACGATGTCGTCGAGTGCGGCGAGCGGAACAAAATCCCTGATGAGCGGCGAGCGGTCGTCGGTGCGCTTGCCCAGGCGGATGGTGCCCATCTGGGTGAGCGAGCCGATGGGCTTGCCCTGGCCGCGCTTGGCGAGTTCGACGCCAGCGATGAGCGTGGACGCGACGGCGCCCAGGCCGACGGTCAACACACCCAGGCGACCGCTGGCGGGTGCAACCTTCGGGGACGGAGGAGTGGTCATGGCAAAAGGCCTCTCTATGGCGCCAGTCAGGGCGACCGGCGGGCCGGATGTAGAGGCTAGGCGGTCGCCCCTGCTCGTAGCATCAACCCGATGGACGCTCGCACTCCCGGTGGCGCACTCATCATGGACGGCAATCGTCTGCGTGACGAGATCGTCGCCCGCCTGGCCGGGGAGATCGCCGCGGCCGGGTCGCCGCCGGTGTGTCTGGCCACGGTGTTGGTGGGCGACGACGGACCGAGCCAGCGCTACGTGCGCAACAAGCACGCCCAGGCCGAAAAGGCCGGCATGCTGAGCCGTAACGAGGTGCTGGCCGCCTCGGCTGGTCAGGCCGCCGTCGAAGCGGTGGTCGCGCGGCTGGCCGCCGATCCCACGGTGCACGGCATCTTGGTGCAGAGTCCACTGCCGTCGGGCTACGACGAAGAAGCGGTGTTGGCCCTCATCCCGGCCGACAAGGACGTGGACGGCCTCACCACCCAGTCGATGGGTCGGCTCATGCGCGGACTCCCTGGTCTGGTGGGGTGCACACCCCTCGGCGTCATGCGCCTGCTCGAGCGCTACGGCATCGCCACGGCCGGGCAGCGGGCCATCGTGATCGGCCGGTCGATGCTGGTGGGCCTGCCGCTGTCGGTGCTCTTGGCCCGCAAGGGCGTGGACGCCACCGTCACCATCGCCCACAGCCGCTCGGGCGATATCACCGAACTGTGTCGCCAAGCCGACATCGTGGTGGCTGCGGCGGGTGTTCCGCGCATGATCACCGCGGCGCACGTGAAGCCGGGGGCCACCGTGATCGACGTGGGCATCTCGCGCACCGACGCGGGCATCGTGGGCGACGTCGACTTCGAGTCCGTGCAGGCCGTGGCCGGCGCCATCACGCCCATGCCCGGGGGGACGGGTCCGATGACCATCGCCTGTCTGCTCGAGAACACGCTCACGGCGGCCCGCCGGCAGGGCGCCTTCCCGGCCTGACCACTCGGTCTCGTGCGATGCGGGTTGTGATCGCTTCGCCGGCCCTGGCAGACTGTGGCCGATGTTCACCGTTGCTTCGATCCCGGCTCTGGCCCTCGTAGTAATCGTGTAGACGCGCTCGTCCATAGAGCGCGTCGTCCGGCCTCCCGAGTGGGAGGCCATTTCATTTCACTGACCGAAATTCCCGAGCATCACCCACCACCCGTCACGACAGGAAACGACATGACCGAAAAACTCACCGGAGCCCAGGCCCTCATCCGAGCGCTCGAGCTCGAGGGCGTCGACACGATCTTCGGTTTGCCCGGCGGCTGCATCCTGCCCGCCTACGACCCGTTGCTCGACAGCCCGATTCGCCACATCCTCGTGCGCCACGAACAAGGCGCGGGCCACATGGCCGAGGGCTACGCGCACGTGACCGGTCGTCCCGGTGTGGCCATGGTGACGTCGGGTCCGGCGGCCACCAACATGGTCACGCCGTTGTGCGATGCGTACATGGACTCGATTCCGATGGTGTGCATCACCGGTCAGGTGCCCACCACCGCCATCGGCACCGACGCGTTCCAGGAATGCGACACCGTCGGCATCACGCGTTCGGTCACCAAGCACAACGAACTCATCATGACGGCCGACGACATTCCGCTCATGGTGCGTCAGGCGTTCCACATCGCCACTACGGGTCGACCCGGACCGGTTCTGCTCGATCTTCCGAAGGACGTTCTGCAGAATCAGATGACGTGGCATTGGCCCACCGATTCCGATGTCGAAGACAGCCTGCCCGGCTATCGCCCCACCACCAAGGGCCATCCGCGCATGATCAAGGAGGCCGCGCGCCTCATTCTCGAGTCGAAGCAGCCCGTGCTGTACGTGGGCGGTGGTGTGTTGAAGGCGCGTGCCGCTGATGCGCTGCGCGAACTCGCCGAACTCATCGACGCTCCGGTGGTCACCACGCTCATGGCACGCGGGGCGTTTCCTGACGATCATCCGTTGTGTCTCGGCATGCCGGGTATGCACGGCAACGCCACCGCCATCACGGCCATGCAGAAGAGCGACCTGCTCATCACGCTCGGTGCGCGATTCGACGATCGCATCACCGGTCGTGTCAATTCATTCGCGCCCGACGCCAAGATCATCCACGTCGACATCGATCCGGCCGAACAGGGCAAGGTGCGTCGTCCCGATGTTCCGATCGTGGGCGACTGCCGTCTCGTGATCGAAGAGATCATCAAGGCGTTGCGCGACATGCTCGCGGGTGGCGAGAAGCAGGCCGACATCTCGGCGTGGAAGAGCCGCGTGAGCGGTTGGCGCGAGCAGTTCCCGCTGCACTACACGCAGAGCGAGCCCGGTGATGCGCTCAAGCCGCAGTACTGCCTCGAGAAACTGCGTGACGCATCACCCGAAGGCACCATCTTGTGCTCGGGTGTGGGTCAGCACCAGATGTGGTCGTCGCAGTACTGGAAGTTCAACGAGCCGTACACCTGGGTCAACTCGGGTGGACTCGGCACGATGGGCTTCTCGGTTCCGGCCGCCATCGGCGCCAAAGTCGGTCGTCCCGATCGCACCGTGTGGGCCGTCGACGGTGACGGTTGCTTCCAGATGACCGCACAAGAACTCGTCACCGCGAGCGTCGAGCGCATCCCGATCAAGGTCGCGGTGCTCAACAACTCGTACCTCGGCATGGTTCGCCAGTGGCAGGAGATGTTCTACGAAGAGCGCTATAGCGAGGTGTACTTGTCGCCCGAACTGCCCGACTTCGTGAAGTGGGCCGAAGCGATGGGTTGCGTCGGCATTCGCGTGGAGAGCCCCGAAGAAGTCGAGGCCGCCATCGAGAAGGCCAACTCGATCGATGATCGTTCGGTCGTCGTCGAGTTCCGCGTCGATGCGGGCGAGAAGGTGTTCCCGATGGTTCCGGCCGGACAGAGCAACGACGACGTGATCCTGCATCCGGCTCAGTCGAGCCAGAGGGAGTTCCTGCGATGAGCAACGGTCACCCCGCCCACCACATCTTGTCGGTTCTCGTCGAGAACCGTCCCGGTGTGCTCGCCCGCGTATCGGGCCTGTTCGCTCGCCGCGGTTACAACATCTTCTCGTTGGCCGTGGCGCCCACCGAAGATCCGGCCATGTCGCGCATCACCATCGTGGTCGACGTCGAATCGTCGCCGCTCGAACAGATCGTGAAGCAGCTGTTCAAGTTGGTCGACGTGGTGAAGATCAGCGAGCTCGATCCGCGCCGTTCGGTCGAGCGCGAACTCATGATCGCGACCGTGCGTGTGCCGGCCGAAGAGCGCGGCCAAGTGGTCGAGCTCACCAATATTTTCGAGGGCAAGATCCTGGCCGTGGGCACCGAGGCCATCACGGTGTCGCTCGATGGAAGCCCCGAAAAACTCGATGACTTCGAGGAATTGCTCCGCGGCTATGGCATCGTGGAGCTCCAGCGAACCGGCCGAGTGGCCCTCCCCAAACTCGACAAAGAGGCGCGTTCACGCGTCGCCAAAGGAAAGGCAAGTTGAACATGGCTGCGAAGATGTATTACGACGCCGACTGCGACGTCTCCATCATCAAGGGTCGCAAGGTTGCGATCATCGGCTACGGCTCGCAGGGTCACGCGCATGCGCTGAACCTGAAGGAGAGCGGTGTGCCGGTGGTGGTCGGCCTGCGCGAAGGTTCGGCGTCGGCGGCCAAGGCCGAGGCGGCTGGTCTCGCGGTGAAGTCGATCGCCGATGCGGCCAAGTGGGCCGACGTGATCATGCTCACCATGCCCGACACCGAGCAGAAAGCCACCTACGACGCGCACATCAAGCGGTACATGAAGGCCGGTAAGGCACTCGCGTTCGCGCACGGTTTCAACATCCGCTTCAAGCGCATTCGTCCGCCCAAGGGTGTCGACGTGATCATGATCGCGCCCAAGGGCCCGGGTCACCTCGTGCGTCGTACCTACACCGAGGGAGGCGGTGTGCCGGCTCTCATCGCCGTCGAGCAGGACGCCACGGGAAACGCCAAGAACGTCGCGCTGTCGTACGCATCGGCCATCGGTGGCGGTCGCGCCGGCATCATCGAGACGTCGTTCGCCGAAGAGACCGAGACCGACTTGTTCGGTGAGCAGGTTGTTCTGTGCGGCGGCCTCACGTCGCTCGTGCAGGCCGGCTTCGAGACGCTCGTCGAGGCGGGTTACCAGCCCGAGATGGCGTACTTCGAGTGCTTGCACGAAGTGAAGCTCATCGTCGACCTCATGTACGAAGAGGGCATCGCGGGTATGCGCTACAGCATCAGTGACACCGCCGAGTACGGCGACGTCACTCGCGGACCGCGCGTGGTTACGCCGGCCACCAAGAAGACGATGCAGAAGATCCTGAAGGAGATCCAGTCGGGCAAGTTCGCCAAGGAATGGATCGCCGAGAGCGGGAGCGGCCGGGCCAAGTTCAACGAACTGCGTAAGGCCGGACAGGAGCACCAGATCGAGGCCGTGGGCAAGAACCTGCGCTCGATGATGCCCTGGATCTCGGCCGGCAAGCAGAAGGTGGCCGAAGCCTCCGGCGGCTGACGTTTCTTCGTGGTTCTGGGTGAAATTTTCGCTGGAATCCAGCGAAAATTTCACCCAGAACCACAGGACATTCACCGTGGAGCCACGGGTCCGCCCTTGAAATTCATAATTCCGACTTGGAAGGTCGGGAATCGGTCATTACAGTGCCACCTCGTCGGATCGACCAGGAGGGCACAACCTTTATGTCAGCAGAGTGGGGTTTCGAGACCAAGCAGATCCATGTCGGGGGCGACCCCGATCCGGCCACGGGTGCCCGGGCCGTCCCGATCTACCAGACCACCAGTTACGAGTTCCGCGACTCCACCCACGCGGCCAACCTCTTCGCGCTCGCCGAAGTGGGCAACATCTACACGCGCATCATGAACCCCACGCAGTTGGCGGTCGAAGCGCGCGTCAATGCACTCGAAGGTGGTGTCACCACTGCGATCGGTCTTCCCGGCACGCTCGTCGTGTCGTCGGGTCAGGCGTCCGAAACGCTCGCGATCCTCACGCTCGCCGAAGCCGGTGACCACATCGTCGCATCGCCGTCGCTCTACGGCGGTACGTACAACCTTCTCCACTACACGCTCCCCAAGATGGGCATCGCGGTGTCGTTCGTCGACGATCCGCACAACCTCGAGCAGTGGAAGGCGGCCGTGCGCCCCAACACCAAGGCCTTCTACGGCGAAGTGTTGGCCAACCCGCGCAACGACGTGTTCGACATCGAAGGAGTCTCGAAAGTCGCGCACGACGTCGGAGTCCCGTTGATCCTCGACAACACCGTGCCCACTCCGTACGGCATTCGCCCGCTCGATTGGGGTGCCGACATCGTGGTGCACTCGCTCACCAAGTTCGTGGGCGGTCACGGCACCTCGGTCGCCGGATCCATCACCGACGGCGGCAAGTTCGACTTCTCGAAGTCGGGCCGCTTCCCCAACTTCACCGAGCCCGACCCGAGTTACCACGGTCTCGCGTACTGGCCGGCCCTCGGCGCCGGTTCGTACATCTTGAAGGCGCGCGTTCAGTTGCTGCGCGACCTCGGCATGGCCGTTTCGCCGTTCAACGCGTTCTTGTTGCTGCAGGGTCTCGAGACCTTGTCGCTGCGCATGGAGCGTCACTGGAGCAACGCACAGGCCGTGGCCGAGTTCCTCGCCAAGCACCCGCAGGTCGAAAGCGTCAACTACGCCGGTCTGCCCTCGAGCCAGTGGCACGAGCGCGGCAAGAAGTACTTCGGTGGCCGCGGATTCGGCTCGGTACTCGCGTTCAACATCAAGGGCGGACGCGCGGCCGGCGAGAAGTTCGTGGCCGGTCTGTCGCTGCACAGCCACGTGGCCAACATCGGCGACGTGCGCAGCCTCGTGATCCAGCCGTCCACCACCACGCACAGCCAGCTCACCGAAGACGAGCAGAAGTCGTCCGGTGTCGATCCGGGCCTGATCCGCTTGAGCGTGGGCCTCGAGTCGATCAAGGACATCCTCGCCGACCTCGAAGCCGGATTCGCCGCCGCGAAGTAATCAGTCGTCGTTACGACGCTCGTCGAGAAACTTTTGGAATTCGGCCGCCAGGTCGTCGCCGGACAGAAGTTCGGCTTCGGCTCGGCGGTCGAACTCCGTTTCGAGCATGCGCACGTAGTGACGGGCCTTGTCGTCTTCGGCCACCGCGTCGTCGTGCAGCGTGCGCCAACGGTCGATGTCGTCGGCGAAGTCGGCGTGCCGCGTGGGAACACCCAGCACGTGTTCGAGATGACGCAACAGCGCCGCTGACGACTGCGGATGTTCGGCATTGCCGAGATAGTGCGGAACACCCACGCGCAACGAAATGGCCGGCAGTTCTTCGCGCTCGAACTGCTCCTGCAGCACGCCGGCCACACCGGTGATGCCCTGATACGACGGACGCGAGAGCCCGAGTGTGCGCGCCAGCACCGGGTCGACCGTGCTGCCCACCACCGGTGGCACGCGCGTGTGCGGAACGGCATCGGCCGCGGCGCCCACGGTGACGATGGCCTCGCAACCCAAGCGCGTGTACGTGGCGATGAGGCAACGCACGTAGGTGCGCCAGCGAACGTGCGGCTCGGTTCCGGTCATCACCACGACGTCACGAACGGAATTCGGGAAGCGCACGGCCGTGATGTCGTTGGCCGGCCACACGATCATGCGATCGCCGTCGTCGTCGAGCCGGGCCTCCGGCCTCACCTGCGTGAAGTCGTAGAACGGATCGGCATCGATGGAACCGATCTCCTCCGACTCGTTGTTGTCGATCACGTGGATGAGCGCCTTGGTGGCCGTTTGGGCCACGTCGAACCAGCCTGACATGGCCACCACCAACACCGGCCGCCGCAGGGGAGTGGACACGCCCCGCCACTCGAGAACGTCGGTGACTTCCATCGGGTGGAGTCTGTCAGCCCTGCAACTGTTCGACCACTCGGTCGATGCACACGGTGAGGGCCTCGACGTCGTCGGGATCGATGGCCGGGAACATCCCCACGCGCAACTGATTGCGTCCGAGTTTGCGGTAGCTGTCGGTGTCGACGATGCCATTGGCGCGCAGGGCCGTGCACACGTCGTTGGCGTCGACGCCTCCGTCACCCGGTGCGGCGATGTCGATGGTTCCCACCACGTGCGATCGCTTCGACGGATCGGCCACGAACGGCGTGGCCCACGAACGGGCCTCGGCCCAGGAATAGAGAGTGGACGACGACTTCTGCGAGCGCGCGTTGCACGCGCTCAACCCACCGAGTTCGTTCATCCACTTCACCTGCTCGGCGAACAGCACGAGCGTGCCGACCGCCGGCGTGTTGTAGGTCTGGTTGGCCACGCTGTTGTCGAGGGCGATCTTCAGATCGAGTGACGCCGGAACCCACCGTTTCGACGCGTTGATCTCGCGGATGCGATCGAGCGCGCGCGGTGAACAAGCGGCCACCCATAATCCACCATCGGCCGCGAAGCACTTCTGCGGCGCGAAGTAGTACACGTCGACCTCGCTCGGATTCCAGAGCAGGCCACCCGCCGCCGACGTGGCGTCGACGACCACGAGCCCGTCGCCCGCCGGACGCGTGAGATTCATCATCACGCCGGTGGAGGTTTCGTTGTGCGTGAACGCGTACACGTCGACCGACGCATCGGTGACGGCATCGGGATGGGTGCCGGGGTCCGACTTGACCACACGCGGGTCTCCGAGATGCGGAGCAGCAGCGGCGGCCTCGGCGAACTTCGACGAGAACTCGCCGAACACGAGATGTTCGCTCGTGTCGCGAATGAGACCGAACGTCGCGACGTCCCAGAACACGGTGGAGCCACCGTTGCCGAGCACGATCTCCCAACCATCGGGCAACGAGAAGAGCGAACGCAGTCCGTCGCGCACCGACCCCACGAGGTTCTTCACCGGCGCCTGGCGATGCGACGTACCGAGCAACGAACGACCGGCCGCGGCCAGCGCCTCGATCTGCGCGTCGCGCACTTTCGACGGACCGCATCCGAATCGCCCGTCACGGGGAAGAAGGTCGGCCGACAGGCGAATAGAACGGGGGTCTTTTGCGCTCACTGTGTAAGCATGGCAGGCATGAGTTCGTCCCCCCAACGGAATCGCACATCTGCCCGCCTGGCCGCCATTGCGGAATCCGCCACACTCGCGGTCGACGCCAAGGCCAAGGCCCTCAAGGCGGCCGGCGAGAACGTGATCGGCTTCGGCGCCGGCGAACCCGATTTCCCGACCCCCGAGCACATCGTGGAGGCGGCCGTGCGCGCGTGTCGCGATCCGAAGTTCCACCGCTACACACCGGCCGCCGGCTTGCCCGAACTGCGTGAAGCCATCGCCGCCAAGACTCTGCGCGACAGTGGCTTCTCGTGCACGGCCAATCAGGTGCTCGTCACCAACGGTGGCAAGCACGCCGTGTTCACCTCCTTCGCCGCGTTGTGCGATCCGGGCGACGAAGTGATCGTGCCCGCGCCCTACTGGACCACGTACCCCGAAGCCATCGTTCTGGCCGGTGGCGTTCCGGTCATCATCGACACCGACGAAGAAACCGGCTTCCGTGTCACCATCGAACAACTCGAGAAGGCGCTCACTCCGCGCACCAAGGTTCTGCTCTTCGTGTCACCCGACAATCCGTCCGGTGCGGTGTATCCGCCCGACGAAGTGAAGGCCATCGGCGAGTGGGCCGTGAAGAAGGGCATCTGGGTCATCACCGACGAGATCTACGAACATCTCACGTACGGCCCACACCAGTTCGCGAGCATGCCCACGCTCGTGCCCGATCTGGCCGACCAGTGCCTCATCGTCAACGGTGTGGCCAAGACCTACGCCATGACCGGTTGGCGCGTGGGTTGGATGATCGGACCCAACGACGTCATGAAGGCGGCCATCAACTTCCAGAGCCACGCCACGTCGAACGTGAGCAACGTGGCTCAGGTGGCCGCGAAGGCCGCGGTGTCGGGCGATCTCGAAGCCGTGAAGATGATGCGCTCGGCCTTCGAGCGGCGTGGCCGCACCATGCACTCGATGCTTTCGGCCATCCCCGGAGTCACGTGCATCGAACCGCAGGGTGCGTTCTACTGCTATCCGAACGTCACGGGTCTTCTCGGCAAGAAGATCAACGGCAAGGTGGCCAACAACTCGATGGAACTGGCCGACATCGTCCTCTCGGAAGCCAAGGTCGCGTTCGTGCCGGGCGAAGCGTTCGGATCGCCCGGTTACGCGCGATTCTCGTTCGCACTCGGTGACGCCGATCTCGGAGAAGGAATCCGGCGCATCGCCGATCTCGTCGCCAAGGCGTGACGAGTCGTCACCACCAGAGTTGGTGGTGACCAGCGACGATCGAGAGGGCGACCAGCACGGTCATCTCTCCGACTTGTTCGATGGCGCCGAGAACGTCTCCGGAGAAACCTCCGATGCGTCGCGTCGACCACGCCGACACGACCCAGGCCGACAGCACCACGACGCCGACGGCCACGGCGGCCCACCAACCGACGAGGGCCGCGCTCGCCGCGATCGCGACGGCGATGCCCAACGCGCTTCGTCGATGGGCGAGCCGCGCCACGTAATCGGCGCCGAGTCCGTCTCCGGTGGCCGGCCGCCCCACGATCATGGTGCCCACCGCACCGGAGCGAGCCAGACCGTGAGCGACCACGGCCCCGGCGAACGCGACCCGAGGGCCGTACGACACGAGAGTTCCGAGGGCGAGAACCCGCGCGAGAACCGATGCCACGAGCGCGGCCACGCCATACGTACCGTGGCGCGGATCTTTGAGAATGCGCAAGCGATCGTCGCGTGTCCAGCCGCCCACGAACGCGTCGGCCACATCGGCCAAACCGTCCTCGTGGAAGCAACCGGTCACGAGCAAGCCGATGCTCACCGCCACGGCGGCCGCCACCGACGGTGACGCCCACGGTTCGAGGACAGCGGCGACACCACCCACCACGGCGCCGATGAGCAGACCCGCCACCGGGAACCACGGAACACTCGTGGCGGTGTCGAGCGAACGACGCGTGCGAATGGGGACGCGCGTGAGGAACACGAGGGCGCCGATGAATCCGGTCATCGTGAGAACCACTCGGTGAACGTCGGAACACGCGTGACGGCGGCACACGCCATGCGCACCAGCGGCACCGCCGCCATCGCACCACTCGCTTCACCGAGGCGCATGTCGAGATCGAGCAGGGGATCGAGTCCCATCAGAGCGAGCAGACGACGGTGGCCCGGTTCGGCCGAACGATGTCCGGCCCGACAGTGGGCGAGCGCATCGCGGTGATGATCGAGCAGAGCGGCCGCCGCGGCCGACACCACGTAACCGTCGAGAAGAACCGGCAGCGAACGCTGACGAGCGGCCACGATCGCCGCGGCCATCGCCACCAGTTCGAGCCCACCCACTTCGGCCACCACGTCGATGCCCGATGCATCGGGATCGTCGCGTTCCATGCGAGCCACACCGTGCGCCACCGCCTGCTGCTTGCGTGCGAGACCGGCGTCGTCGACGCCCGTGCCGCGTCCGACCCATTCGTGCACCTGCCCGCCGTACAACGCGTGCGCAACCGCGGCCGCCGCCGTGGTGTTGCCAATGCCCATTTCGCCGAGAACGAGCAGATCGGTGTCGAGCGCATCCACCGCGCGTCGGGCCACGTCGATCACGTGGTCGACTCGCGTGGCGTCGACGGCGCGAGTCGTACGGAAGTCGTTGCTCGGTTCGTTCACTCCGACATCGACCACGCTCACGGTGGCACCGGCGATGTCGGCGAAAGCGGTGACGGTGGAAGCGTGAGCCTCGAACGCGGCGACCATCGCAGCGGTGACCTCGACGGGGTAGTTGCTCACGCCGGCCGCGGCCACACCGTGATTGGCGGCGAAGATGAGGCCCACCGGACGCGACACCGCGGGTTTCGCCGATCGCTGCCACGACGCGATCCAGATCGCGATCTCGTCGAGCCGGGCTAAGGCTCCGGTCGGCCGCAAGATGTCGTTCACGCGATCGCGAGTGGCCTGTGCACTCGCCGCGTCGGACGGTGCGAGCGATGCGAGTTGCTCGACGAGCCAGCCGCGACTCATGACACGAGATCCCACGGATCGGCGAGCGGCAACGCGCGGCCGGCCACCATGAACAGCGCGCGGTCGGCGGACGTGACCATTCGTTGATTCACGCGACCGAGGAGGTCGCGGTAGCGGCGACCGAGTTCGGTCTCGGGATGCACACCGAGGCCAACTTCGTTGGTGACGAGGAGAGCGGTCACGCCCGACGGCACCGACGACGCGAGAACGTCCGCGAGCCGTTCGATGTCGGTGTCGGAGTCGCCGCGCCACATGAGGTTCGAGACCCACAACGTGAGGCAGTCGACGATCACGAGTGAACCAGCCGCCGCCGACGAAACGACCGGCGCGATGTCACACGGCTCTTCGACCGTGGGCCAGTCGGGGCGTTCGGCGCGGTGTCGATCGATGCGAACGCGCATGTCGTCGTCGATCGATGGCGCGGTGGCCACGAAGGCGACCGGGCCCGAATGACGGCGTCCGTACTCGACCGCGAACGTGCTCTTGCCGCTGCGGGCCCCGCCGGTGACGACGACGAGCATCAGTAGTCGAGGCCGCGCTTGGCTGCGATGCCGCGGTCGTACGCGTGCTTCACGTTGGTCATCGACGTGACGGTGTCGGCCAGTTCGACGAGCGGCTCGGGAGCATCGCGACCGGTGCAGATGATGCTGACGTGGCGTGGACGGTGCGCGATGGTCGAGACGATGTCGGTGGCCTCGACCCACTTCCACGACATGAGATACGTGACCTCGTCGAGAACCACCAGCTCGAACTCGCCCGACTCGATGATGCCGCTCGCGGTTTTCCAGGCGTCGGCCGCCAGCGCGCGATCGTGTTCGATGTTCTTCGAGTCCCAGGTGAAGCCGCCCCCGAGTGCGTGCCAGGTGACGCCGAGTTGCTCGCACATCTTCTGCTCGCCGGCTTGCCACTCGCTCGATTTGATGAACTGCACGACGGCGACCTTCCAACCACGGGCCAGCGCGCGCAGAACCATTCCGAAGGCCGAACTGCTCTTTCCCTTTCCGTCGCCGGTGAGCACGATCACGAGCGAATCGGTGGTGCGCAGGTCGCTGGGGCGCGGATCTTCGCTGAGCGCCTCGGTTCGGGTCATGGGCCGAGGCTACGACCAGGTCGGCGGGGTGGGCGAGATCGTTCCCGGCCAACTTCTCGCGATTCACTTCCGTCGGCAGACCAGCGGTGCTATGGTCGGCGAGCCGGCAATAGCCGGCACGCACAGTTCAGCGAAGTCCGGTGAGATCCCGGCACTGTCCCGCAACGGTGGTTCGTCTCGGTTCATCCGAGGACGACGAGTCCGGTCGCCTGACCTGCGTGCGAGACAACCCTCGAGGCAAGGGTGGATCGCGAGACACTCTCGCACTCCTCTTGCCTCCTCAGGCTTGAGGAGGCCCATATGAGAAAGTTAATGACGCGTCGACTGCTGGTCGGCGCTTTTTCATTGTTCGCACTGGCCGCGTGCGGGGGAGGTGACTCGTCGTCGGATAACGGCACGACCTCCATCGATTCGGCCGCGCCGTCGTCGGAGCCGATGCCGACGGCCGAGATTCCGCAACGCATCGTGTCGTTGTCGCCCACCCACACCGAAATGCTCTTCGCGCTCGACGCCGCTGAGCAGGTGGTGGCGGTCGATTCGCTCTCCAACTACCCGCCCGAGGCGGCCGCGGTGCTCACCGATTTGTCGGCGTTCGAGCCCAACGTGGAAGCCATCGCCGAGTACGAACCCGATTTGGTGATCATCGCCGACGACTCGATGGGCATCAAGGCGCAACTCGAAGCGATCGACATTCCGGTGTGGATCGGCCTCCCGCCGGCCTCGCTCGACGACGTGTACGCGCAGATCGACGAGTTGGCCGCTGCGATCGGCCGTACCGAAGAAGCCAAGGCCGTCGTGGGCCTCATGAGATCGGCCGTGGAGACCATTCTCGTCCAAGCACCGATGCTCGACGAGCCGCTGACCTACTACCACGAACTCGACGACACGTATTACTCGGTCACTTCCAACACGTTCGTGGGTTCGCTCTACGAGTCGTTCGGGTTGCGGAACATCGCCGACGCCAGCGAAGGAACCAGCGACTATCCGCAGCTGTCGGCCGAGTTCATCGTGAGCCAGAACCCCGATCTCGTCTTTCTCGCCGACACGAAGTGCTGCGGTGTCACACCCGAAGCGGTCGCGGCGCGTCCGGGTTGGGAAGGTTTGAGCGCGGTCCTGAACGGAAATGTGATCGCGATGGACGACGACTTGGCCTCGCGCTGGGGTCCGCGCATCGTCGACTACCTCTATGCCATCGGTGAGGCCATCGCCGGAGCCGTGGGCTGAGTGATCGAATCGACGCGACGTTCGTGGTGGTTGCCCGGTGCGGGTCTGCTGCTCGCCGTCGCGTTCTTGTTCGGCGCCATGATCGGGCCGGCCGGGCCCGACTGGTGGCGTGTTCCACTCGAGTTGCTCGACCGACTTCCGTTCGTGTCGATCGATTCGGGTGTCTCGCCTCTCGAGAGCAGCGTGCTGTGGGAGATCCGCATGCCACGCGTCGTCCTCGCCGCCCTGGTCGGCTCGATGCTCTCGCTGGCGGGTGCGAGCTACCAGGGCGTCTTTCGCAATCCACTCGTCGATCCGTACCTACTCGGTGTCGCCGCCGGAGCCGGACTCGGCGCGACGCTCGTGATCGTCGTCAATCGCACGGCCACCGAATCGTGGCCGATCGATCCGTTGCCACTGGCCGCGTTCATCGGCGGTTTGCTCGCGGTGTTGCTCACGTATCTCGTGGGCGCGGCGTTCGGTGCGGCTCGTGTGTCGGCCACCCTCGTACTGGCCGGGGTGGCGGTCACCTCGCTGGCCACCGCCATCCAGACGTTCATTCTGCAACGCAACTCCGAAGTGGTGCGCCAGGTGTACAGCTGGATCCTCGGGCGACTCTCCACCGCGACGTGGTCGGACGTTCGACTGGTGCTGCCGTACGTGATCGTGAGTTCGGGTGTGTTGTTGGCTCATCGCCGACTGCTCGACGTGATGCGCATCGGCGACGACGAAGCGCAGTCACTGGGCGCGCGCGTCGATCGCATTCGTCTCACCGTGGTGGTGGCGGCCACGCTCGGAACGTCGGCCGTCGTCAGCGTGAGCGGCCTCATCGGTTTCGTCGGCATCATGGTGCCGCATCTGGTGCGCTTCTTGGCCGGCGCGAGTTATCGCCGCCTGCTTCCGCTCACAGTGATGGTGGGAGCGACCTTCCTCATCGTCGCCGACGTGCCCGGCCGCATTCTTTCCGATCCGGCCGAAACGCCCATCGGAGTGGTCACCGCCTTTCTCGGTGCGCCGTTCTTCATCATCGTTCTTCGTTCGCGGCAAGGAGCCTTGCGATGACATCTCTCGCGTTCAGCAGTCTCACGGTCTCGTACGGTGATTCGGTCGCGGTCGATTCGTTCAGCGATGTCGTGCGCCCGGGGGAGTGGCTGTGTCTGATCGGACCCAACGGCGCTGGCAAGTCGTCGTTGCTACGTTCGGTCGCCGGTCTCGTGAAGTATCAGGGTCAGATCACAGTGGACGGCGCGTCGCTCGATTTACGTTCCACGCGTCGTCGGGCCGAACTGATCGCCCACGTCCCGCAGTCGCCGGTTCTTCCCGACGACATGACCGCGTTCGAGTACGTGTTGCTCGGCCGCAACCCGTACGTGAGTTACTTCGGCAGTGAAACCAAGCACGATCGCGAACTCGTTCGACAGATCCTCGAGCGACTCGACGTGTCGGAGTTCGCGCAGCGGCGCCTCGGAACGTTGTCGGGAGGTGAGCGTCAGCGCATCGTGATTGCACGGGCGCTCGCGCAGGAAGCGCCGATTCTTCTTCTCGACGAACCCACCAGCGCGCTCGACATCGGCCACCAGCAACAGGCGCTCGAACTCGTCGACCGGCTCCGTCGCGAGCATGGCTTCACGGTGCTCTCGGCCATGCACGATCTCACGTTGGCCGGTTTGTACAGCGATCGCCTGGTGCTCCTGCATCACGGTTATTGCGTGTCGTCCGGCCCGGCCGACGAGGTGTTGCGCGCCGAGACGTTGTCGGAGTTCTACGGCGTGTCGGTCACGGTGCACCGCGATCCCGATGGCACCGTGGTCGTGGTGCCGCGGCGTTCCACTCCTCTGGCCTGAGCGTCCCGCTACCGTTCGTCGGGTGGAGACGCCCTTCGATCCGGTCGTGCTCAATCGGCACGTCGAGGGTCTCGCTCGCGCTCATCAGCGCCTGCTCGCCTCGCTCACCGAACTCACCGACGACATGGTCGCGCGGGCGTCGCGTTTGCCCAACTGGACGGCGGGTCACGTTCTCGCCCACGTCGAACATCAAGGCGACAGCATGGTGCGTTTGGTGGACGCGGCAGAATCGGGAGTTGTCGGCGAGCAGTACCCCGGTGGAATGGTGGCGCTCGTGGAGGCGATCGAGCGCGATGCCGCGCGGTCGGCCAGCGATCACGTGAAGGGTGTGCGCCGTTCGATCTACGCGGTGGAAGGGGCGTTCGCACGCGCTCGCGATGCGTGGTACGGCCGCGGACTCATGGTGTCGGGTGTCGAGGTCCCCGTGTCCGATCTGCCGTTGCGCCGGTGGCGCGAAGTGGAAGTGCATAGCGCCGATCTCGGATTGGCCCAACTCGACCTCGACGGACCGTCGTGTTGGTCGGCCGATTACGTGCGCGAAGATCTACGAGTCATGACGATGCTGTTCGTGTCGCGCACGTCGATGGGTCGCTCGCACCTTCCCGATCCGATCGCCCGACTCGAACCAGCCGAGCGGTTGGCCTGGTTGCTCGGTCGACTCGACGTCGACGGTGTCGAACCGGCGCGTCTGCTCGGCTGAGGCTTCGACATGAGAGACTGTCGCGTGCCCCCCGTTCGTCGTCGTCTCGCCGTGGTCGCACTGGCCTCGTTGGCGGCGATCGGTTTCGGCGCCTCGTCGGCGAGTGCGCACGCCAGTCTCGACTCGTCCGACCCGTCGCCGTCGGCGATTCTCGACAGCGCGCCGGGCGAGATCTTCCTCGACTTCAACGAACCCGTGACTCCACAAGACGGTGCGGTTGAACTCGTCGACCAGACCGGTGCCGTCGTGCCCATCGACGACGCCCGCGTCTCGCCCGACGATCCCACCGTCGTGGTGGCGGGTGGCGTTCCCGACTTGGCCGATGGTCTGTACGTGGTCGCTTGGCGCGTGGTGTCGTCCGATGGTCACGTGGCCCAAGGTGCATTCACGTTCGAAGTGGGCGTGGGTGGCGCATCGGTGGATGCCGGCGCACTCATCGGCGACGTTCTCTCGGGTCGTTCGGCCGCCACGGGCATCGGTCTCGGCCTCGACATCGCTCGTTTCATCGCGTACTTCGGGGTCATCGCGGCGCTCGGCGGTCTGGCCTTCCTCGGACTGTTGGCCAACGCGCGGGCCGCACGGCGGCTCATCGGTACCGGCCTCGTGGCACTGGTGATCGGTTCGCTCGCCCATTTCTTGTTGCAGGGTGCGTTCAGTGCCGGTGGCTCGTGGTCGGATGCGTTCGATTCGAATGCATGGTCGAACGTGCTCGACACGCGGCTCGGTCAATCGCTGATCGTCCGTCTGGTGCTGGCCGCGTTGTTGGTGGTGTTGATGCTGGGTTCGGCGCCCACGCCCGACGACGATCGACGCGATCGACTGGCCACGTCGTGGTGGCGCTCGTCCACCGCGTTGCTGGGGGCGGCCGTCGTCGTCACGTTCTCGGCGGCGAGCCACGCCAGTGCGTCGTCACCAGCCGGGCTTGCCGTGGCCGTGGACGCACTTCACTTGGCCGCCATCGCATTGTGGGTGGGTGGTCTGTTCGCCGTGGTCGCCACGCGCAATCTCGACGTGGTGCCCACCTTCTCGCGAGTGTCGACCGTGGCCATGCCACTCGCCGTCGTCACCGGGGTGTGGCAGACCTGGCACCTGGGCGGCGGACTCACGCAATTGTCCGACACCGAGTGGGGTCGTTGGTTGCTCGTGAAGGTCGCGCTGGTCGTGGTGGTGATCACGTTGGGTTTCGTGGCGCGTCTGGTGATCTCGCATCAGGCCCAACCCGATGATGTCTCTGATGCGACCGACATCTCTGATGCGACCGACACGGTGTCATCAACCGACTTCGACGACGAGCGACGCCGACGTGGTTTGCGTCGACTCATGGCGGTGGAAGTCGCGGTGGCCGTCTTGGTTCTCGGTGCCACCGCGACCATCGTGGCCAAATCACCAGAAGTGCAAGCCGCGCCCAACATCTTCACGTCGCAGTTGGTTCAAGGAGATTTGATCGCCGACGTCACGGTCACGCCGGGCAACGTCGGATCGAACGAAATCCACGTGTCGTTGACGCCGAGCGGTGGAACTCTGCAACGCATGGAGAGCGTCACCATGCGCATGACCTACCCCGATCCGTCGCTTCCGCCGGTGGCGGTGCAAGTGACCGAGTCGGGCCCCAACCACTACATCGGGCGGGTGGCGTTGTTGTCGGCCGGAACCTGGACCCTCGAGATCCTGGTTCAACCCGATCCGTCGCGATCGATTCGCTTCGCGACCGACGTGAACATCACCGGCTGATTCGTCAGAGTGGCGACGTGCCGCCCGATTGAACGAAGGAACCGCCGCGATCGGCCGCCGAATCGAACGTCACTCGTGTGCGCTCGAGTTCGTGCGCGAGATCGTCGTTCACCTGGCGAGCCGACGTACCGATACGCCCGTGCTTCACCGCATCGTTCGCCACCGCGGTCATGGCGACGGTGGCCAAGGTGCCGCGTCGCGCGACCGCCTGGCCCGCCACGCGTCGTTCTTCACTCGCCCGGTGGTCGAGTCGTTGTACGAGGGTCGATGCGGCAGTGCCGGCGGCCACGCCCAACGCCCACGAGCCCCACGGCACGAGCCCGACCAGATCGTCGAGGCGATCGAGCGGGGTGGTCGATCGACCCAACACGGCGGCACCGACCGCATCGACGGTCGCGCCTGAACCGGCCGCGACGTCGTCGATGCGCCGCTGACGCGCGAACTCGTCGGCCGGGAGATCAGTGAGCGCACGATCGACCGCCGCGGGTAATCCGGCCGCGACCGCACTCGCCACCGCCGGGATCGTCAACATCTCGTGCAAACGATGCAGGCCTTCTTGCGGGGTCCAGTTCCATTCGCGCGCCAGAGCGGTGAACTGCAGCGACCACGGGGCGATCACCAAGGCGAGGAGTTGATCGATGTCGCGGTCGCGTTGCTCGACGTCGCCTTGGTGGCCCGCCGGGGTGACCAAGAACGAGTGATCGGCTCGATGGACGACGATCGCATCGAGCAATCGGCGAATGCGCGCACCGGCCACGTCGACCGGAACCGTGTCGGGGTCGGTGGCCCGCGTCCAGAAGTCGGCCACCACGGCGAAATCGCTCACACCGTGGAGTAGCGCCACGTCGGCCCGGATGCGATCGGCGAACGATTGCTCGGCCGAGTTGTCGATCACGCGCCGCAGGATCGAGTCGGCGGTGGTGGACGACGCCACGAAACGCTCGGTCCACCACGCGGCACCCTCAGCGCCCCAGGCGTCGAACTCGACCGCAGCCATGCGTCCGAACGACAACTGATGCCAGGTCCGTCGCACTCGATCGAGGTCGGTTTCCACCAGACGGAGAGCGCGCGCCACGCGGGGGTCGATCGACGACAGCGGAACGAGTTCGCTGTGCAGGCGGGAGAGGGCCAGGCCGAATGAGTGAAGTCGATCGACATCGGCACCGAGCCAGGTCATCGCGGATCGATGTCCAGTGCCAGTTCGAGTCGACGGAGTTCGTCGACCGCATCGGACAGCAAGTGGGCGACCACGCGCAGGTCGTCATCGACCTGATCGGCCAGTGGGCCACGCCAGGTGTCGGGGCCCGACCAACGGCGGGCAGCCGGAAGTTCGTGGGCGATCAGGGCGGCCAAGCGCGCGAGCACGTCGTCATGTGGGACGGGCCCATGTTCGCGCGGAGTCGACCGGTCGACTCCGGCGGGGTTCAGAGATCGATCTCCACCACATGGTGCGGCAGTTGCGTGACACTCTCGATGAAGCCGTCGCCCACCTCGGTGAAACCATGGGCTCGATAGAAGTCGAGTGCGGCGTCGCGCGCGTTGGCCCACACCGTGCGCACGCCCGCCGAACGAGCCGCATCCAGCCCGGCGCGCAGGAGCCGACCGCCCAAACCCGTTCCCTGCAGAGTGCGATCGGTGGCCATACCGCGGAGTTGCCAGGCCGTGCCCTGCTGAGTGCGATGCGCGGCCGCCCGCGCGAGCCAGGTGGAGATGGCCACGCAACGACCATCGTGATCGAACGCGGCCAGATGAATGGTGTCGCGATCGTCGTCACCATCGAAGGTGACGGTCTGGTTGGCCATCCCGCGTCGCAACACGTCGAGGCGCAACGGGCGAACTTCGTCGACGGTGGCGCGACGAATCGTGAACGCCGACGCACCAACCGCCACCGCGTCACCGCCCGACGCGGCCGAGCGGTACATCGCGTCGACCACTTCGTGAGCGCGCAGGGCCACCCGCGCCGACGGGTACGCGGGCGTACCGGCGAGAGCTGCTTGCACGAACGCGCCGTCGGGATTGGCGTGTCCGGGAACCAGAGCCGACGCGGCGGTCACGAGTTCGTCGCCCTGCAACGAGCCCGATGCACCATCGGAGTCGGTCCACGTGACCGGTCCGAACCAGTCGCCTTCGATCACGATGTAGCGCCGCTCACAGAAGATTTCGACGCGGCGCAGGCTCGGCCGCGACAAATTGTCGTGCCAAATGCTCGTGAGCGAACCGGTGGCCGATGGTGCGGAACCCGCGAACGAGATGGCCGCCGTGACCACGTCTTCGATTCCGTCGATGCCGTGGAAGTGGGCCTGTCGAGCACTCACCGAACCGATCGGACCGATCACGGCATGCAACATGTCGACGTCGTGGATGCTGTGCTCGATGAGAGTGCCCGATCCGGCTCGCTCGCGATCGGCCCGCCACGTGGACGCGTAGTGACCCTGAATCGGAATGAACTGATCGTCGCGAAAGACGACCGTCATCACGCGGCCGGCGCGCGAGTCGCGCACCAGATCGCGCGCCCACAGATACGCGGGGGAGTGACGCAGCACGAGTCCGACTTGATGAACCACACCACTGGTTTCCAGAACGTCGGTGAGTCGCCCGGCCGACTCGAGATCGGGAGCCAGTGGCTTCTCGCAGAACACCGCTCGCCCACGTTCGGCGGCCATGGTGGCCAGGCGCAGATGCTCGGACGTCCACGTGCACACGTACACCGCGTCACACGAGTCGATGACGGCGACTTCCGAATCCATGACGATGTGTCCACTCGCCGCCGCGAAGGCTTCGGCCCGCGAACGGTCGACGTCGTGAACGCCGGCCCGCACGATGTCGACGTTCAGGTCACGCGCGGCGTGGCGCAGGCTCTTCGAGTGATAGGTGGCGATGTGGCCAGCACCGAGGAAACCGATGCGCAGGGCCGAAGACATGACACGAACCTACTGGGACGCCCGGCTACGGAGCGTTGGTGGCCGGTGGCAGGTCGATGCGCGACTGCGCGATGGCTTCCACATCGGCCGGATCGTGCGACACGAGAACCGCGGTGGTTCCGGTGTCGCGGAGCACTCGCTCGACCATGGCGGACAGTTGATCGTGCAGTGGCCGATCGAGTCCGGTGAACGGTTCGTCGAGCAGCAGTACTCGAGGTGAGGGGGCCAGAGCCCGGGCCAGGGCCACGCGCTTGGCCTCGCCGCCCGACAGTGTGGCCACGTCCTGGTCGCGTCGATCGCTCAACTGAACTCGTTCGAGCAGTTCGTCGACCCGCGCTCGAATACGGGCGGCGTCCCAGCCGAGAACGCGTAAGCCGTAGCCGATGTTGCGGGCCACGTTCATGTGCGGGAACAACTGATTGTCCTGGAACACGAGCCCGATCGAGCGACGATGCGTCGGTGTGTTCGTGACATCGACACCATCGACCGCCACGGTGCCCGAATCGACCGCCACGAGTCCGGCGATGGCGCGCAACAGCGTGGTCTTCCCCGAACCCGACGGTCCGCACGCGGCGAGAGTACGACCGGTGTCGACGTGCAACGATACGTCGTGGAGGATGCGACGACCCTCGAGAGTGACGGCGAGTGAGCGAACCGTCAGACTCATGCGCGCACCGATCGATCGACGGTGGTCACGGCAACCACGGTGAGCACGAGCAGAACCGATGCCACCGCGAAAGCCGTCATGTGCGGAAGCGATCCGGCGCGGCCGAGCAGAGTGTCGACCACGATCGGCAACGTGGTGGTGTCGCGCCGAGTGAGGAAGCTGGTGGCGCCGAACTCACCGATCGACATGGTGAGCGAGAACGCCGATGCGGTGGCCAGGG
Organism: Actinomycetota bacterium; assembly: GCA_016871355.1. Lineage (GTDB taxonomy): Bacteria > Actinomycetota > Acidimicrobiia > Acidimicrobiales > Ilumatobacteraceae > Casp-actino8. The sequence continues at coordinate 51,094 of VFZC01000010.1, forward strand.
CCGGACGCAGGAGCGGCAGATCGATGTCGAGCCAGCGACGCCCTGGCGAGGCTCCGAGAGTCGCGGCGGCTTGGGCCAGACCGGGTGGAATCGCTTCGACCATCGGAATCACTGCTCGTACCACGAAGGGCAGGGCCACGGCGGCGTGAACGAGCGGCACGAGCCACCATTCGCCGCGCACGTCGAACACGCCCGTGTCGTAGGTGACGATGATGCCGAGACCGACCACGACCGCCGACGAGCCCAACGGGAGCGAGGCCACGAAGTCGGCCAGGCGCGACGACGACGACACGGCGGCGCGGGCGAGCGCCACACCGAACGGGACCGCCACCAATGCCGCGAGGACGGCGAACACGAGTGAGTTGACGATCGCATCACCCACATCGACCGGAACCCGTAATCCGTCACCACCGGTGAACACTGCGCGCCAACCGGCAGTCGACCAACCCGATGCCGAGCGGAACGACGCGAGCACCAACGCACCGGGTACGGTCGCGAACGACGCGACGAGAGTCCACACGGCCGCCGTGACGGCAATCGGAGCGCGACGCCGACGTGCGGTGCTGATGCTCGTACGGTGCGTGGCCGAACGCGACCACACCGCGAACAGCGCGACGATCACGAGACTTTGAGCCACCGCCAGGACCGTCGCACCCGACACGTCGGCCAGATCGACGGCCCGACGGTAGATCTCGACGTCGAGGGTCGACCGCCCCGGTCCGCCGAGCAGGCGAACGACTCCGTACGACGTCGCGCACATCACGAACACCAAGCCAGCCGCTCCCGTCAGGGCCGGGCGCAGGAGTGGCCACACGATCGTGCGGGCGACGGTGAACGGTGACGCGCCGAGGGTTCGAGCGGCATCGAGTAGATATTCGTCGATGGCGCTCCAGGCCGGAACGACCGTTCGCACCACGACCGACACGTTGAAGAACACGTGAGCGAGCACGATCGCCAACACCGAGCGATCGAAGCGATCGGGGAGGGCGGCCAGGAACGCCGCACCCACCACGACCGTGGGCAACACGAAGGGAATGGTCAGAGCGGTGAGTGCGACGCGACGACCCGGCAGATCGAATCGCGACAGGGCCCAGGCCGGAGCCAGACCCACCACGACCGCCGCGATTGTGGACAGAGCGCCCTGCCCGAGCGAGAACCACACGGCCTCGCTCACACCGCTCCGCGACCAGACAGCGGTGATGTCGGATCCACGCAACGAGTCGACGGCCAGACCGACGAGCGGAATCACCACGGCCACCGCGACGAGAACGGTGGCACCGACCCAGCGCAGGCGAGCGATCACGGCAGAGCGATCCGCGACCAGGTCTCGAGCCAGGCCGCGCGATTGGCGGCGATCACGGCCGAGTCGAGAACCAATGGTGACGTGATCGTGGGTGCGTGGCGAACGAACGATTCGGGGAGCACCGTGGCGGTGTTGGCCGGATACACGAAGAGGCTCTCGGGAAGGAGCGATTGGAACTCGTCGCTCACCAGATAGTCGACGAGCAGTCGAGCAGCAGCCACGTGATCGGTGCCGCGGAGCACGCCGGCGAACTCGATCTGTCGAAAGCAGGTGGACGTGACCACACCGGTCGGTGCATCGGCATCAGCGGGCAGGGGCGGATCGGCGAACAACACTTCGGCCGGCGGGCTCGAGGCGTAACTCAACACGAGGGGTCGATCGCCGCCGTAACGACTGAACGCCGTGTAGTACGCGTCGCTCCAACCATCGACCACGAGCACGTCGTTGCTCACCAGACGCGACCAGTAATCGGGCCAGTCGTCGCCGAACTGTGCGACGGTGGCGAGCAGGAACGCCAAACCCGGTGACGACGACGTCGCGCTCGCCACCACGAGCAATCCGGAGTACGCCGGGTCGGCCAAATCGTCGAACGATTCGGGCGCCGGCAGCCCGAGCGCTTTCAGGGCGGCGATGTCGTAGTTGACGCACACGTCGCCGAAGTCAACTGGCGTAACGGAGTTCGCTCCGGCGGCGACCAGTGACGCGTCGAGCGGATGCGCGTTCGATACGTACGCGTCGAAGACATCGGCGTCGAGCGCCCGCGACAGCAGTGTGTTGTCGACACCCCACAACACGTCGCCTTCGGGATTGCCCGCGGTGAGTGCGGCCTTGGCCACGAGTTCGCCGGCGTCGCCGCCGACTGCCACGTCCACCTCGATGCCGGTGGCCGCGGTGAACGCGTCGAATGCACCCTCGGGTGGAGTGAACGAGTCGTACGCGACCAACACGAGACGTTCGGGGGTGGACGACGAATCGTCACCGCACGAGGCCGTGGTGACGGCGAGAGCGAGCGCTCCGAGGATGGTGAAGGAGAGAGGTTTGATACGCGACACGACGTCTCCGTTACTTCTGGGGGGCGATCGACTCGATGGAAACAGCGGGCAGCACGACGCTCACGCAACCCGACCGAACCGACACACTCACGGTGTCGGCGACGGCGATGTTGCTCACACCACGCGCGCGACTTCCCTCCAGTGACGAGTCGTCGAGGGCCCAACGCAAGCCCGTGGTCGTCACGCCGTGGGCCGATCCGGCCAACGGTACGAGGCTCACCGTGCGCCCGACTTCGGTGCCGAACCGCGCTCGACGGCCACCGTGCACGATGTGCATGCGATCGTCACCGACCCACGCCGTGAGCCGATCGAGGCGAGCCAGATCGGGAGCGGCCAGAGCGGCCAGCACGCCGAGCACGTGATCGAAACGATCACCGCCACCCCACAGAACCGTGAGTTCGGTGGCGCCGTCGGCCAAGGCGTGGGCGAGCGCGAGTTCGGTGTCGGTGAAGTCCTTGTCGGGACGAGCCTCCTCGATGTGCGAGCCGTGGGCGCGCGCTCGATCGACGTCGACGATCGAATCCATGTCACCGATCACCACGTGTGGTATGAGGTCGAGGGCCAGCGCATGGTCGAAGCCCGAGTCGGCGCAGATCACCACGTCGACGTTTCCGAGCGTGGGCAGGACGTAGCGGCGCGGAGCATCACCGCCGATGACCAGAAGTGCGTGTCGTTGAGCCATCCGATTCCCTCCGCTGGAATTACCCAGATCAGGTTCTCGGGTCGGTGGCGGCGACCACCCTCTCAGCCCGCCGATCCAGCGAGCTCCCCGTCCCTTCCCACGCTACCCAACGCTCGGGCCGAACGCGCAACCAGGACGACCGACTAGAACAAATGTGTCGAACCAATTCTGACGAGATGGGAAACTCATGGCAGGTGAACTGACGGGTCGGGTGGCACTGGTGACGGGCGGCGGTCGCGGCATCGGTCGCGGGATCAGCGAGTTGCTCGCGGCCCACGGTGCCAGTGTGGCCGTCAACTATCGGCGCGATCGCGAGGCCGCCGACGAGACGGTGGCGGCCATCACCGCCGCGGGCGGAAGTGCGCGCGCGTACGACGGTTCGGTGGACGATCCCGATGCGGTGGCCGCCATGGTCGAACGCGTGGTGGCCGATTTCGGTTTCGTCGACATCTTGGTGTGCAACGCGGGTATCGCGTCACGCGGTCGGGCGGTGGCCGATACCGAGCCGAGTGAACTGCAGTCGTTGATCGCCACGCACGCTCTTGGTCCTCATTACTTGTCGCGCTGCGTTCTGCCGTCGATGCGCACTCGGGGGCGGGGCGACATCGTGATGATTTCGTCGGTGGCCACGTCGCACATGTCGGCCAACGGCGCGCCGTACAACATGGGCAAGGCAGCGATGGAAGCGTTGGCTTCCACGTTGGCCAAGGAAGAGCGACCGTTCGGAATCCACGTGAACGTAGTGGCGCCCGGCCTGGTGGAGACCGATATGGGTGTTCGGCTCGCTCGGGCCATGACCGGCCAGCGCGAACTGGCCGACTTGCGCAGTCTCGATGCCGGGTCGCCGTTCGGTCGGGTGTGTCAGCCACTCGACGTGGCCAATGTGGTGTTGTGGCTGTGCGGTGAGGGCGCGTCGTACGTGACCGGGCAGCGCATCGAGTGTGACGGAGGCGGTCCGCGCTGACCCGAAGGGGTGGCGCGATCGAGGGGTAGCCTGACCTCGTGAGTCCGGCTCAGAGCCCCCTTGCTTCGTCGGCAGCGGTGTCCGAGCCGATCATCGAGATCACTCCCACCGCGCACGCCGAACTCATCAAGCTGCGCGACGCCGAGGAAGACGCGGCGTCACTCGGCTTGCGACTCGAGATCGTCAGTGGTCCGGGTGAAGAGTTCAAGTATGACTTGTCACTCGACGAGTTCCGCAAGGCGGCGTTCAGCGACGAAGTGCGCACTCACGACGGACTCAAGGTGATCGTTCCGGCCAAGGACGTCGAATTGTTGCAGGGAGCCGTTCTCGATTTCACCTCCTCGGGTGGTCTCGTGATTCGCAACCCCAACCGTCCGCAGGCACCGATGGTGGAAGGCCTCGTGAAGGACGACGAACTGTCGGCCGAGATCGAGTCGGTGATCGCCGTCGACGTGAACCCGGCCCTGGCCGCTCACGGTGGCTTCGTCACCTACGTGGGCCACGACGGCGACGGCACCGCGTTCCTCACGATGGGCGGCGGTTGCCACGGTTGCTCCATGAGCCGCATGACGATGCTCGAAGGTGTGCAGACCACCGTGGTCGAGAAGATTCCGGCCATCGCGCGCGTGCGCGATCTCACCGACCACACGTCGGGTGAGAACCCGTACTACCGCTGATCGTTTTCCGACCCGGTCGCGGACGCGCCGTCAGTTCTGTGGGCCGCGCACCAAACGGCCCGGTAGTTCGCCCGTGAATTCGTCGTGGTCGATCGTCTGCACGCCGTTCACGAACGTGGCCACGTAACCGGTTCCGTGCTGCACGAGACGCCGCGCTCCCGACGGCAGATCGAACGCCATGCGGGGCACGTCGAAGCCGAGTGAGTCGTAGTCGATCACGTTGATGTCGGCGCGTAGACCCGGCGCCACCAAACCCCGATCGCGCAGACCGTAGAACTCGGCCGTCTGGCGGGTTTGACGGTGGACCACGTACTCGAGCGGCAGCTTGGGGCCGCGCGAACGATCGCGCGTCCAGTGAGTGAGCATGAACGTGGGCATTCCGCCGTCGCAGATCGCGCCGCAATGGGCGCCGGCATCGGAGAGCCCCATGCGCGTGTGCGGATGCAGATGCGCTTCGTACGTCATGGAGAGATCGCCGTACGAGTAGTTGAAGAACGGCGCGTAGATCATGCCGTTGCCGTCGTCGGACGTGAGTTGATCGAGAATGATTTCCTGAGTGGTGCGTCCGGTGCGGGCCGCGATTCCAGCGACCGAATCCTCGCGTCGCGGTTCGTAATCGATGTCGGCACCGTTCACGAGCCACATGCCGTCGGCCTTCTCGAGCACCAACTTGGCGAACAGACCACCGTCGGCTGGCATCTCGTGCACGATGCGACGACGTCGCTCGGGATCGGCGAGCGCAGCCAGTCGCTCGGTCATCGGGAGGTGCTGGATTTCGGCGTAGGCCGGATGGAAGAGAAGCGGATGCACGCTGCCGTGCAGGCAGTACATGATGCCGATGGAGCGCCCGGCCACTTGTGTGTAAATCGGAATGCCGTCGGCGTGGGCCTCGTGGAGGAGGCGGAGAACTTCGCGCCACAGATCGGGTGACTGATCGGTCTGGCTGAGGTTCACGCTGATCGGGCGACCGGTGCGGCGCACGAGTTCGCGCATCCAGTCCCATTCCTCGAACGGAACCCGAATGTGTTCGGGCGAGAACTGGAAGTTGCCGTGACCGACGCGGGCCATCGCGTCGGCGATGGCGAACAACTCGTCGGAAGCGACCATGGTGCCGGGCACGAGCTCGCCACTCTTCGACTTGTGCAACGGTGTGCGGCTGGTGGAGAAACCGAGGGCGCCGGCGCGCAGCGCGTCTTCCACCAGATCGGCCATGCGCAACGCGTCGTCGGCGGAAGCCGGTTCGTTGTCGGCTCCGCGTTGACCCATCACGTAGGCGCGCAGTGGACCATGTGCGATCTGGGTGCCGATGTCGAGCACGTACTCGCGTCCACCCACCACGTCGAGGTACTCGCCGAAGGTTTCCCACTGCCAATCGATGCCGTCGCTCATGGCCGAACCCGGAATGTCCTCGACACCTTCCATGAGTTCGATGAGCCACTGATGACGATCGGGGTGAGCCGGCGCGAACCCGACCCCGCAGTTGCCCATCACCGCGGTGGTGACGCCGTGCCACGAACTCGGTGTGAGCCACGGGTCCCACGAGACCTGCGCGTCGTAATGCGTGTGCACGTCGACGAAGCCCGGTGTGACGAGACGACCGGCCGCGTCGATCGTGCGCGAGGCACGCGTGGCCCGGCCGGGTTCGGTCACCTCGGTGATGCGACCGTTGTCGATGGTGATGTCGGCCATGCGCGCGGGCCCACCCGAACCGTCGACGAGATGGGCGTTGGTGATCGCGATCTCAGCCATGCGAGACCGGACCCTAACAGAGGCGCGCGATGACCTCGTCGTGCAGTCGGCCGTTGGACGACACGGCCGAATCGTTCTCGAACGTGCGTACTCCGGTGCGATCGGTGAGTCGTCCGCCGGCCGCTTCGACCACCGCTTGCACCGCGGCGATGTCGTACGGAGCGAGGCCGATGGCATCGATCGCGACGTCGATGGCCCCTTCGGCGACGAGCATGTGTTGCCAGAAGTCGCCGTAACCGCGCGCTCGATACGACTGCTGCTGCAGTTCGACCAAACGCGACGTGAGACCGAGGTGATCCCAGCCGGCATTGAAGGTGACGCTCACCTGCGCGTCGGCGATGCGAGACGTGTCGGCCACGCGAATGCGATGACCGTTGGCGAAAGCACCGTCGTCGGTACTCGACCACCAGCGACGGCCGAGGGCCGGTGCCGACACCACACCCACCACAGGTCCGCGATCGACGTGCGTGAGCGCGATGAGCGTGGCCCACACCGGAACGCCGCGCACGAAGTTCGACGTGCCATCGATCGGGTCGATGACCCAACGCCAGGGCGAAGCCGACGAACCACGCGTGCCGTGTTCTTCGCCGAACACCGCGTGATCGGGACGATCGGCGACGAGCCGATCGACGATGGCCGCCTCGGCGCCACGATCGATCTCGGTCACTTCCGATTTGTCGGCCTTGCGTGACACCGAGAAGGCGCGGGCTTCGAACGCCGGGAGAGTGATCGCGTCGGCGAGATCGGCCAGAGCGAGCCCCAGGCTCAACTCGCGGGCGAGATCGCTCATGAACGAGCGGCGTCGACGGCCGCGACGATGCCTTCGGCGTCGAGGCCGAGTTGGCTCAACAAGCGATCGGGCTTGGCGTGGGGCAGGAACTTGGTGGGAACACCGAGGACGGTCACGCGCGTGTCGGTGCGCCGTTCGGCGATCTGGGTGGCGATCGATGCGCCGATGCCACCTTCGCGAATTCCGTCTTCGGCCGTGATGACGAATCGGTGGGCGGCCGCGTCGTCGATCATGGCCGGGTCGAGCGGCGCGCACGAGCGAACGTCCCACACCGTCACCGGGGTTCCGTTGGCACCCAGTCGTTCGGCGGCCTTCATCGCGGCCGCGACCATCTTGCCCACGGCGAGAATGGCCACACCGCCGTCACCTTGCTGCAACTTGCGCGCTTCGAGACCCGAGCCCACGTCATCGGCCGCGACCTGCCGGGCCGCGCCCTTCGGATAGCGAATGACCACCGGGCCGGCATCGGCCAGACGAAGTGCGTCGTGAAACATCTGCTGCAGTTCTTGTGCGCTCGACGGTGCGAGCACTCTCATGCCGGGCACCTTGGCGAGCAGCGCCATGTCGTACACGCCGTGATGGCTCGGGCCGTCGTCACCGGTGATGCCGGCCCGATCGAGGCAGAACACCACGGGAAGACGATGCAAAGCAACGTCGTAGACGACTTGGTCCCAGCCGCGCGACAAGAACGTGGAGTAGATGGCGACGACCGGGCGAAGTCCGCCCATGGCCATGCCGGCGGCGCCGGTGACCGCGTGCTGTTCGGCGATACCCACGTCGAAGAAGCGCTCGGGGAAGCGTGATTGGAAGGGAAGCAGACCAGTGGGTCCGGGCATGGCCGCGGTGATGGCGACGATGCGCGGGTCGGCTTCGGCTTCCTTGATGATCGAATCGGCGAAGGCCTGGGTGTAGCCGGTGGGAACGGCCTTGGGTGGCCCAATGGCCGGATCGAACACCGGGGCGTCGTGCAAGTGCTTCTCGTCGTCGTCTTCGGCGGGCGAGTAACCCCTGCCCTTCTGCGTGAGAACGTGCACCACGATGGGGCCCTCACCCGAGAGGTCTTCGGCGTTGCGCAGCGCGTTCTCGAGTTCGCGAACGTTGTGACCGTCGATCGGACCGATGTAACGAACGCCGAGTGCTTCGAAGAACGACGGCGGCTGCAAGAACTCGCGCACCGCGGCTTTGACGGCTTCGACACCCTTCTCGGCCTGCTGACCCACCACGGGCAAGTTCTGCAACCAGGCTTCGATGCGACGCTGACGCTGCACGTACACCGGGTTCATTCGGATACGAGTGAGGCCGGCCGACAACTTCTCGGTGATGCGGTCGGGGAGAGCGGCGCGTTCGAGCGCGGCCGTGTCGCTCTCGTCGGACGTCAACTGCTGCGTGAGGTTGGAGATGGTGGGCGCGTAACTGCGTCCGTTGTCGTTGAGGACGACGATGACGCGACGCCTGCTGTGGCCGAGGTTGTTGAGGGCCTCGTACGCCATACCGCCGGTCATGGAGCCATCGCCGATGACGGCCACGATGTGACGGTGTTGGTCGACGCCGGCATCGCGCGCGACGGCGAGGCCGTACGCGTACGACAGCACGGTGGAGGCGTGGCTGTTCTCGATGTAGTCGTGACGGCTCTCTTCACGGCTCGGGTAGCCCGAGAGTCCGTCGGCTTGGCGTAGCGATGCGAAACGATCGGCCCGGCCGGTCACGATCTTGTGCACGTAGGCCTGGTGGCCGGTGTCCCAGAGAATCGCGTCGCGCGGTGAGTCGAACACGCGATGCAAAGCGAGAGTCAGTTCGACCGCGCCGAGGTTCGATCCGAGGTGGCCACCGTTGTCGGCCACCGCCCGCACGATGAAGTCGCGGATTTCGCCGCCGAGTTCGTCGAGTTCGGGGTACGACATCCGACGCAGATCGCTCGGCTGACGAATCGAGTCCAGAGGCATAGCGCCGTCACGCTAGCCCTGGTTCCGAAGGAGTGCCCGGCCCGAATCGGGCGTGTGACCGCTGGCTGGTCAGGTGGTCGCGAACTGGGCCTCGTGCTTGCGGTCGAGACGGTTCTGGTTCCAACGATGGACGCCCCAACCGACCAACGCGCCCGCACCGAGCACCAGCTGACCACCCACGCCGTCGATCCAGTAGTGGTTGCCGGTGACCACGATGCAAAAGAGCGTGGCGGCCGGATACAAGAGCATGGCGATCTTGGTCCAGCGTCGTCGCAAGAGCGGCCACATCGCGAACGCGCACCAACTGGCCCACCCGATGTGCATGCTCGGCATGGCGGCGTACTGGTTCGAAATCGATTTCATGGTGTCGGAGTCGAAGGTCCACAACGCGGCCCCGTACTCGGGAAGGGTGTCGACGAATCCGAACGTTCCGTCGTCCTCGGTGCCCACGAGACCGTCGGCACCCTTGTCGCGTAGCGGGCTCTCGATGCAGACGCCGCCGTAGCCGCCGCGAACCGGATCGGGACACTGAGCATCGAGCAGGCGCGGGGGCATCACCGGAAACAGCGAGAAGCCGACGATGCCGAGCGCGGTGGTGATGGCCAGCGTGTTGCGCCACTGCGGAAACACGCCGGGCCGTTTGAAGAACAAGATCCAGAAGACACCGAGCGTGACCACGAAGTGCGCGGTGCCGTAGTACACGTTCCAGAAGCGGATGAACCAATCCCAATTGAGGAACCAGTCCTGGACGCTCTCCTCGTGGTAGAGGCCGATGAAGCGCTCGAGCCGAATGAGACGTTCGGCGTTGTTGAAGGCTTGTTCGGGAATGCCGTCGGCGGCGATGTGCGACGAGCCGAACAGATTGCGGGTCCAGGAGTACACCACGTAGAAGGCGCCCATGATGAGCGCCTCTTTCCACCAGTACGTGCGGTGAACACGGGCCGGTACGGCTTCGGTCGCCGCAGTTTCCACGCCTGGAATCTAGGTCGCCGAGAGGCCGGGTCACTCTCCCGCTCGCCGACCCTCCCGTGCGCCACCTCGTTCCTAGACTCGGCCCGTGATCGATAACGACGTCCTCGAACGAGTCCTGTCGGCGGCCCTGCGTACGGGCGCCGACTTCGCCGAAATCTTCGCCAGCGACTGGCGCGGAACCGGAGTCGGTCTCGACGACGGGCGAATCGAGCAATTGTCGACCGGTCGCAACCGCGGGGCCGGTATTCGTGTCATCAGTGGCGAGACCACCGGCTTCGCGCACACCGCCGATCTCACCGAAACCGGACTGCTCGCGGCGGCTCGTGTGGCCGCCGATGCCGCGCGTCAAGGTGGCGGTGGAACCCGTGTCGTCGCATTGACCGCTCGGCCGTCGCGCACCGTGAGTCCGATCGACATCGATCCGTCCACCGTCGCCAAGACGGCCAAGGTCGAACTGCTTCGTCGCGTCGACGACGCGGCACGCTCGACCGGCGGTGCGATCACTCAGGTGTCGGCCGGTTACTCGGATGGTCGCACGCTCATCGTGGTGGCCAACTCCGACGGTTTGGTCGCGCGCGACGAACGCATTCGCACGTTGTTGCGCGTGAGTGCCGTGGCCAACGGCGACACCGGAATGCAGACCGGATTCGATTCGGTGGGTCACACCATGGGATTCGAACTCTTCGACAAGGTTCAGGTGGAAGACGTCGCGCGTACGGCGGCCACCCGCGCGCTCACCAAACTCAAGGCCCGGCCGGCGCCGTCGGGTTCGCTGCCGGTGGTCATCAAGGCCGGCAGTGGTGGCGTGTTGTTCCACGAAGCCTGCGGGCATGGCCTCGAGGCCGATCTGGTGGCCAAGGGGGCCAGTGTGTATCGCGGCAAAGTGGGCGAGTTGGTGGCGTCACCGCTCGTCACATTGGTTGACGACGGGACCATGACGCACGAGTGGGGAGCCATCGCCATCGACGACGAGGGTCACCCGTCGCAGTACAACGTGCTCATCGAGAACGGTGTGCTCACCGACTACATGTGGGACTACCTGCGCGCACGCAAAGAAGGCCGTCCCCAGAGTGGCAACGGTCGTCGCCAGTCGTACAAAGACCTCCCGATGGTGCGCATGACCAACACGTACGTGCTCAACGGCAGCGAATCTCCCGACGACATCATCCGCGACACCGAGTCGGGCGTGTACGTCGCGCACCTCGGTGGTGGAAGTGTCAACACGGCCACCGGCGACTTCGTGTTCGGGATGACCGAGGCCTATCTCATCGAGAACGGAGAGATCACCGAGCCGCTGCGTGAGGGCAACCTCATCGGCAACGGTCCGCAGGTGTTGCGCGACATCGATCGCTTGGGCAACGACTTCGCCATGGGCAATCCGGGCACGTGCGGCAAGGACGGACAGGGTGTTCCGGTGGGGGACGGCCAGCCCACGTTGCGTGTAAAGGCCCTCACCATCGGCGGCACCGCGTCATGACCGACCGCAGCGGCGAGTTGCTCGCCATCGCCGACCGCGTGGTGGCCCTGGCCCAGTCGGGCGAACTGGTGGAGGCCTACGTGAGCCGCAGTCTGTCGACCGATGTTCGCGTGTACGAGGGCGAGGTCGAGCACTTCGTGTCGGCTCAGAGCGAGGGCATCGGCATTCGCGTGATCCGCGACGGCCGCACCGGCACGTCGTACGCCGGCACTCTCGATCCGGCGGTGATCGCCGATGTGTTGGCCGAGGCGCGCGACAACTTGGGTTACGGCGAGGTCGACGAGTGGTCGGGGTTGGCCGAACCCGACGGTGTGGCGGTGACGCCCCAGGTGCTCTGGAGCGAGCGCCTCGAGAGCGTGCCGACCGCTCGCAAGATCGAGTTGGCCAAAGAACTCGAACGGCTCGCGCGCGCGGCCGACTCGCGCGTGCGGGTCGACGACTCGAACTACTCCGATGCCTTCGGTGAGGCGGCCGTGGCCACCACCACCGGTATTCGGGTGAGTGGCCGCGAGAACGGTTGCTACCTGAGCGTCGGCACCCTCGCCGACGACGGCGACGAAACGCAGACCGGATTCGGCTTCTCGGTCGGACGTGACGTGGACGAACTCGACATCGAGAAGGCGGCCCGGGAAGCGGCCGATCGAGCGACTCGTCTGCTCGGAGCCACCAAACCGGCCAGCCGACGCGTGACGGTGGTGCTCGACCCGTTCGTGACCGCGCAATTCCTCGGCATCATCGGTGGCACGTTGAACGGCGACAGTGTGGTGAAGGGCCGCAGCCTCTTCGCCAATCGATTGGGCGATCAGGTGGCGAGTCCGCTCGTCACGTTGGTCGACGATCCGACCAACCCGCTCGCGTACACCGCTACCGACATCGACGGCGAAGGTCTGGCCGCTCGACGCAACGTGCTCATCGATCGCGGAACACTTGGCATGTTCGTACAGTCGTCGTACTCGGCTCGCCGCATGGGAGTGGCCACCACCGGCAACGGAACACGAGGTGGCTACGCGGGTTCACCTGGCGCCGGCTGTCTCGCGCTGCAGGTGGTGCCCGGGACGCGTTCGCAGGCCGCCATCGTGGCCGGTATCGACGACGGCATCCTCATTCAGCAGGTGCAGGGTCTCCACTCGGGTGTGAACCCGGTGTCGGGCGACTTCAGTACCGGCGCAGCCGGCATCACGATCGCCAACGGCACGCTCGGTGCGCCGGTTCGCGAGTTCACCATCGCGTCCACGCTGCAGAAGATGCTGCTCGACATCGCCGAAGTGGGTGGCGATCTCGAATGGCTGCCCATGCGGGCCACCGGCGTGTCGCTCGTGATTCACGATGTCACCATGAGCGGTGCCTGACCTGTCAGGCTGAACTCATGCCGATCCTGCACGCCATCGTTCTCGGCATCGTGCAGGGTCTCACCGAATTCCTGCCCATCTCGTCGAGTGGGCACCTGATCGTCGTGCCGTGGCTGTTCGGCTGGGACGACTTCTCGGACGAAGGCATCAACAAGGCCTTCGACGTGGCCCTGCACTTCGGCACGCTCATCGCCGTCATCGCGTACTTCCGACGCGATGTGGTGTCACTCGTGCGCAACGGTCTGCGCGCCGTTTTCGTGCCGTCGGCGCGCACCAATCCCGAAGGTCGACTGGCCTGGTTGCTCGTGTTGTCGTGTGTGCCGGCCGCACTGGTGGGTGTGCTCTTCGAGTCGTGGATCGACGACACGCTCGGCGGTCCGATCGTGATCGCGGTGTCGCTCGTGGTGTTCGGTGTGGTGCTCGCGTGGGCCGATCGCCGCGCGGGCTCACGTTCGCTCGAGTCGTTGAACCTGCGTGACACGGTGCTGGTGGGCGCAGCGCAGGTGCTCGCACTCAATCCGGGGACGTCGCGATCGGGGATCACCATGTCGGCAGCACGGATGTTGGGTTACGGGCGCGATGCCGCGGTACGGCTTTCGTTCTTGATGAGCCTGCCGGTCATCCTCGGTGCCGTGGTGGTGAAAGTGGGCGGACTGGTGGCCGACGGAGTGCCCGACGGACTCCTCACTCCGATGATCGTGGGTGTGATCACGGCCGCCGTGTCGGGCTGGCTCGCGGTGTGGGGTCTCTTGCGATTGGTACGGACGCGGAACTTCGATCCGTTCGTGATGTATCGGGTGGCGCTGGCCGCGCTGATTCTGCTGGTGGCCGCGGCCGGTTGGCGTTGATCGGCTGAGTGCTGTCAGGCCGGCAATTTCAGGCCGGGGTCGATGCTGCTGAACTCGTGCTCGACGACGTGCTCGAGCCAGAACTCGACGACGTGCTCGAGCCAGAACTCGACGAATCGCTCGTCGAACTGCTCGACGAACTGCTCGAACCCGAGTCGCCGGACGAAGTCGACGACGAACCACTCCCCGAATTCGATGAACTCGACGATCCGCGCGAATCGGTCTTGTAGAAGCCGCCGCCCTTGAAGGTGACGCCCACGGGCTGGAACACCTTCTTCACCGGACGGATCGTTCCGTCGGCCGGATGCGGGGCTTCGGTGAGTGCGACGTCGGAGAACGCCTGTTGGATCTCGATGGTCTCACCGGTGTCGATGAACTTGTACACGTAGGTCGGCATGGGGGTTCTCTCCAGGTGCGAAAGTCTAGGGTTGGCTCGTGCCGAGCGCTATCCGCACCGCCGTCGTGCCCGCCGCCGGGCAGGGAACGCGCATGCTTCCGGCCACCAAGGCCGTACCGAAGGAGTTGCTGCCGATCCTCGAGCAGCCGGCACTGCAGTTCATCGTGGACGAAGCGGTGGGGGCGGGTGTCGATCATGTGGTGATCGTCACCAGCCACGCCAAGCCAGCGATCGAGGCCTATTTCGAGCGCAACGAGTTGGTGGAGGGCATCCTCGACGAGCAGGGTCGCGGCGAACTCGCCGATCGTCTGCGTCGCTATGGGTCCGACGTGCGCGTGTCGTTCGTGTATCAAGACGAGCCACTCGGACTCGGCCACGCCGTGGCCTGTGCTCGGCCGGCCGTCGGCGACGAACCCTTCTTCGTGTTGCTCCCCGACGAACTGATGGGTGACTCGTCGTTGCTCACCAGTCTGGGTTCAGTCGTCGAGACCACCGGTGTTCCGGCGATCGCACTGAAACGCATGGAGCGACACGAACTGTTCCGTTACGGCGTGGTCGATCCGGTGGGTGACGGGCGTTCGGTGGCCGGGGCCGAGGTGGTCCCGTTCGCATCGGTGATCGAGAAGCCGAGTGGCGACGCACCGAGCGATCTCGTGATCATCGGTCGTTACGCACTGTTGCCCGACGTCTTCGACGACTTGGCCGCACTCGGACCGGCGTCGTCGGGCGAGATTCAACTCAGTGACGCCCTCTCGGTGCAGGCGTCACGTCGGCCCCTGAACGGGGTGATGTCGAACGTGAGTCGTCGCGACATCGGTAATCCGGTCGGCTGGCTGCAAGCCGTCGTGGAGGCCGGACTCGAACACGCCGAGTACGGCCCGACGTTCACGGCGTGGTTGGCCCAGCGTTAGACGACGCGGCGGAAGTGCCCGGGCAGATCGAGCACCATCCCGTAGTGATCGACTTCGAATTCGTGTGACGGCGCTTCGTCGTCGCGGTGCACGACCCACAGGCCATAGTCGAGCCGGGTGTAATCGAGACGCGCGCGTTGGATCGCCAATGTTTCGGTGTCGACGGTGATCGATTCGACGTCGGCCGATTGACCGACGGGCAGGTGCAGACGGCGGATGGCCATGGTGCGCGTGAACGGACTGCACAACAGGTCGATGTCGTGGCAGCCGCCGAGATCGCGTCGTTCGGCACCGTTCACCTCACCCCACTTGCCGCGGCCGTCGTTGGCGAGCCACAGATCGGGGTCGTCCATGTCGCGGAACAAGAGCATCTGTTGGAGTTGCCACGACGCGGTGAAGCGGAACACGTACTGGATGTCGGCTCCTTGAACGAGACCCTCGGCGGTCCAGGCTTCGTTCTCGAATCGCAAGGTGAGGGTTTCGCGGAACCGTCCGTCGTCGGTGACCCAGGCGGCGGTCATGCCCTCGAGCGGCAGTCGCGAATACTCCGAGCGGTCGTCGCGGGTCACGAGTCGAGTGTGCCAGCAAACGGGTCGTACCGGTACCGTCTCGGGCATGTTGCCGATCGACGAGGCCCGCCGAACCGTCTTCGACCGTTGCGCCGTTCTTCCCACGGTGTCGATCAACGTTCACGACGCCACGCGATCGGTTCTCGCCATCGATGCCATCGCAACCGAGGACGTTCCTCCGTTCGCGAACACGGCGGTGGATGGCTACGCGGTGCGGGCCGCCGACTCCGCCGGTGCATCGAGCGCGTCAGTTCGTCTGCGCGTCACGGGTGAAATCGCCGCTGGTGCGGCCGGTGATATGACGGTCGAACCCGGAACCGCGGTGCGCATCATGACGGGTGCTCCCATGCCGCGCGGTGCCGATGCCGTGGTGATGGTGGAAGACACCGTGTTCAACGGTGATCGAGCCCGGTTCGATGGTTCGGAGTCGGTGGAGATTCGTCGCGAGGTGGCAACCGGTTCGGGCGTTCGCGGTGCGGGTGACGACGTTCGAGTCGGCACGATCGTGTTCACCGCGGGTACCGAGATCACTCCGGCCGTGGCCGGTGTGTTGGCGTCGATCAACGTGCGCGAGCCGCGGGTGGTGAAGCGGCCACGCGTGGCGGTGTTGTCCACCGGCGACGAACTCGTCGACGACGGATCACCGCTCGCACCCGGACAGATTCGCGAGAGCAACAAGACCATGCTCATCGGAGCGGTGGACGCCAGTGGCGCGATCGCGGTCGATTACGGCATCGTGCGCGACGACGAAGCGGCCCTCGAACAGACGTTGCGACTGGCTGCGGCCGAATGCGACGCCATCGTCACGAGTGGTGGTGTGAGCATGGGCGACTACGACGTCGTGAAGGTCGTGCTCTCGCGCATCGCCGACATGACGTGGATGCAGATCGCCATCAAGCCGGCCAAACCGTTCGCGTTCGGATTGCTGATGCGACGCGAAGGTGGATCGGTGCCGGTGTTCGGACTGCCGGGCAATCCGGTGAGCTCGCTCGTGAGTTTCGAACTCATCGCCCGACCGGCCCTGCGCAAGATGGCCGGCCACCGGCCCGAGGTCTGGGATCGGCCGCACGTGCGGGCCGTGTGCGATGTCGAACTCACGCGTTCGCCCGACGGCAAGGTGCACTATCAGCGGGCGGTGGCCCGATTCGCCGACGATGGCCGACTGCACGTGACGCCGGTGTCGGCACAGGGCAGCCACCAGTTGGCCGCTACCGCGCTGGCCACGGCCATCCTGGTCGTTCCCGACGGCTCGGGTGTGCCGGTCGGGGGCGAAGTGGACGCGATCCTGCTCGTATCCTGACCACATGACGGCGCGCGACCTGGTCGACCCATTCGGTCGCACGATTCGCGATCTGCGCATCTCGGTCACCGACCGCTGCAACTTCCGTTGCACCTACTGCATGCCGGCCGAAGGCATGGTGTGGTTACCGAAGTCGGAGATCTTGTCGTTCGAGGAGATCGAGCGGGTGGCTCGTCTGTTCGTCGAGCGCTACGGCGTCGACGGTATTCGCCTCACCGGTGGTGAACCCACGGTGCGCGCGCACTTGCCGGTGCTGGTGGCCAAGTTGGCGACGTTGGTCGTGCCGGCCGATTCGGCCTCACCGTTGGCCGGTCAGCCGATCGATCTGGCTCTCACCACCAACGGTGCCACTCTCGTCAACTGCGTCGACGAATTGCGCGACGCCGGACTCGGTCGCATCAACATCAGCCTCGACACTCTCGACCGCGAGAAGTTCGAACGCATGACCCGACGTGACGAACTCGAACGCGTGCTGGCCGGCATCGATGCCGCCTGCGCCGCCGGACTCTCGAGCGTCAAGATCAACGCAGTGGTCGAACGTGGGGCCAACGACGACGAGATTCTCGATCTGGCCGAGTTCGGCCGGGCCAAGGGTGTGGAAGTTCGGTTCATCGAGTTCATGCCGCTCGATGCCGAGGGCCACTGGGTCAACGACAAGGTCGTGAGTCAGGACGAGATCGTGGCGCGTATCGCCGCGGTGCATCCGCTCGAATCGGTGCCGGCGCGTGGTGCGGCACCAGCCGATCGCTGGCGCTATCTCGACGGGCGTGGCACCGTGGGCGTGATCCCGAGTGTGACCAAACCGTTCTGCGGCGACTGCGATCGTGTACGCCTCACGGCCGACGGCCAGTTCCGCACCTGTCTCTTCGCCACCACCGAGTTCGATCTGCGCACGCGGTTGCGCGATGGTTCGAGCGACGACGTGGTTGCGGCCGAGATCGAACGCGCGGTGGGCACCAAGTGGGCCGGTCACCAGATCAACCAGGTGAACTTCATCCGGCCCAAGCGCACCATGAGCCAAATCGGCGGCTGAGCCGATTCAGGCGCCGATCACGCGCGCTGCAACCACTGCACGCCCACGTCGACACCCGGGCTGAACAACACGTGCGGATCGCCGTGCGGAGCCGGTAATCCAGCCGCGGTCACGAGTGAATCGTCGAGATGCATCACCTCGCCGGTGTGCAGCGGCCACCTTCCATGCTCGACAGCGCCGTAGTTGAATCCGCCGCCGTAGCGCGGGGCGACGAGTCCCCAACGATCAGTGAGGAACTGTTCGAAATCGCCGGGGACCACCCGTGCGCCCACCCGCAATGCGAGCGATGTGGTGGCACGATCGGGCCAGCGTCGCGACACTTCGCTCGTGAGCACCGCACCCTCGCCTTCACCCGCGAGCGTGACCGAACTCGGTCCGAAGCAATACGGAAGTCGAAACGCGACGCGTGCGGCGATGGTGGGCAGCAATTTCGGTGTGTCGAGTGAGAAGAACCACACGGCCGGTCGACCGCGCGAACGCACGTAGGTGCGCACGTTGATTTCGGGGAAGTTGGCCGTGCCGGGAATCTCGGGCAGTCGCGTGACGCGCAGATCGCGCATTTGGAACGGCACCAGGGCCACGTAGGCCTGGCCGTCGAACGTGTCGAGTTCGACGCCCTCGGGCAGGAGACGAGCCACCACGTCGGGTTCGTACGCCCAATGCAGGAACGCCAGGTTCTGCCACCGTTGAGTCATCACGCGCACGAGACCATTGTGGCCGAGACGTTGTGCCCGAGACATTGTGGCCGAGACGTTGTGGCCGAAACCTTTGTGGGCCAGCGGCGGTACCCTCGTGTACGTGGCGACGAACGACCACCCCTTCACCCACCTCGACCCGCTCGGACGGGCCCGCATGGTGGACGTGACGCCCAAGGAACCCACGTATCGCCGTGCCGTGGCGCGCTGCAAGGTGTTCATGACGCCCGAGACCACCGCGGCCATCGCCAACCGCGAGGTGAAGAAGGGCGACGTGCTGGCCGTGGCCCGCGTGGCCGGTATCCAGGCCGCCAAGCGCACGAGCGACATGATCCCGCTCTGCCATCCGCTTCTGGTGGGTGCGGTCACCGTCAACTTCGAGATCGGTGACGATCACGTGGCCGTGGAGGCCCAGGTCGAGACGGTCGAGCGCACCGGGGTGGAGATGGAAGCCCTCCATGCCTGCTCGGTGGCCGCGTTGACGATCTACGACATGTGCAAGTCGGCCGACCGGGCCATGGTGATCGGCGAGTTGACCCTCTGGGAAAAGACCGGCGGGCGTTCGGGCACCTACCGGCGCCCGGCCTGAACCCGGTTCACCCCGCTGACCAGGGCCCTTGTGGTGCCCGTCACAGAGGGGTCGTCGAGGTGGCTCCATCCAGCCGGGACCCGGGCAAATGTTGCTAAATTGTTACGGTCCGTCCGGTTCCCTCAGGGCGCCCGGGCAGACGACCGATATCGAATCGACACAATTCGCCCCCGGGCGGCACGACAAGCAGTCGTGAGAAGCACATGAGTAGGGAAGGAGAGCGGTGAGCCAGATCATCTTGTTGGTCGTCGGAGCCGCGTGGGCCGCTGTGCTCGTTCCGCCTCTCGTGCGTGGTCGCTACGAGAACCGCCCCAACTCGTCGGTCGTCGACTTCCGTCGTCAGCTCTCCACTCTCCAGCGCTCCACACCGA
This sequence comes from Actinomycetota bacterium, assembly GCA_016871355.1. Taxonomy (GTDB): domain Bacteria; phylum Actinomycetota; class Acidimicrobiia; order Acidimicrobiales; family Ilumatobacteraceae; genus Casp-actino8. The sequence goes on from VFZC01000010.1 coordinate 70,765, forward strand.
TTCGTGGCGCCAGCCCGATGCGTCTGGCCCGTCCGCTCGCACAGGCGCCGGTTCGCCCCGTCATGGCGCGCCAGGCCGCTGCCCCCACCCGTTCGATGCGCACGCCGGTGCGCGGTATGACTCGCCAGCAGATGATCCGCCAGCGTCGTCAGAACGTGGTGCTCTCGCTCGCGCTCGTGACTCTCGGTTCGGCGTTCATCGCCTTCACCACCAAGAGCGATCTCTTCATCTACGTGTTCGTGCTCTCGGCCATGTCGCTCGTGGGGTACTGCTACAAGTTGTCGCAGATCCGCCGATTCCAGAGCGCCACACAGGCCTACCGCCGCGACTGGATCCGCGCCGCCTGAGTCGGCTGGCGCACCCGAAGGTAGAGTCGTCCTCCGTCGTCGGCTCGCCGGCGATCACCCTCGGGGGTGTAGCTCAGTTGGCAGAGCGCAACAATCGCACTGTTGAGGCCAGGGGTTCAATTCCCCTCACCTCCACCCGAGAACCCGGGCGACCCATGGGGCGCTCGGGTTTCGTGTTTCACGGCTAGGTTCGCGCCATGCCCGGGCCGTTGCATGGGGTTCGCGTCGTCGAACTCGGAGTCTGGATCGCCGGTCCGGCCGCGTCCGGAGTGTTGGGCGACTGGGGTGCCGACATCGTCAAGATCGAACCGTTGTCGGGCGATCCGTCGCGCTTGTTCAGGCGCATGTTGAGCCTCACCCGCGACGACAATCCGATCTTCGAACTCGACAACCGCAACAAGCGCGGCATCGCCCTCGACGTGTCGTCGGCCGAGGGCCGAACCATCGTTCTCGATCTGGTGCGTGACGCCGATGTATTCGTCACCAACGCGCGGGCCGAGTCGGTGGCGCGAGCCGGTCTCGACTTCGAATCGCTGCGCGCGATCAATCCGCGCATCGTGTACGGGCAGATCACCGGCTACGGACTCGAAGGCCCCGAGGCCGATCGGCCCGGGTTCGACATCGCCGCCTACTGGGCCCGCTCGGGTCTGGCGCATCTGCACACTCCCGAAGACGGTGAACCACCGATCCTGCGCGGAGGTGTTGGCGATCACTCCACCGGCGTCGCTTTCGCCGGTGCGATCGCGGCCGCGCTCTTCCATCGCGAGCGAACCGGGGAGGGTCAGATGGTGTCGACCTCGCTCTTCCGCCAAGGCGTGTACACGCTCGGGTACGACTTGAGCCTGGCGCTCAGTTGGGGCCGGTATCCGCCGGTCAATCGGCGGGCCGATGCGCCCAGCCCCACCGCCAACAACTACCGCACTTCCGACGGCCGGCGTTTCTGGGTGGTGGGGGTCGAGGCCGATCGGCACTGGCCACCGTTGGCGCGCGTGGCCGGCCATCCCGAATGGATCGACGATCCGCGTTTCGCAACCGCGCGTGATCGAACCGTGAACGCTCGCGAACTCATCGCACTGCTCGACGGCGTGTTCGCGTCGAAGACGTTCGACGAATGGGTGGCGATCTTCGCGACCGAGCCCGACATGTTCTGGGCGCCGGTGGCCACACCCGACGAAGTGTTGGCCGATCCGCAGACTCGCGCGGCCGGCGGCATCGTCGACGTGCCGAACGGTGACGACGTGGTGCCGATGATCGCGTCACCGGCCGACTTCCACGGCACCCCGGGCGAACAGCGATCGATCGCACCGCGCATCGGCGAGCACACGCGCGACATCCTGCGCGGGCTCGGCCGTTCGGACGTCGATATCGACGCGTTGGCCGCGGCCGGTGTGATCGTGGTCGACGGCTGATCGTCAGCGCAGACGATCGACGATCTGATCGACCAACGCCACCACTTCGTGTGCGCAGGCGATGAAGTCGTCGACTTCACCACCACCCGGATCGATGATCTCTTCCCACGGTTCGAGGGCCACCGTGTGGAGCGCCAGACCGTCGAGGCGTTCGGTGATCGGGCCGTCGGAAGGCAGATCGCGGACGAGTCGCTTCAGGGTGGCGGTGCGATGGGCGGCCTGCGGGTGCTCGCGTCTGATCCACTCGACGTGTTCGGGCGCCATGGCCAGTACCAGTTCGGCTGCGGCCACGTGGTCGGGAGTGATCTGCTGACTGCGGTGGCTGCGCGAACTGAGGTCGACGCGTGAAAGCGCTTCGCGCGTGCGCCAACTGATCGGCTGGCCGTCGACGCTGAACGTGCCCGCGGTGACGATGGTGAGGGACGGTTCACGAGCGGCCAACGCCGCGCCGGCCATCACCGAACGCGCGGCGTTGCCGGTGCAGATGACGAGAAGTGACGTCACGCGCGAATCAGGTGGGAACGCCGCCGTCGACGGTGAACACCGCGCCCGTGGTGTAGCTGCCGGCATCGCTGGCGAGGAACATGGCCGCGCCCACGATCTCGTGCGGCTCGCCCACGCGACGCATCGCGACGCGCTTCATCTGCTGATCGACCATCTTCCAGTCCCAGGCCTTGGAGATGTCGGTGCGGAACGAGCCGGGCATGATGCAGTTGACGCGCACGTGCGGACCGAAGGTTTGGGCGAATCCGATGGTGATGGCGTTGAGGCCGGCCTTGGCCGCGGTGTACGGAATCACATCGGGCGTGGGGTGAATGGCGGCGATGCTCGAAATGTTGATGATCGATCCGGAACGCCCGGTTTCCTTGGCTCGCTCGACCATGCGTGTGCCGAGCAGAGCCGAGAGGCGGAACGGACCCTTCAGGTTGAGACCGAGGACCGAATCCCAGAGTTGTTCGTTCACGTTCACGACGTGGTCGTACAACGGCGACTTGCCGGCGTTGTTCACGAGGATGTCGACGCCGCCCAATTGCGACCAGGCCGCCTCGGCGAGTCCGTCGAGTTCGCTCCAGCGTCCGATGTGGCAGGCGTAGGGGATGGCGCGTCGGCCGGTCGCGGTCTCGACGTCGCGGGCTGTTTCTTCACACGACTCGAGCGAACGACTGGCGATCATCACATCGGCACCGGCGGCGGCGAAAGCCAGAGCCATCTCGCGGCCCAGTCCACGGCTTCCACCAGTGATGAGCGCAGTGCGCCCGGTGAGATCGAAGAGTGCGGGAATGTCGGCCATGTCAATCTCCTGCCGGTCCGGTGAAGCGCGGTGGGCGCTTGTCGCGATGTGATGCCACGCCTTCGGCCGCGTCGGGGCCGCCGAAACCGAAGAACTCGTAGGCCAATGACGCGTCGAACGCGGGGATCATGGCGCGGTACCAATGGTTGAGAGTGTGCTTGGTGAAGCGCAGCGCGGCCTGTGCGCCACCGGCCAGTTCGGTGGCCACGTCGAGTGCGGTGGCGTA
>VFZC01000011.1 GCA_016871355.1 Actinomycetota bacterium
CGACGTCTCGCTCAACATCTCGGTTCTCGATCTCGACGACGACGAACTGCCCCGTCGTGCGCAGCGAATTCTCGCGGGCACCTCACCGGCCGAGTCGTGGACCTTCGAAGTCACCGAGACCACGCCGATTCCCGACCTCACTCCGACGGTTGCGGTTCTCACCCGTTTGCGATTGGCCGGATTCAAGTTGGCCGTCGACGACTTCGGCACCGGAACCAGCAACTACGAGCGACTTCTGGTGGCGCCGTTCACCGAGTTGAAGATCGATCGCGCCATGGTGAGTCGCCTGGATGCCTCGGCAGCCGAACCCGACGCGATGGTCCGTTCCGGTGTCGACGTGGGCCATTCGCTCGGACTGCAAGTGGTGGCCGAAGGTGTCGAGACCGTCGAACAGTTCACGCTCATTCGCAGCCTCGGCTGCGACGCAGTTCAGGGTTACTTCGTGTCGGCACCGGTGAAGCCCGTCCAGATCGACGCGGCCCTCGATCGGTGGGCCGAGAATTTCGAAGTCCTCGGCCTCGACCGCTGAGATCGAGCACGCGAACTGACCGAGTCAGCCGCGGCGGGCGATGGCGTCGACGGCGGCCAGCAGACGGTCGACGTCGGAGTGTTCGATGTAGCGAACGATGCCGGCTCGCACCACGCCACCCGATTCGGCCAGACCGAGGTGGTGCACCACCTCGACGGCGTAGGCGTGTCCGTCCCACACGGCGATCTTCTGCTCGGCGAGGCGCGTCGCCACGATCGACGGTGCCACACCGTCGACAACGAACGCGGCCGTGGGTGCTCGCAGCACCGGGTTGGTCGGCCCGATGCGACGAACGCCTGCGATCGCGCCGAGGCCATCCCACAGGTGAGCGAACACGTCGGCCTCGAAGCGAGCCAGTGATTCCATGCCTTCTTCGAGGAGGAACCGAGCTGCGGCGTCGACGCCGGCGATCGCTTCGAAGTTGGGCATGCCGGTCTCGGGCTTGCGCGGACCCGCATCGGGTGCTGGCCGCACACGCCACCAACCGAGTTCGGCCATGAGTTCGGGCTTGCACCACAGCACTCCCGAGTGCGGTGCGTACCACTTGTAAGGAGACGTCACGAGGGCATCGCAGTCGAGTGCGGTGATGTCGATGCGGTGGTGGGGTGCGGCCGCCACGGCGTCGACGTACACACGAGCCCCCACGGCGTGGGCGGCCTCGATGATGGGCGGCAGATCGGGCATCGTGCCGAGAAGATTCGACGCCATGGGTACGGTGACCCAACGAGTGCGATCGTCGATGAGCGCAATGACCGATTCGGGGGAGAGGACTCCGGTGGCCGGATCGAAATCAGCGAGTACGTGTTCGGCCCCCGCCCGCGCGCAGGCGCGGCGCCAGGGCATGACGTTGGAGTCGTGGTCGAGTCGCGTGCCGACGATGCGGTCACCTGGACGCAACGTCTCAGTCACGGCATTGGCGAACGCCATGTTGAACGTCGTGGTGTTCGTGCCGAAACTGAACCCGGCCGGGTCGGCGCCGAACAACTGCCCGAGTGTCACTCGAGTGCGATCGAGTAGTGACTGACATTCCTGAGCCGCGGCGAACGGTCCTCCGGCGGCCGCGGTGCTCCCGGAGGTCATCCAGTCGGTCATGGCGGTGATGGCCACGTCGACCACTTGAGTTCCCGACGGTCCGTCGAATCGTGCCCACTCGCCAGCCGAACCGGCCAGGGCAGGGAACCGGTGGCGTAACGACGACACGTTCAGCGCTTGGCTTTGCGCAGACGCTTGGCGGCGCGACCGATCGGTGCGATGTGCCGACCGTCGAGGTCGCCCAACTCCACACCGTTCACGAACTGCACGCGGTAGCGCTGCCAGTTGAAGCCATTGGCGAGGAGAATGCGCCCCTCGGTGCCCGCCGGAACGTCGGCCAGATCGACCGAGGCCACGACCTTGTCGCGCAGACGGAGATCGAGCTGATTCGGGTGGGGCTTGGCGAGGGCATGGGGCTTCCACGTCGTCATGGTGTCCATCTTGGCGCATGGCGGGGCGGGGCGCACGTTTCGGGCCGCCGGTACACTTCGCTCCCTGTGAAAACGACATGTGAAGCCCACGAGGGCAACAAGGTCGTGCTCTCCGTCGAGATCGACGAGGCCGACTTCTCCCGCGACATCGACGCTGCGCTTTCCAAGATCGGCCGCGACCTGCGTCTCCCCGGATTCCGTCAGGGCAAGGCTCCGCGCAAGGTGCTCGAAGCCCGCATCGGTCTCGAAGCGGCGCGCGGTCAGGCGCTCCAAGATTCCATCCCGCAGTACCTCGCTCGCGCAGTCCGCGAGAACGACGTCGACATTATCGCCACCCCTGAGATCGAGGTCACAGGTGGCCACCTCAACGGTCCGGTCACGTTCACGGCCACGTGCGAGGTTCGTCCGGTCGTCACCGTGCCTGGTTACGCCGGCTTGCGCGTCGAGATCGATGCGCCCACGGTGTCCGACACCGACATCGACGACGTGGTCACCGCCGAACTCCGTCGCCAGGGAACACTCACCGATGTGTCACGCCCGGCTGGTGTGGGCGACTTCGTGGTGGTCGACCTCGTCGGCTCGCGTGGTGGCGAGCCGGTCGCGGGTCTCGCGGTCGACGACTGGTCGTACGAGATCGGCAAGAAGTGGGTGTCACCCGAGTTCGACGACAAGTTGACCGGCGCATCGGCCGGCGCCGAACTGACCTTCACCGACACTCCCAACGGCACCGAAGAACCAGCTGACTTCGTGGTCAAGGTGACGTCGGTTCAAGAGCTCGTGGTTCCCGATCTCACCGACGAGTGGGTCGCCGCCAACGTCGAAGGTTTCGACACCATCGCCGCCTGGAAGGAGTCGGTTGCCGAGCGCATGACCGACGCGCGTTGGAATCAGGTCCGCAACTCACTGGTCGAGAAGGTCACCGACGCATTGGTCGAACTCGTTTCCGTCGATGCTCCCGAGTCGATGGTGTCGGCCGATCTGCAGCGCCGCGTCCAGAACGTGGTTCGCCAGTTCGCGTCGCAGGGCATGGATCTCGAACAGTGGTTGCAGGCGACCGGCCAGGAGCCGGCCACGCTCATCGAGTCGTTCCGTCCGGCCTCGTTGAAGGCGGCCAAGGTCGATCTGGCCTTGCGCGCCGTCGTGGAGGCCGAAGGACTTCACGCCGATGACAACGACGTCGAGCGCGAACTGGCCGGAATCGCCGACCGCTCGAACGATGACGCCATCCGTCAGCAAATGATGTCGGGCTCGAAGAAGAAGCCGAAGTTGATCACCGTCGACCAGGTGCGCGCCGCGTACCAGGCCAACGATGCTCTGGTCGATCTGGCCGCCGAGATCTCCAAGAGCAAGGCCCTCGACTGGCTCGTGCACAACGTCACGTTTGTCGACCCGTCCGGTGCCACACTGGACAGCGACACTGTTGTCGGCCTCTCGGCCGCCGACCAAGACCTTCAGCACGATAACGATCACGACCCCGACGAGGCCGACTCATGAATCTTGACGCTTTCAACTATTACGTCCCCACGGTCGTCGAGCAGACGAACCGCGGTGAGCGGGCCTACGATCTCTACAGCCGTTTGTTGAAGGAGAACATCCTCTTCCTCGGCACTCCGATCGACGACACGATCGCCAACCTCGTGTGTGCTCAGCTCATCCACCTCGAGAGCGAGAACCCCGACAAGGACATCAACATCTACATCAACAGCCCCGGTGGCGACATCACCGCGCTGTTCGCGATCTACGACACGATGCAGTTCATCAAGAACGACATCGCCACGATCTGTCTCGGCCAGGCGGCCAGCGCCGCAGCCGTTCTGCTCGCCGCGGGGACCAAGGGCAAGCGTCTCGCCCTGCCACACAGTCGCGTGCTCCTGCACCAGCCCTATGGCCAGGTCGGGTACGGCCAGGTGACCGATCTCGAGATCGCCGCCAAGGAGATCCTCCGCATGCGCGATCTGCTCGAGGAAATCTTGGCTCGCCACACCGGCCAGCCGATCGAGCGCATCCACGCCGACACCGATCGTGACTTCGTGATGGAAGCGCCCGAGGCGCTCCGGTACGGAATCATCGATGAGGTCATCTCCAGCCGCGCGGTCGTCGACCGGGGCGGACCTATCCGCTGACCAGCGTCTTTCGGGGTTCTGCTCAAGGTCTTGACGCAAATCGCCGACAACAGGGTCGGCCATCCGTCAGACTGTGAACCCGAAGGAGGGTAGACGTGGCGAAATTCGGCGACACCGGCGAAATCTTGAAATGCTCGTTCTGCGGCAAGTCGCAAAAGCAGGTCAAGAAGCTCATCGCCGGCCCTGGCGTCTACATCTGCGACGAGTGCATCGATCTCTGCAACGAGATCATCGAGGAAGAGGTCAGTGAAGCCTCCGACTTGAAGATGGACGATCTCCCGAATCCGCGCGAGATCTGCACCTTCCTCGACGAGTACGTGGTGGGCCAGACCCAGGCCAAGAAGGTTCTGGCCGTGGCCGTCTACAACCACTATCGACGCATCCAGTACCAGAAGGACAACGTTCTCGCGAAGCGTGACGAAGTCGAATTGGCCAAGAGCAACATCCTTCTCCTCGGACCCACCGGTTGCGGCAAGACGCACCTGGCCCAGACCCTGGCGCGCATGCTCAACGTGCCGTTCGCCATCGCCGACGCCACCGCGCTCACCGAGGCCGGCTACGTGGGCGAAGACGTCGAGAACATTCTCTTGAAGCTCATTCAGGCCGCCGACTTCGACGTGAAGAAGGCCGAGACGGGCATCATCTACATCGACGAGATCGACAAGATCGCCCGCAAGAGCGAGAACCCGTCCATCACGCGCGACGTGTCGGGTGAAGGTGTGCAGCAGGCTCTGCTCAAGATCCTCGAAGGCACCGTGGCTTCGGTTCCTCCGCAGGGCGGTCGCAAGCATCCGCACCAGGAATTCATCCAGATCGACACGACCAACGTTCTCTTCATCTGCGGCGGTGCGTTCGCTGGTCTCGACAAGATCATCGAGCAGCGCATCGGCCACAAGGGAGTCGGCTTCCACGCGACCGTGCGCAGCAAGGCCGAAAAAGATCCCGGTGAATTGTTCTCGCAGGTTCTCCCCGAAGACCTCTTGGCGTTCGGACTCATCCCCGAGTTCGTGGGCCGTCTGCCCATGGTCGGCGCCGTGCAGAACCTCGACATGGATGCTCTGGTGAAGATCCTCGTCGAGCCCAAGAACGCGCTCGTGAAGCAGTACCAGAAGTTCTTCGACTTCGAAGACGTCGAGCTCGAACTCACCGAGTCGGCGCTCAACGCGGTGGCCGATCTCGCGCTCAAGCGAGGCACCGGCGCGCGTGGTCTGCGCGCGATCCTCGAAGACGCTCTGCTCAACACGATGTACGAGTTGCCGGGGCGCAACGACGTGGCTCGTGTGGTGGTCGACGCCGACACCGTGAACGCGAAGATTCCGCCCACACTGGTGCCGCGCGCAGCCGTACGTTCGCAGCGGCCGCGCCGCGCTGCGAGTTGATGGACTACCAGCAAGCGCTCGCCTACCTCGACGAACACGCCACCTACGAGAAGACCGGCCGGATCGAGTCGCCTTCTCTGGCCACGATCGAGCGTCTCTGCGCCGCGATGGGCGATCCGCAGCACTGCGCTCCGGTCATCCACATCACCGGCACCAACGGCAAGGGCTCGACCGCCCAGATGATGACCCGTCTACTCGTGGCCAGTGGCCTGCGGGTGGGCACGTACACCAGTCCGCACCTCGAGCGGGTCAACGAACGCATGATGATCGACGGCGTTCCGATCTCCGATGCCGACTTCGGCGAGCAGGTGGGCGCGATCGCCGATCTGGAGATCATCGCCGGCGTTCGGCCCGGCTATTTCGACACCTGTACAGCGGCGGCGTTTCGCTGGTTCGCCGATCAGGCCGTCGATGCCATGGTGATCGAAGTCGGTTTGCTCGGTCGTTGGGACGCCACCAACGTCGTCGACGCTCAGGTTGCCGTCATCACCAACATCGGTCTCGATCACATGGAGTTCGCCGGGCCGACCCGCGCCCACATCGCGCGCGAGAAGTCGGGCATCATCAAGTCGGCCTCGGCTGTCGTCACCGGTGAAACCGATCCGGAGATGATCGAGATCTTTCGCGCCGCGGGCGGTTCGTCGTTACTCGTGCGCGACACCGACTTCGCGGTGGATGCCAACGAACTCGCTCTCGGCGGTCGTCTCGTCGTGGTGCGCACACCCACCACGATCTATCCCGACGTGTTCGTGCCACTGCACGGCCGACACCAGGCCGACAACGCAGCGGTGGCCATCACGGCGGTGGAGACTTTCTTCGCCCGACCACTCGACGACGACGTGATCGCCGAAGCCATGGCCGCGGTGAACATGCCGGGCCGTTTCGAGTTGCTCGATCATCAGCCCTTGGTGATCGTCGACGGTGCTCACAACCCAGCCGGCGGTGACGTGTGCGCGAGCGTCTTCTTCGAGGACTTCGATCCGGCCGGTCGACGCATCCTCGTGGTCGGGTGCCTGCGCGGTCGTGAACCCGTCGAGATGCTCGAGGCGCTTCGCGCCGACGAATTCGACGTCGTGGTCTGCTGCACCGCTCCGTCTCCGCGCGGTCGACCGGCCTCCGAACTGGCCGAAGCCGCGCGCAGCATCGGATGCGACGACGTGCGCGTGGTCGCCACGGTGGAAGCCGCACTCGACGAGGCCCGCCACGAGGCCGGGGCCGACGACGCGATTCTGGTCACGGGCTCGCTCTACGTGGTGGGGGCAGCCCGGCCACACGTGCTCGACCGATAGCGTCGTCTCTCATGTCCGATCGCACCCTCGTCTTGTTGAAGCCCGACGCCGTCGAACGCGGCCTGGTGGGAACCATCCTCAGCCGTTTCGAGTCGAAGAACCTGAAGTTGGTGGCCCTCGACCTGCGCACTCTCGACGCGGCCACCTTGGCCCGTCACTACGAAGAGCACGTGGGCAAGGGCTTCTACAACGACCTCGTCGAGTTCATGTCGCGCGGTCCGGTCGTGGCCCTGGTCGTCGAAGGCCCCGAGAACACCTGGGAGGTCGTGCGCACCGTGATGGGTGCCACCAACCCGCGTACCGCGGCTCCCGGGACCATCCGTGGCGACCTGGGGATTCTCTTCACCGAGAACCTGGTCCACGGTTCCGACTCCCTGGCCTCGGCCGAGCGGGAGATCGGGATTTTCTTCCCGAATCTGTAACATTTCCCCTTCACGGGGCGAGGAGGTGCGGTCATGGCCCGGAGCAACCCGCTGGCCCTCGGCCGCGACATCGCAATCGATCTCGGTACCGCCAACACCCTGATTTACGTCCGGGGACATGGGGTGGTCCTCAACGAACCCTCGGTCGTCGCCCTCGACGTGGCCGATGGTCGCCCGGTGGCCGTGGGCCTGGAAGCCAAGCGCATGATGGGCCGGACCCCTGGACACATTCGCGCCGTGCGTCCGCTCAAAGACGGAGTCATCGCCGATTTCGAAGTCTGCGAGAAGATGTTGCGCTACTTCATCCAGAAGGTGCACAGCAGCCGCTGGAGCAAGCCGCGCATGGTCATCTGCGTTCCCTCTGGCATCACCGGGGTCGAACAGCGCGCGGTTCAGGACGCCGCCGAGTACGCCGGGGCACGCAAGCCCGTGCACATCATCGAAGAGCCCATGGCGGCCGCCATCGGTGCCGACCTGCCGGTACACGAACCGAGCGGCAACATGATCGTCGACATCGGCGGTGGCACCACCGAAGTGGCCGTGATCTCGTTGGGCGGCATCGTGACGGCGCAATCGCTCCGAGTCGCGGGCGACGAACTCGATGAAGCCGTGATGCAATACCTCAAGAAGGAGTTCTCGCTCGCCGTCGGTGAGCGGACCGCCGAAGACATCAAGATCCAAATGGGTTCGGCCTGGCCGATGGAGGAGGAGATGACCGCCGACGTACGCGGTCGCGACCTCATCAGCGGTTTGCCCCGAACCATCTCTTTGTCCACCGAGCAGGTGCGCGAAGCGCTCGCCGAACCAGTGTCGGCGATCGTCGACACCGTGCGCACCACCCTCGACAAGACCCCGCCCGAATTGGCCGCCGACATCATGCACGTCGGCATCACCCTCACCGGGGGCGGAGCACTCCTCGCCGGCATCGATCGTCGTCTCGCTCACGAGACCGGCATGCCGATCAACATCGCACCCGACCCGCTGTACTCGGTGGTTCTGGGTTCGGGTCGGGCACTCGAGAACATCGAGGCCATGCGCGGCATGCTCTCGCAGACCGACGAGTGACCCCATGTTCTCGATGAGCCGACGACGAGCCGTCGTCCTGCTGGCTCTCTCGTCCATTCTGCTGATCACGCTCGACCTGCAGGGCAACGCCGTGGTCGACGGCGTGCGGCGGGCTTTCGGCACGGTGTTCCAGCCGCTGCAGGATGCCGGCCGCGTCATCACGCGACCCATCGGCAACGCCTGGCGCGGCATCACGCAATACGACGATCTCGAAGCCGAGAACGAACGGCTGCAAGACCGCATCGATCAACAAGAAGGTGCGTTCATCGCAGCCTTGGCGACTGCTCGTGACGCCCAGGAACTCCTGGCACTCAACGGCATCGACGACCTCACCGACATCTCGTCGATCACGGCGCAGGTGGTGGGAGAGAGCCCCACCAATTTTTCGCAGACGGTGGAGATCAACCAGGGGAGCAGTGACGGTCTACGCGTCGGCATGCCTGTGGTGAATGCGGCTGGTCTGGTGGGCAAGGTCACCGAAGTGTTCGCCAACCGATCGATCGTGATGTTGGCCACCGACGTGTCGTACGCGATCCCGATTCAGGTCTTGAACCTGCCCGAACCCGAGCCGGTCGTGACCACGACGACGACGACCGTGCCGACGACGACCACGACAACCACCACGACGACGACACCGACGTCAACGTCGACGACCACGACGACACCGTTGTCTCCGTTGTCTCCGTCTCCGTCGACGAGTATCGCTCCGGTGGTCACGTCCATCGCCCCCGTCCTCACGGTGGCTCCGCCCACCACCCAGCCAACTCCCTCGTCGGTGGTCGACATCAACGCTTTGCCGGCAGCCGAGACCGGAGCCTTCCGCGGACGCGGTTCCGATCGCGCCCCGATCGTCGAGTTCGTCGATCAGAGTTCGCGCTTCGTTAAAATCAAAGTCGGTGCCGTCGTCATCACCGCGGGTGGATCGAAGAGTCTCGCGCCCCGCGGCATCGTGATCGGCCGCGTCGTCAAGATCGTCGAGCGAAGCGGAACCTCGGGTGCCGTGCTCGAAGTTCGCTTGACGGCTCGTCTCTCCACGCTCAACTTCGTTCGCGTGCTGCTGTATCAGCCGGCGGTGAGTCCATGATCGAATTCATCAACCGTCCCGTGGTTCGCCTGACTCTCATCGGTCTCATCGCACTCGTCGTGCAGACGACCTTGCTCGCCGACCTCAAATTCGACGGCATCGCCTTGCAGATCATGCTCGCAATGTCGATCGGCGCCGGCATCTCTGGCGGTTCCGAGCGCGGAGCCTTGGCCGGCTTCATGTTCGGATTGATGTTCGACCTCGTTCTCTCCAGCCCCCTCGGACTCACGGCGTTGGTGTACGGACTCGTCGGGTTCCTCGCCGGCTACGCCAACTTACTCGCGGTTGCCAATCCGTGGTGGCTCAATGCTCTGATCGGCGCCGGAGGTTCGGCCGCCGCCACCTTCGCGTATCCGGTCGTGGCCACGTGGGTCGGGGTCGACGGCTGGCTCACCACCCGAGTGATCGAGGTCGCCATCGTCGTGGCGCTGGCCAACGCGCTCATCGTTCCACTCGCTGCGCCAGTGATGCGCTGGGGACTCGTGATCAAGCGTCGTGCACGCTTGGCGCCTCCGCCGGAGATCTTCGCGTGAGCCGCGATCGCCGTACCAGTCGTCTGGCCGCCATCGGCACGATCGGCGCGCTGATGTTCTCGGTGCTCGGTTTGCGCATGTGGTTCCTCCAGGTCGTCGACGCACCAGCGCTCGAACAGCGTGTTCAAGCCAACAAGACCCGCTCGGTCAAATTGCTTCCCGAACGCGGCCGCATCTTCGATCGCGAGGGCCGAGTTCTCGCCGACAACGAGCGCATCCTCACCATCACCGTGGCCTGGGAGGCGATGCGCGACGACGATGCGCGGCGCGAACTCTTCACGCGCCTTTCGCCGGTCCTCGATCTCCCGATCTCCGACATGGAAGGTCGGTACCAGAGCAACCGGTACAGCCCGCTGCTTCCCATGCCGTTGAAAGAGGGTGTCGGCGAAGACATCGCTCTGTACCTCATCGAGCGTGTCGAAGACTTTCCCGGTGTCGACGTGACGAATCAATGGCGACGCGACTACCCGTACGCTCCGTTGGCGGCTCATGTCGTCGGATATCTCGGAGCCATCACCGAATCGGACGCCGATCAGTACCGCGATCTCGGGTACGACCTCAACGAACGAGTCGGCCAGTTCGGGGTGGAGAAGATCTTCGAGCCGTATCTACGCGGTACGCCCGGTTTCGTGAAGTACGAGGTCGATTCGCGGGGTGCGATCCTGAGCGAAGTCGATCGTGTCGAGCCCGTGGCCGGCATGGATCTTCAATTGGCGATCGATCTCGACCTGCAGCAGTACGCCGAACTCGCCCTAGAGACGCAATTGCGGTTGCGTCGATTCGTCGAAACGTGTCAGGCCCGTGACGAGAACGACCTTCCGGTCAAACCGCAGTTCCCCGAGTGCCAGAACCTCAAGGCTCCAGCCGGGTCGGTGGTGTTGTCGAGTTACGAGACGGGCGAGATTCTGGCCTTGGCGAGCTACCCGACGTTCGACAACCGTTGGTTCACCTCCTCGTTGTCGGGCGACAAATTCGCGCAGATCTTCCCCCGCACCGATGATCCCGACCGGTCGATTCTCGTGAATCGCGCGATCCAGGGTCAGTACAACCTGGGCTCGAGTTTCAAACCTTTCGTCGTGTACGCCGCTCTCGATTCCGGGCAGTTGCCGGGCGGCCCCACCTACACCTACCTTGACCGCGGCACGTACACGCTCACGAGTATCGACGAGCAGACGTGCCAGGTGGTCAAGTGCATCTACCGAAATGCTCTCTGTGGCGGTAGCCGTTACCCGTGTCGTTACGGACGGGTCGGAGTCGAAGAAGCACTGGCGGTGTCGTCCGACACTTTCTTCTACAAGATCGGTGAGGAGATCTTCTCCGAGCGTGGTGGTCAGCCGATCCTGCAGGAGGAGGTTCGCAAGTTTGGCTTCGGATCAAAGACGGGTATCGATCTGCCGTTCGAATCGGTCGGTCGGGTTCCCGACAAGGAGTCCAAGCGCAAACTCGTCGAGACCGGCGTGCTGTTGGAAGGGGAGAGCCCCAACTACCTCGTCGGTGACAACGTGCAGTTGGCCATCGGTCAGGGACTCCTCTCCGCGTCACCCGTTCAACTCGCGCAGGCCTATGGCGCGCTCGGCAACGGCGGGAGAGTCAACCGTCCACTCATCGCGGTGGCGCTGCTCGAGCCCGGAACCCCCGACAGTGCGATCGTGGGGGTGGCCGACCTGTCGAAATCGCGAGTCGCTCTGCAGCTCAACGAGCCCAACGTGATTCGAGACCTCGAAATCGCCCCCGAATTCCTCGTACCCATCAAACGTGGACTGCAGCGTGTGATCTCCGGCCCGGGTGTCGTCAACGAGCGATATCACGCCACCACTGGTGAACGCCTCTTCTCGAGTTATCCCTACGAGGTGCTCCCCATCGCCGGCAAGACCGGCACGGCTCAAGGCGCCGCCGGTCTGCCCTGGAACGACTCGTCGGCCTTCGCGGCGTTCAGCCTCGACGGCAACCAGCCCTATGTAGCGTCGGCGTACCTCGAGAAGTCGGGCTACGGATCACGCGCGGCCGCACCGGTCGTGAAGTGCATGTTCATGGCACTGGCCGGTGCTGTGAAGACACCGGCGGTCACGCCGTCCAATCCGCTCGACATAACCACATCGTTCGCCGCACCCGATCGTAAGTTGCCCGACAACCGTTGCCTCGGCGGCGGAACCACCGGAGGTCGCGACTGATGGCTCTGCCCATTCTTCAGCGCAAACCCGACGGTGGACTCGGCAACATCCGTTCGAGTCCGGGTCAACCGAGTCGCAACATCGACTGGCTCATCCTCGCACCGGTCGCTTTGCTCGGGATCATCGGCACCTTCGCCATCTACAGCGCCACGTTCTGGAAAGTCGACGACGATCCGTACTGGTTCACGCTGCGGCAGGTCTTGTACCTCATCGTCGCCGCGGTGGTGATGATCGCAGTCATGTCGTTCGACTACACGTTGCTTCGAGAACGAGCCTTCTTCCTGTACGGGTGCGCGATCGTGGCGCTCATGCTCGTGTTGGCTGCGGGTGCCTTGCGGGGTGGCGCTCGTCTGTCGTTCGATTTCGGGCCGGTGTCGTTCCAGCCGGCCGAGTTCGCCAAACCGGCCGTCGTTCTCGCTCTGGCTTCGTATTTGTCGGAAGTTCGCGAAGAATCTCTGAGTTATTCCCGGTTCATCGGCGGTCTGGTGGTCGTCGGTATTCCGACCATCTTGATCATCGTTCAGCCCGACCTCGGTTCGGCCTTCGTGATGATCGTGGGTGCTCTCACGATCCTGCTCATGGCTGGTGCGAAACTTCGCTATCTCGCACTGATCGCCTTTCTCACCGTCATCACGGTGGCGGCGGCCGTGGTCGCGGGCATCGTCGACCGTTATCAGTTGCGCCGTATCGAAGCGTTCCTCAACCAGAACTCCACCGAGGACGGTTTGAAGGATCTGGTCTTCCAGGTTCGTTTCGCCAAACGCGCGGTCGCCACCGGTGGCTGGTGGGGTAAGGGCTATCTCGATGCGCCGCTCACCAATGGCAAGTTCATCCCGGTGCAGCAGAGCGACTTCATCTTCTCGGCCATCGCCGAACAGTTCGGCATGATCGGTGGCGGCATCGTCCTCGCCTTGTTCGGACTTCTCCTCTTCCGAATCTGGCGTGTCGCCCACTTGAGCAAGGACGCGTTCGGCAGTTACATCTGCGCCGGCGTGTTCGGGATCGTGATGTGGCACGTGTTCCAGAGCATCGGCATGACCATGGGAATCATGCCGGTCACCGGAGTTCCTCTTCCGTTTCTCTCGTACGGCGGTTCGTCCTTGGTTGCGTTCGCGATCCTCGTCGGCCTGGTCGAGAGCGTCCATATGCGTCGAATGCGCTGAGACCCCCGGGTAGGATCGCAGAAATGACTTCCCTCTGGTCACGGGTCGAACCGTTGCTGGCGAGGGTGCGCAAACCAGCCCGCTACATCGGGTGCGAGGACGGGGCCATCGAGCCGCGTCACGGTCAGGGCAAAGTCGCCTGGCTGCTCGCGTATCCCGATGTGTACGAGGTCGGCCTGCCCAATCAAGGGCTGCAGATCCTGTACGAGATCCTGAATGAGCGCCCCGACGCCGTCGCCGAGCGTACGTACGCGCCGTGGGTCGACCTCGAAGCCTTGATGCGCGAGCGTGGCATTCCGCTCTTCTCGGTCGACGCCCATCGGGCCGCCGGTGACTTCGACGTGATCGCGTTCAATCTCTCGGCCGAGCTCGTCTACACGAACGTGCTCAACATGCTCGACCTCGGGGGAATCCCCGTGCACACCGCGCGTCGTGAACCATCCGACCCGGTGGTCGTCGTTGGTGGTCACGCGGCCTTCAACCCCGAACCGTTGGCCGACTTCATCGACGTCGCCGTACTCGGCGAAGGCGAAGAAGTCGTCGGCGAGATCAACGACGTGGTGCGGGCCTGGAAGGCGTCGGGTCGCACGTCGCGGGAAGGTCTGTGGCGCGAACTCGCTCGCATCCCGGGCGTCTACGTACCGAGTCTGTACGACGTGGTGTACGAGGGGGAGCGCACGGTCTCTTGCACACCCCGGTTCGCCGACGTGCCGGCCACCGTCACCAAGCGCACCATTTCCGACCTGGCGCAGTGGGACTATCCGCGGCGACCGTTGGCTCCGCTCACCGAAGTGGTGCACGATCGTCTGGCGGTCGAAGTCTTCCGCGGTTGCACGCGCGGCTGTCGTTTCTGCCAGGCCGGCATGATCACGCGCCCCGTTCGCGAACGGCCCGCCGAACAAGTGCGCACCATGATCACGCGCGGACTCGAGCGCACGGGATACAACGAGGTGTCGCTCACGTCGCTGTCCACCGCCGACTTCAGCGGAATCGAAGACGTCGTATCGTCGATCGTGCCCGACCCGACCGCGTGCGGCGCACCCACGGTGTCGTTGCCCTCGTTGCGTGTCGATGCGTTCACCGTGGGTCTGGCCGCCAAGGTGGCGAGTGGTCGTCGCAGCGGACTCACGTTCGCGCCCGAAGCCGGAACCTGGCGTCTACGCAAGGTAATTAACAAACTCATCACCGAAGCCGATCTGTACGGAGCGGTCGAATCGGCCTTCGCCAACGGCTGGACGCGCACCAAGCTGTACTTCCTCACGGGTCTGCCCACCGAAACTGACGACGACACCCGGGGTATCGCCGAGTTGGCGGCCGGATGCGTGGCCATCGGCAAGAAGTACACCTCGCGCGCGAGTGTCACGGTGAGCCTCGGCGGTTTCGTGCCCAAGGCCCACACGCCGTTCCAATGGTTCGGCCAGAATGGAGTCGACGAACTTCAGCGCAAGATCAACCTCGTTCGTGGTGCGGCCTCGCGCGGTGTGCAGGTGAAGTGGCATGACCCGCGGGCGTCGCTCGCCGAAGGTCTGGCCAGTCGTGGCGATCGCCGAGTGGGTCGGGTCATCGAACGCGTGTGGCGCGACGGCGGCACCTTCCAGGAGTGGAGCGAGTTCTTCGTGCTCGATCGCTGGCTCGACGCGGCGGCGGCCGAAGGACTCCCGGTCGAGTGGTTCACCACACGTCACCGCACCGAGGTCGAAATCCTGCCCTGGCAGCACCTGAGCGCCGGGTTGCACCGCGACTTCTTGTGGGACGACTGGCGCGCTTCGCTCGACGAACACGGTCTGCCCGACTGTCGGTGGACGCCGTGTTACGACTGCGGCGTCTGTACCGGTGACGGACTCGAGCACGTCGTGGCCTCACCGATTCCGCCGGCCGGCGGAAGTCAGGGCACCGGACAGGATCTCGCGCGCGGCGGCGACGTTCCGGTGGTGGTGCGCCTGTGAAAGTCCGTCTCGCGTATTCGAAGGTCGGCAAGATCCGGTTCCTCGGTCATCTCGACATGGCCCATCTCTGGGAGCGCGCCTTTCGCAAGGCGAAGCTC
Organism: Actinomycetota bacterium; assembly: GCA_016871355.1. Classification (GTDB taxonomy): domain Bacteria; phylum Actinomycetota; class Acidimicrobiia; order Acidimicrobiales; family Ilumatobacteraceae; genus Casp-actino8. Next base: position 15,266 of record VFZC01000011.1, read on the forward strand.
GGAGTGGCCGTGTCGGCGGGATTCACGCCCCGCCCCAAGTTGTCGTTCGGTCTCGCACTGCCCACGGCTGGTGAGTCGCTCGTCGAAGTTCTCGACGTCGTGCTCGACCCCGCTCCGTCGGCCGAGCGTGATCTCGACGATCTGGCCCCGCGTCTCTCGGCCGTGATGCCGGCGGGTGTCGAGGTCACCGGCGCTTGGGTCGCCGGACCGCAGTCGATCCAAGAAGACGTCCTGGCCACCACGTGGGTGTTGGCCATCGATCGTGCTGCCCACGACACCGCGGCGCGAGTCGCGGCACTCGTGGCGGCACCCGAGTTCTGGATCGAACGCGAACGCAAGGGCGAACGTCGCCGTGACGACATTCGCCCGGGCATCTTCGAATTGCGGACGGACTTCGATCCCTCCGTGCTTCCGGCCGACTGGCGCTCAGAAGTGAGCGCTTCGGCACTCGTCGAAGCGGTCGTCACCACGTCCGGACGTGGTGTGCGACCCACCGAATTGGTCGACGCACTGTTCCCGGGCGACGAGCCCTGGAACGTCATGTCACGGGTCATCCGGACCCATCAATGGATCGAGCGCACTGACGCTCCCTGCGCGCCCTTCTCGGTGCGCGCACGAAAGGAACTTCCTCATGAGCAACGAATCGCCGTCGGATAACCCGTCGACACCCCCGAAGAAGAAGCGCCGGCGCGGATCGCGTGGAGGCCGTGGCCGTTCACGGTCGCAGTCGCAGCCGGGGCAGTCACGGCCGGACCGGGCGCAGCCGGTGAATCCCGACGAACTTCCCGAGCGAATCTCCGAGGGCCGCCCGAGTCAGGAAGCCGGTGCGGCCGCGGTCGTGCCGCGTCCGAAGATCGGTGACACCCGTCCGGCTCCGAAACCGTCGGTCACCATGCCGGGTGGCCAGCGTGCCGGCAAGACACCCGACGGGGCGCGCGCCGACTCGAGCGGTGCATCGACCAATGCTGGCCAGGGGGCCAAGAAGAAGCGGCGCCGCGGAAGTGGTGGCGGTCGGGGTGGCGAACGCTCACGAGGCGAAGGTCGTGGTCAGGCATCCGACGTCGACGTTCAAGAGCGTCGTCGTGGGCGTGAGCGCAACGGTCGCCCGGTCGGGCGCTACTTCATGTGTGTTCAGGTGCGCCCGCACCTCACCCAGGTGGCAGTCCTCGAAGGTCGCAGCCTCATTGAGCACTACGTGAGTCGGCCGGCCGACGACATCTCGCAGATCCACGGCAACATCTACGTGGGCAAGGTCCAGAACGTGCTGCCCGGTATGGAAGCGGCCTTCGTCGACATCGCCACACCCAAGAACGCGGTGCTCTACCGCGGTGACGTGCAGTACGACGCCGAAGACATCGTCGACAGCCAGCCGCGTATCGAGCAGATCCTGCGGGCCAAGCAGCTCATCGTCTGCCAGGTCACCAAGAACCCGATCGGCGTGAAGGGTGCTCGCCTCACTCAGGAAGTGTCGCTGCCGGGACGTTTCGTGGTCCTCATTCCCAACTCCAAGACGTACGGCATCTCCAAGCGTCTGCCCGACGACGAACGCAAGCGCCTGCGCAACATCCTCGACCGGGTGAAGCCGGCCGAACACGGTCTGATCGTGCGTACCGCGGCCGAATCGGCCACCGAACACGAGTTGCGTGCCGACATGACTCGCTTGCTCGATCAGTGGAACAAGATCGAGGAAGCGGCCCGCAAAGCGACCGGACCCGCGTTGTTGTATCGCGAGCCGCCGCTCGCCGTCCGCGTGATCCGCGAGGAGTTCAACGCCGAGTACCGCGGAGTCGCCATCGACGATCGCCAGTTGTACGAAGACCTGCGCTCGTACGTCGAAGCGTTCAATCCCGAGCTCGCCGATCGCATCGAGTACTACGACCCCAACGAAGCGGGTCTTCCGATCTTCGAACGCCACCACGTGCACGAGCAGGTGCACAAAGCGCTCGATCGCAAGGTGTGGTTGCCGTCGGGCGGATCGCTCATCATCGAACACACCGAAGCGCTCACCGTGATCGACGTGAACACCGGCCGCAACGTCGGTACCTCCAACCTCGAAGCGACCGTCTTCCAGAACAACTTGGAAGCCGCCGAGGAGATCGCCCACCAGCTGCGTCTGCGCGACATCGGCGGAATCATCGTGATCGACTTCATCGACATGGAGATCAAGGAGAACCGCAAGAAGGTGGTCGACGCCTTCCGCTCGGCTCTTTCACGCGACAAGACCCGAACCCAGGTCTTCGAGATCTCCGAGCTCGGATTGGTGGAGATGACCCGCAAGCGCATCGGAGAAGGCCTGCTCACGGCCTTCGCCGACCCGTGCGAGATCTGCGCCGGGCGGGGTGTCGTAGTCGACCACGATCTGCTGGTCTGACTTGTTGTGACCCCCTATTGGCCCAGGTAGAATCGAAAATCTCTATGTACGCAGTCATCGCAACCGGAGGCAAGCAGGTCCGTGTGGCCCAAGGCCAGCAGGTGCATGTCGAACTGCTGGGCGTCGAACAAGGCGCCGCAGTCGACTTCACCCCTGTGCTCGTGGTCGACGGCGACAAGGTCCTCGCCACGCCCGATCAACTCGCCGGCGCCAAGGTGTCGGGCCGTGTGGTCGGCACCGCCCAGGGTCCCAAGATCGACGGCTTCACGTACAAGCGTCGCACCAACCAGCGTCGTCGGTACGGACACCGTCAGCGCTATCAGGTCGTCGAGATCACGGCGATCGCGAAAGGCTGAGCCATGTCGAAGACAAAAGGTGGCGGTTCAACACGCAACGGGCGCGATTCGAACGCGCAGCGTCTCGGCATCAAGGTGTTCGCGGGAACTCAGGTGACGGCCGGAACCATCGTGGTTCGCCAGCGTGGCACCAAGTTCCACCCGGGCAAGAACGTGGGTCGCGGTGGCGACGACACGTTGTTCGCACTCGTCGATGGTGCGGTGAAGTTCGGCGAACGGCGTGGACGCCGTGTCGTCGACGTCGTTCCGGCCGAGTAATCGCCGAACGACGCTAGACGTCGATGCCGCGCGGCAATTTGTGCAGCGGCCAGTCGAGCAACGCGACTCCTTGACGGCACGCGTACCGATCGGTCATGCCGGCCACGTAGGCCACGGCCGCTGACAACGCTTCATCCGATCCGGAGGGCGCCGGTCGATGATCGGGCAGGAGCCCGGGGTGCGCGGCGTAGTGCTCGACCAACGCGCGGAGCAGATCGATCACCGACTGGGCCTGGGCTCGGCTGGCCGGACGCAAGTAGATGTTCTCGTAGTTGAACTTTCGGAACTGGGCGAGCGCTTCGGCCACCTCGGGTTCCATGCCCACCCGACCGGTTTGGGCGGCGGCGGCGATCATGGAATGGATGAACGCGCTGAGTTGCTTCTGGCGTGTGTCACCGCACCGTGCCCGCACCAAGGGTGGGAGATTCTCGGCGGAGACGATGCCAGCGGCGACCGCATCTTCGAAGTCGTGGCAGACGTAGGCGATGCGATCGGCCCAACTGACCACCTCGCCTTCGGGCGTGGACGGGGCCGGGCGACTCCAGGAGTGATTTCGGATGCCGTCGAGCGTTTGCGCGCACAGATTGAGTGGAACGAGCGTGACGTCGGCTCCCCATTGCGCGTGATCGAATCCGCCGGGAACGAACGGCGACAACGCGTCTTCGCTCGCGTGACCGCCCGGACCGTGACCGCAGTCGTGGCCGAGGGCGATGGCTTCGGTGAGTGCGACGTTGAGGCCGAGCGGCCGGGCCACCGACACGGCCACCTGGGCCACCTCGAGCGCGTGGGTGAGCCGCGTGCGCTGATGGTCGTCGGGGAACACGAACACTTGGGTCTTGCCGGCCAGACGACGAAACGACGTGGCGTGGAGAATGCGATCGCGGTCGCGTTCGAAACAGGTGCGGAACGGGTCGGGGTCTTCGTCGACGGCACGTTGGCCGGCACCGACCGACCGCGTGGCCAAACGAGCCATGGTCCGGTCGAGTTGGTTTTCGCGCGCGGCGCGTTCGACGAGACCGACCTCACCGGTTCCGGCCCACGAATCGGCGTGAGCAAGTGTGATGGCGTCGTCACGAGTGCCGGCCATGGTGCTGGCCCAGCGTTCGGCCCGTTCGGCGATGTCGGGATCGACCGGCGACTCGTTCACGATCGTCAGGCTACGACGGGGGTGTGGCAGTAGGTTGATCGCATCATGAGCCAGTTCGTCGACGAGTGCCAGCTGAACGTGCGCGCCGGCGACGGGGGAGCCGGCTGCGTGTCGTTCCGCCGTGAAGGCCCGGTTGCCATGGGCGGACCCAATGGCGGTGACGGTGGCAAAGGTGGCGACGTCTGGTTGGTGGCCGACCGCAACGCGGCGTCGTTGTTCGCCTTTCGCGATCACCCCCACCGCATCGCCGGTAACGGTGTGCACGGCAAGGGCAAAGACCTGCACGGTCGCCGTGGAGAAAGTCTCGACGTGAAAGTTCCGGAGGGAACCGTGATTCGAGACATGTATTCGGGTGAAATTCTGGCCGATCTGCAGAATCACGGCGATCGCTGGCTGGCCGCTCATGGCGGGCGTGGTGGTCGCGGTAACGCTCGCTTCCTCACCAACCGCCGACGGGCGCCGAGTTTCGCCGAGCAGGGCGAACATGGCGAGGAACGCTGGCTCAAACTCGAACTCAAACTGATGGCCGACGTGGCGTTGGTCGGATTTCCGAACGCCGGCAAGAGCACGCTCATCTCGGTGGTGTCGGCGGCTCGTCCGAAGATCGCGGCCTATCCGTTCACCACGCTCGAACCGCATCTCGGTGTCGTGCGCATCGACGACGACACCGACTTTGTGGTGGCCGACATTCCCGGACTCATCGAAGGGGCCGCCGAGGGCAAGGGCCTCGGTCACCGCTTCTTGCGCCACGTCGAGCGGGCCCGCGTGCTGTGCGTCTTGGTCGACCTGGCGCCGGTCGACGACACGTCACCCGAGGCTCAACTCGAGACGTTGCTCCACGAACTCGAGAAGTACGACCCCGATCTGCTCGAACGTCCTCGCGTCGTCGTGGGCACCAAGACCGATTCGGCCGATCCCGATCTGGTGTCGGCCTGGAACCACCCGACCATCTCGGCCGTCACCAACCAGGGTGTACGCGAACTGGTGGGGCGACTCGCTTCGCTGGTGCACGAGGCGCGTCACGACGAACCACTGGCCGAATCGCGGGTGATCCTGCGGCCCGACTCCGACGGGGCCTGGATCGAGCGGGTGGCCGAGCGCGAGTACCGCGTGCACGGACGCAAGGTCGAGCGGGCGGTGCATCTGAACGACGTCACCACCCCCGAGGCCCTCGACTACATCGAAGAGCGTCTGAAGAAGTTGGGTGTACCGCGGTTGTTGACTCGAGCCGGGGCTCGTGACGGCGACGTGGTCTGGATCGGCGCTTTTTCGTTCGACTACCGACCCGACCGCTGACGAGACTGATATCGCATGCGCATCATCGCCAAGATCGGAACGTCCTCGCTCACCGATTCTCTCGGTGTGATCGACCGCGCCGTCATCGCCAACATCTGTCGGCAGATCGCGCAGTTGCGTCAGGCGGGCCACGACGTGGTGCTGGTGTCGTCGGGTGCGGTGTCGGCAGGTGTGTCGGCCTTGGGTCTGTCGGCCCGTCCGACCGACGTGCGCACGCTGCAGGCGCTGTCGGCTGCTGGTCAGAGTCGACTCATGGAGGTGTACAACGCCGAATTCGCCCAGCACTCGTTGGTGGCTGCGCAGGTGTTGTTGGTGCCGCACGACTTCATGGACCGCCAGCAGTATCTGCACGCGCGTGAAACACTCGAGTGTCTGCTCGAACTCGGCTGTGTTCCGGTGGTCAACGAGAACGACGCCATCGCCAACGACGAGATCCGGTTCGGCGACAACGACCACATCGCGGCGCTCTTGTCGCATCTCTTGAAGGCCGACGTCCTCGTTCTGCTCACCGACATCGAGGGTCTGTACACCGCCGATCCCCGTCACGACTCTGCGGCCACCCTCGTGTCCGATGTCTCGGCCGGTGATCCGCTCATGGCGGTGTCGGCTGGTGCCACTGGTTCGAATCGCGGCAGCGGCGGAATGGCCAGCAAGTTGTCGGCGGCTCGTATCGCGTCGTGGTCGGGCATTCGCGCCGTGATCGCGCGAGCCACCATCCCCGACGTTCTGCTCGGAGTCATCGGTGGTCAGTCGATCGGCACCACCTTCCACGGAGCCGATCGCCACCTGTCGTCACGTCAGTTGTGGTTGGCCTTCGCGAGCGAGATCGCCGGTCGCGTCACGGTCGACGAAGGCGCGGCCCGGGCTCTGGCCGGCGGCACCAGTTCGCTCTTGCCCGCGGGTGTTCGATTGGTCGACGGCGACTTCGAAGTGGGCGACACGATCGACGTGGTCACGCTCGACGGTCGAGTGGTCGCGCGCGGAAGTGCGGTCATGAATTCGGCCCAGGCTCGGGTGGCCGCGGGTCGCCGTACCAGCGAACTCGACGACGGCTCACCGAGCGTCGTCGTGCATCGCGACGCTCTCGTGGTTCTCTAATTGCGGCGGCGGGCCACGATGGCGCGTAAGTTCGCCATCTCGGGCACGCGCAACACGGTGAGTGCGCCGGTGTAGACCACCGCACCGATCAGCAAACCCACGATCACTCGGGCGAGCGCGCCGAGACCGTCGTTGTCGCCCACCGCTCCGGCCGACAGCCACACCACGATGCCCATGCCGGCACCGGCCGCCATCATGCGTCCGATGCTCAACACGGTGTGCCAGGCGGGGAACTCGGGAACCTTGACTTGTAGCACGAAGATCGCGATCACGGCGGCGATGAGGTACGACAGAGCGAACGCGATGCCGAGGCCGAGCACGTCGTAGAACCCGACGAGCACGAAGGCCAGAACGATGTTGATGGCGTTCTGGACGCAGTTGATGATGAAGGGCGTTCGCGTGTCCTGGTGGGCGTAGAACCCACGCAGTGTGAACAAGTACACCGAGTAGCCCACGAGCCCGAGGGCCAAGCCGGCGAGCACGCGCGCGGTGTTGATGGAGGCCGGGAGATCGAACTGTCCGTGCTGCAGCAGCGCGCCGATGATCGGTCGCGACAGGGCCAAGAAACCGAACGCGGCCGGAATGGTGAGAAGTGCAACCAGCCGGATGCCGAGTTCGGTGCGTTCGACGAATGCTTCGCGATCACGTCGCGAGACCGCGCGAGCCATCTCCGGAATGAACGTGGTGGCGATGCTCATGGCCAGGAGACCGTGCGGGAAGTAGAAGAACGTGGTGGCCTTGGCGTACGCGTCCTGTCCTCCCGACCCGGGTTGGGCCAGGTTCTTCACGATGACCACCGTGAGTTGGTTGGCCAGCACGTAGCCGAACGTCCAGCCCGACAGCGTCAACAGCTTCTTGACGGCCGGGTGGCGCAGATCGAAGCGGAACCGAAGGTTGAGACCGGCACGATGGATGGCAGGCAGCAGGATCAGGGCCTGGAGCGCGATGCCGCCGGTGGCGCCGAGGCCGAGTAGCCAACGGAACGACGGACTGTCGAGGACGTCGGTGAGAACCGGTGAATCCTTGTCGAGCAGCGTCGGCACGTAGAGCAGAGACACGATGATCACGATGTTGGCGAGCACCGGCGACCACGCGGCGGCGAAGAACCGCCGCTGTGCGTTGAGGACCGCTCCGAACAATGCGGCGATTCCGTAGAAGAAGATCTGCAGAAGAAAGATGCGCGTGAGCGCGGTGCCGACGGTACGAAAGTCGTTCGGGTCGACACTGGGATCGGGACTCAACGAGAAGATGCGGAAGATCCACGGTGCGCTGAACACCGCGATGGCTGTGATCGCCGTGAGGAAGACGATGCTCACGCTCACGACCGCTTCGACCGACTCCTCGTCCTCGTTCTCGAAGAGACGTGTGAACATGGGAACCAGTGCCGCGGACAGCACACCACCCAACAGCAACTCGTACACCGAGTTGGGTGAGTTGTTGGCCCCGTCGTACGCGTCGGCCAGCGCGGTTTGTCCGATGACGAAACCGAACACGATGATCTTCAGCATTCCGGTGAGTCGTGAGAGGCCGGTACCGAGTGCCACCACCGCGTTCGAACGCAGCAGACTGTGACCCGGGTCGCCCGACGGCGGGACGGGTACCGGGTCATCGCCGTGAGCTTCGTCGTCACGCTCGTTCGGGGTGTGGTCGGTCACTGCCGACAAGGGTAGGTCGGTCCGGGTAGGGGAGCCGGGAGGGGGCAACTTGTAGGGTGAAAACATGCCCCATCGTTTCGATTCCGTCCAGCAGGTCCGAGATGGTCTGCGCAACGTCAACTATCTCGCCGACGACGGCATCGCGGGTGTTGCCTACCTCGCCGATCGGCTGGCCAAGCCGGTGCTGGTCGAGGGTCCGGCCGGAACGGGCAAGACCCAGTTGGCCAAGAGCATCGCCGATCTCACCGGTGCCCGGTTGATCCGCCTGCAGTGCTACGAGGGCCTCGACGAGTCGAAAGCCTTGTACGAGTGGAACTACAAGAAGCAATTGCTCCGTATCCAGGCCGATCGCAACAGCGATTCGTGGTCGGAGATCCACGACGACATCTTCAGCCGTGAGTTCCTTCTCACTCGTCCGCTCCTCGAGGCCATCAGCGCTCCCGATCCGGTCGTGCTCCTGATCGACGAAGTCGACCGCGTCGAAGTCGAGACCGAGGCTCTGCTGCTCGAGATCTTGTCGGAGTACCAGGTGTCGATTCCCGAACTGGGCACCATCACGGCGACGCAGATCCCGATGGTGTTCCTCACGTCCAACAACACGCGCGAGTTGTCCGAGGCGCTCAAGCGTCGTTGTCTGTACTTGCACGTCGACTACCCCACGTTGGAGCGCGAAAAGGAAATCGTGCTGGCCAAGGTGTCGGGAATCACCGAGCATCTGGCCGATCAGGTCGCACGCATCGTGCGCAGCATCCGCCAGCTCGATCTGAAGAAGGCGCCGAGCGTGTCCGAGACACTCGACTGGGCGCGCACGCTCATGCTCCTCAACGCCGACACGATCGACGCCCAGACGGCCAAGGAAACGTTGCACGTACTCCTCAAGTACCAGACCGACATCGCCAAGGCCGCCAAGGAACTGTCGGTCGACCTGGTCTGAGACACCCGTGCTCGAGCTGCTCTCCGGTTTCGTTCAGGAACTCCGCAACGCGGGGCTTCCCGTGTCGCTCACCGAGAACCTCGACGCCATGGAGGCGGTCCAACACATTCCGCTCGAAGATCGCGACGCCTTCAAGTACGCACTCGGCGCCACGTTGGTGAAGAACAGCGCTCACTGGCGTTCGTTCGAAACGGTCTTCGAGGTCTACTTCTCGCTCCGCGGTCCGCAGTACAAGATCAACGAAGAGTCGCAGGACGCCATCGACGAGATGTGGCGCGAGATGCAGGAGCAACTCCAGCAACAGGGCGATGGCCGCGGCTCGTCGGGTGGCATGGATTCGCTCACCCCCGAAGAGATCGCTCAGATCCTCATGCAGGCTCTCCTCAACGGCGATCAGGCACTCATGCGTGCGCTGGCCAAGCAGGCCGTGCAGCGTTTCGCCGGGATGGAGCCGGGCCGCCCCGTGGGTGGCACGTATTACCTCTACCGCACTCTGCGCAACCTCGATCTCGACGGAATGCTCGACAAGCTGATGGAAGCCTCGAAGCAGGAAGTGGGTGGCGAACTCACCCAACTCGAAGAACGTCTCGAGCGAGACGAGTACCAGTCGCGCATCGAGCAGTTCAAGAAGGAGATCGAGGCCGAGATCCGTCGTCGTCTGGTCGCCGATCGTGGTGCCGAGGCCATGGCCAAGACGCTGCGCAAGCCGCTTCCCGAAGACGTCGAGTTCATGCACGCCAGTCGTGATGAGATGCAGTTGCTCAAGAAGTCGCTGTATCCGCTCACGCGCAAGTTGGCCGCTCGCCTCGCCCGCAAGCGCAAGCACGGTCGCCGCGGGCCTCTCGACTTCCGCAACACGGTGCGGCACTCCCTGTCGTACGGCGGTGTCCCCGCCGATCCGCGTTTCAAGTATCCCCGGCCGGCCAAGCCCGAGCTCATGGTGGTGGCCGACATCTCCGGCAGCGTCGCCGCCTTCGCACGTTTCACGCTCATGCTCGTGTACGCGATCCAGAACCAGTTCTCGAAGGTTCGTTCGTTCGTGTTCATCGATGGCATCGACGAAGTCACCCAGTTCTTCAAGGGAACCGAAGACATCACCGAAGCCATTCATCGCGTCAACACCGAAGCCGATGTGGTGTGGGTCGACGGACACTCCGACTACGGCCACGCCTTCGAAGTGTTCTGGGAGCGCTACGGCAAAGACGTGGGCCCGAAGACCACCGTGCTTCTGCTCGGTGACGCGCGCAACAACTACCACGCGTCGCAAGCCTGGGTCGTCAAGGAGATCCGGGCCAAGGCGCGCCACGTGTACTGGCTCAACCCCGAACCACGCTCGTACTGGAATACCGGTGACTCGATCGTGGGCGAATACGGCAACTTCACCGACGGCACGTACGAGTGCCGCAACTTGCGGCAACTCGAATCGTTCGTCGAGAAGCTCGCCTGACCGATGACCCGGCTCGTTCTCGTCCGTCACGGCGAATCACAGGTGACCGTCGATCGAGTGGTGGGCGGCCCACGCTCGTGCAAGGGTTTGTCCTCGTTCGGCCGGCGCCAAGCCGAGCGGCTGCACGATAGGTGGCTCGATCAGCCTGAATTCGAACCCGACTTCGTGTACTCGAGCGCCTATCCGCGCGCTCGTGAAACGGCCGAGATCGTCCTGCCCGCGTTCGCCGGCCGCGACATTCTTGTCGATCCCGATCTGGGTGAGCACGACCCGGGTCCCGACTGCGATGGACTCGCCTACGTCGAGTTCGAGCAGAAGTTCGGCAATCCCGACTGGGAGAACGATCCGTACGGAATCACGTTTCCCGGCGGCGAGACCATCGCGCAGTTCCAGTTGCGCATCGGCACGGCGGTTCGCCGCCTGATCGACGATCACGAAAGCGCCACTGTCGTCGTGTTCTGCCACGGTGGTGTGATCGACACGGTGTTGCGGCAGGCGCTGCGAACCTTCGGTACCGGATCGTTCGAAATCCACACCAAGAACACGTCGATCACCGAGGTCGAACTGGTGCGCTCGGGACGTTGGCGACTGATTCGTTACAACGACGTCGCCCACTTGGTGGGTCTCGAGGCCTGATGGCCGCCGACCGACCCGTCGTCGTGATCGGTGCCGGCTCGGCTGGATGTGTCATCGCACGACGAGTCGCCGATTCCGGTCGCTCGGTGGTGTTGCTCGAAGCCGGATCTCTCGACGCCCCCGAGTCCATTCACTCGCCCTCGTTCTTCGACGCCTTGGCCACCCCGGGCTGGACGTGGGACGGGCTCGATGCGCAACGCGTGGCCGGACAAGAGGTGCGCCCGTACGCGCGCGGTCGGGGCGCTGGTGGGTCGTCGGCCGTGAACGCGATGCTCGCCGTGGTGGGTGAGCCCGACGACTACGACCGCTGGGAGCGCGATCATGGATGCGACGGCTGGTCGTGGCGAGACGTCGCTCACATCTTCGCTGCGCTTCCCATTCCGTTGCGCGACGTGGCGCCGTCTCGGTTGGCCGGTGCCGTCGGTCGAGCCTGGACCGATTCGGGTCGTCCCGGAGCCGTCGAGGCGGCCCGACTCACTCAACATCCGAACGGGAGGCGGGCATCGGCGTTCGACGTGTACGTCACCCCGGCGCGCGATCGCGTGGCGGTGCGTGGCGATCTCACGGTCGATCATGTGGTGATCGACGCCGGTCGGGTGCACGGTGTGGTGACGTCCGATGGTGAGTCGATCGAATCCGACACCGTGGTGATGGCGGCCGGTGCCATTCACACGCCGATCATCCTGCAGAGATCGAAGCTGGCCAATCCCTTGGTGGGTCAGGGTCTGCACGATCATCCGTCGGCACCGTTCACGATCGCGTGGCGTGATCCGGCCGATCCGGCCCGCGAAGCCGTCACCGGAATCGTGCGTACGTCGTCGGGTGCCGCACCGAACGATCTCCAGATCCTGCCGATCGAACATCTCGGTCGCGAGGCGGCCGGATTCGCGACGTTGAACGCGGCCCTCATGAACGTGTGGTCACGCGGGTCGATCGTCGACGGACACATCCACTTCGGGATGTTGTCCGACGAGCGTGACGTCGCTGGCCTCACCGCGGGCGTGCGTATCGTTCGCGAGCTGCTGGCCAGCGAACACCTCCAGTCGTTGGTGGCGGGGGTGTTCATCGACGACGTCGGCACACCGATGGATCACTTGGGCGACGACGACGACGCCATCGTCGCCTGGCTCGCTCAGCGGACCGGTGATTACGTGCACGCGGCTGGGACGTGTGCGATGGGCCGCCGTGGCGAGTCGGTGGTCGATCCGCAGGGTCGTTCGTGGGACGTGGCCGGACTCTGGGTCGCCGATGCCTCGGTGATGCCACGGGTTCCACGGGCCAACACGCATCTGCCCACCTTGATGGTGGCCGAGAAGATCGCCGGCCCCCTGGTGGCATCACTCGCCGGCTGACCGTGCCACACCCCTGTGGTCGGCTGAGGTCATGAATCGAGAACCTCTCCTCGTCATCGACTGCGACACCTGCGTCATGCGCGATACCGACGCCTGCCACGACTGCGTCATGTCGTTTCTCTGCCGCGACGACCCGCACGAGGCCGTGGTGTTCGACTTGGCCGAGATTCGGGCCATGCGTGTCCTCGCCGAGGCCGGATTGGTGCCTAACCTTCGGCATCGTGCGCCCGGCCACGCCTCCGCCTCCTGACGCATCGTCCGCCCACTACACCGAGGCGATCCTCGAGTACGCACGATCGCTCGGACTCGATCGGGTCGGCGTGACCCACGCCGGAATTCTCGAACGGGCCCGCGTCGCCCTCGTCGATCGTCGCGAACGTGGACTGTCCGACACCATGGGCTTCACGTTTCGCGATCCGATTCGCTCGACCGATCCCGACCGGGCGGTGACCGGCGCACAATCGATCGTCGTGGCCGCGCTCAGTTATTCGAGCGACGACACGAACGATGCGAATGATCGTGGCGATATCGGCGAACCGCCACCGCTGTCGGCGCGCGTGGCGCGTTACGCCCGCCACGACTTCTACACACCGCTGCGACAGTCGCTGCAACAGGTCGCCCTGCGGTTACGACGCGACGGATTCCGTGCGGTGGTCTTCGCCGACGAGAACGATTTGGTCGATCGTGAGGTGGCCTGGCGGGCTGGACTCGGCTGGTGGGGCAAGAACGCCAATCTGCTCGTGCCCGGTGCCGGAAGTTGGTTCGTGCTCGGTTCGCTCGTCACCACGGCACCACTGCGGGCCACCGCGCAACCGGCGCCCGACGGTTGCGGATCGTGCCGACGCTGTTTCGACGACTGCCCCACCGGAGCGATCGTCGACACGGGTGTGATCGACGCACGACGATGTCTCGCTTGGCTCGTGCAGAAACCCGGGATCTTTCCGCGTGAGTTCCGCAGCGCACTCGGCGATCGTCTCTATGGCTGCGACGACTGCCAGGAGTCGTGTCCACCCACGGTGCGGCTGGGCCGGCGGGTCCCGGCGCGCACGGGATCGGGCGGTCCGGGTGCCCACGTCGACGTGATGGAAGTGCTCACGGCCGATGACGCGCATCTGCTCGATCGCTTCGGCCGTTGGTATCTGGCCGAACGCGATCCGCGATGGTTGCGTCGCAACGCTCTGGTGATCCTCGGCAACATCGCACCAACTCCTGTCGATGAACCGGTGCTCGGAGTTCTGCGCCACTACCTTTCTCATCGTGATCCGATGCTGCGCGCCCATGCCGTGTGGGCGGCCGGCCAACTCGGACGCGCCGATCTGGTGAGCGGTCTCGTCGACGATCCCGACCCGGACGTGCGAGCCGAACTCGCCGAGGTCGGTTCGTGAAGCACCTCCTCGTCACGAACGACTTCCCGCCGAAGATCGGTGGTATCCAGTCATTGCTGTGGGAGTGGTGGCGCAGACTCCCACCCGATTCGTTCGCGGTTCTCACGAGTCCGTACCAAGGGGCCGACGAGTTCGACGCCGCTCAGCCCTTTCACATCGAACGCGTGCGCGAACCCGTTCTTCTCCCGCACCCGTGGATGGTGAATCGAATCAATGACATGGCGCGTCGCGTGAAGGCCGACCTCGTCGTTCTCGATCCGGCGGTTCCCCTCGGCATCGTCGGCCCGTCTCTGGCCCTGCCGTACGACGTGGTGCTTCACGGTGCCGAAGTCACGGTGCCGGGTCGACTCCCGGTGTCGCGCCAGGTGCTGGGCCGAGTTCTGCGCAAGGCCCGACACGTGATCGCCGCGGGTGGTTACCCAGCCGCCGAAGCCGAACGCGCCGCTGGTCGATCGCTCGACGTGACCATCGTGCCCCCCGGAGTCGACACGTCACGATTCGCTCCGCTCGGCGTCGACGAGCGGCGAGCCGCCCGTGAGCACTTCGGTGTGTCGCCCGACGCCGAGGTGGTGGTGGGCCTCAGCCGTCTCGTGCCGCGCAAGGGTTTCGACACCGCCATTCGAGCCGTGGCCCGGCTCAAGGACGAACGACCCGGCCTGGTTCTCCTCATCGGAGGTGGCGGGCGTGATGCCGAACGTTTGGCCGGCTTGGCCAAGGAGTTGTCGGCACCGGTTCGATTCCTCGGGCGTGTGCCCGATGACGACCTGGCTCGCCTCTACGCGTGTGCCGATGTGTCGATGATGCTGTGTCGCAATCGTTGGCTCGGCCTCGAGCAGGAAGGATTCGGCATCGTGTTCGTGGAAGCGGCGTCGTGTGGAGTTCCGCAGATCGCCGGACGCAGCGGCGGCGCGGCCGAAGCGGTGGCCGACGGCGAGACCGGATTCGTGATCGACCCGCCCACCGACGTCGACGCCGTCGTCGCGCGTCTACGTCAACTTCTCGACGATGCCGATCTCCGTGAACGTATGAGTGTCGCGTCGCGCCAGCGCGCCGAACACGAATTCTCGTACGACGTGTTGACTCGTCGTCTCGGCGAATCCCTCGGAGTGTGGTCGTGAAACCCGGCGACTGGATCCTGCGCACCAACGTCGCCACCACCGCGTTCTTCGTCGTGTCGAGCGCGGCCGCCGCGATCGTGTTCGACGGTTGGGTGAAGACACAGGGCGTCGTCGTGGCGCTGGCCTTGTTCGCCGGGGGAGTGGTTGCTTTCCTCTGGGGATACTGGAATGCCGTGCAGCGCAGTCGCAACGACGAGATGGCGGTGGCCGAGCTCTACTTCTTGATGGGCCCGGCCATTCCCAAACGTGCGAAGACGATCATGCTGTCGTGCCTCACGGTGCAGACGGTGGTCTCGGTCGCCACCGCCATCGCCCGGCCGAGTACTCCGGCGGCCGATGGTGGGTCGACCGCCGGGTCGACACTGGCTTTCGGCGTTCTGGTGCCGGTGCTCGGACTCGGTTTGAACGGATTGTGGGCCGCGGCCCACGGGGGTTTTCAGCCCCGTCGCACGTCGATCGGCTAGAACAGAGACATGGCTGACACGGCGTCCCTCACCATTTCGATCGCCGCCCCGCTCGAACGTTGTTGGCAGATCGCCACCGATTTCGAGCGCTATCCCCAATGGGCCACCGACGTGAAGTCGGCGGTGGTGCAGAGTCGTGACGATCAGGGGCGCGTGACCGAGGTCGAGTTCCGCACCTCCGCACTCGGACGCAGCACGCGTTACACCTTGGCCTACGACTACTCGGCCGCACCGCACCGTCTGGCATGGCGCATGGCCAAAGGCGACATCATGCGCGCGGTCGACGGCGCGTACATGTTCGCTCCCAGCGAATCGGGTGGAGTCGTCCTCACGTACAACCTCTCGATCGACCTCATCGTCCCGCTGCCCGGCTTCGTGAAGCGTCGGGCCGAGGTGCGCATCCTCAACACGGTCAAGGAACTCAAGGTTCGCGCCGAGTCGTGAGCGGCCGCCGCGCCGGCATCGATGTCGGCGGAACCAAATGCGTGGCGGTGGTGATCGATGACGATTTGCGGGTGGTGGCCGAACACCGCATCGCGACCCCGCACGGCACCGATGCACTCATCGACGGGCTCGCCGATCTCGTCGAACGGGTGGGCCGGTGCGATTCGATCGGACTCGGTGTTCCGGGCCTCATCACCCGCGACGGTGTGATTCGCGCCTCGCCGAACCTCTCGTCGGCGATCGATTTTCCGGTGGGCCGCCGTCTGTCCGACCGAATCGGTCGATTCGTTCACGTGGAGAACGATGCGACGTGTGCGGCCATCGCCGAGTGGCGGGCCGGAGCGGCTACGGGCGCTCGCCACGCGGTGGTCGTCACCCTCGGAACCGGTATCGGCGGCGGTCTCGTGAGCGAGGGGCGTGTCGTGCGCGGGGCCAACGGATTCGCGGGCGAGATCGGCCACATGATCGTCGATCCGACCGGACCACGGTGTCCGTGCGGTCAACACGGCTGTTGGGAACGTTTCGCGTCCGGAACCGGTCTCGTCTTCCTCGCGCAGCGAGCCGGACTCTTTGCGGATCGCTCCGATCTGCGCGGTGAAGACGTCACAACGGCGGCCATCGGGGGAGACGACGCGGCACGTGTCGTGCTGGACGAATTCGGGAAGTGGGTCGCGTTGGGCTTGGCCAATCTGACCAACGCGCTCGATCCGGAAGTGATCGTGATCGGCGGCGGCTTGGCGGCGTCGGGTGATGCGGTGATCGAATCGGTTCGTCGATGGTTCGCGGAACTTCTCTACTCCCCGGGGCTTCGTCCGCATCCGCGTATCGACATCGCCCGTCACGGCCCGTTGGCCGGGGCGATCGGAGCGGCTCTCCTGTCCGAGGTGGCAAACGAACCGCTGTCCGACGGCACCGGCCACTAGGGTCGAGTCATGGAGTTCCGCCGCATCAGCAATCTGCCTCCGTACGTCTTCACGATCATCAACTCGTTGAAGATCGAGGCACGACGCAACGGTGTCGACGTCGTCGACCTCGGATTCGGCAATCCCGACATTCCGTCCCCGTCGATCGCCGTCGAGAAACTGGCCGAGGCGGCCAAGATCGCCCGTAATCATCGGTACTCGATGTCGCGCGGACTTCCGAAGCTCCGTGAGGCCATCGCCGATCTGTACAAGCGCAAGTGGAACGTCGATCTCGACGTCGAGACCGAGATCACCAACACGATCGGATCGAAGGAAGGCTTCAGCCACCTCATGTGGGTGCTGCTCGATCGTGGTGACGCCGCCATCGTTCCGAGCCCCAGCTACCCGATCCACATCTACGGTCCGCTGTTCGCCGGCGCCGACCTGCGCCAGGTACCGATGCGCAGCCTGTCCGACCCGCGTGTGCAGACCGACTTCGAAGGCGACTTCTTCGACAGCCTCACCACCGCGTACGACGTGGGTTGGCCCAAGCCTCGTGTGCTCGTCATTTCGTTCCCGCACAACCCCACCGGTTCGTGTGTCGACTTGCCCTTCATGCAGCGCGTCGTCGACTTCTGCCGCGAGCGCAACATGATCGTGGTGCACGACTTCGCCTATGCCGATGTCGGATTCAACGGTTACCAGCCGCCGTCGATCCTGCAAGCCGAAGGGGCCAAGGAGTGCGCGGTCGAGCTGTATTCCATGACCAAGAGTTTCTCGATGGCCGGTTGGCGCGTGGCCTTCCTGCTCGGCAACCGCGACGTCGTTCAGGCGTTGGTGAAGTTGAAGAGCTACCTCGACTACGGAACCTTCCAGCCCATTCAGATCGCCGCCACCGTCACCATGAACGAGGCCGGCGACTATCCCGAAGAGGTCTGTTCCATCTATCAGAGCCGTCGTGATGCCCTGATCGATGGTCTCGGTCGTATCGGCTGGGACATTCCGGCGCCCAAGGGATCGATGTTCGTGTGGGCTCCGATTCCCGAGCCCTACGCCGACTTGACCTCGGTCGAGTTCTGCTCGTTGATGGTTCGCGAATGCGAAGTGGCTCTGTCGCCCGGTGTCGGCTTCGGGCCCGGTGGCGAAGGATTCGTGCGCTTCGCACTCATCGAGAACGAACAGCGCATCGCACAAGGTCTCCGCAACCTCAAACGCGGGCTCACGAAACTCGGCTGACGTGTCGGCCCACGTGATCCGCGTGTGGTTGCCCGATCGCCCGGGAACCCTGGGGCGGGTCGCGGCGGCCATCGGTTCGGTGGGGGCCGACGTCACCGGAATCGACATTCTCGAACGTGGTGCCGGGATGGCCATCGACGAGGTCACCATCGACGTCCCCGACGACACCACATCGGTCGACGACGTGGTGCTCGCACTCGCGCGGGTGGAGGGTGTGGCGGTCGAAGATGTCCACCGTCTCGACGACGAACGTCTCGACCACGGCGTCATGGGCCTGTTCGTATTGGCCGACTTCATCGAGTCGTCGGGCGACGTCGACGTTCTGGTGTCGGGATTGCGACGACTCCTCGAAGCCGATTGGGTCGCGGTCGTCGATCGTGGTCGCTCGGCCGTCCTCGTCGCGTCGGGTGAAGTGCCCGATCCGAGTTGGCTCGTCGCATTTCTGGCCGGAACCATCCACCTCGACGACGCCGGGTCCGAACACACACCGTCCGACGTGATCTGGGCGCACCTGGCCGGCACCGACTTGTCGTTCGCCGCCGAACGACGTGGCCGCGCGTTTCGCGCTCGCGAACGCGAGCAGGTGTCGGCGATCGGTCGAGTGGCCGGTGCGTCGATGCGACGACGCTGACCCGAATTAGTCCGTTGTGGCCCAGTGGCGCGAACGCTCGACGGCGCGCAACCACGTGGTGTGCAACTCGTCGGCGGCGGTTCGATCGGACGAGGGTGAGACGACGACGTCGGTCTGCCAGCGCTCGGTGATGGCCGCCAGGTCGGGCCACACCCCTTCGGCCAAACCAGCCAGGAAGGCGGCCCCCAAAGCGGTGGTCTCTTGATCGACCGGGCGACGTACCGCGATTCCGAGTTGGTCGGCCTGGATCCGAAGAAGGAGATCCATGACCGAGGCGCCACCATCGACGCGTAGCTCGGAGATGGTGACACCGCTCGCCGATTGCATGGCGGCGATCGCATCGCGCGTCTGCAACGCCATCGCATCCACCACGGCCCGTGCGAGGTGCGCGCGGGTCGAACCACGAGTGATGCCGACGATGGTCCCGCGTGCGTACGGATCCCACCACGGACTTCCGAGTCCGGTGAAGGCTGGAACGACGAACAGCCCGCCGCTGTCGGGCACGCTGGCCGCCAACGGGCCGATCTCGTCGGCGCGCGAGATGATGCCGAGGCCGTCGCGTAACCATTGGATGGCCGCACCCGTCACGAAGATCGCGCCTTCGAACGCGTAGGTGGTGGTGAGACGTCCATCGCTGTCGGGAAGAGTCCAGGCCACGGTCGTGAGCAGTCCCTCACACGGCGCCGGACAGGTCGTACCGATGTTCATGAGGACGAAACTGCCGGTGCCGTAGGTGTTCTTGGCCATTCCGGGGGTGAAGCAGGCTTGGCCGAACAGTGCACTTTGTTGATCGCCGGCCATTCCCGAGATCGGTATTCCGGTGGGGAGTTCGGCGCAGGCCGTGGTGCCGATGCGTCCGCTCGATGGCACCACAGCGGGGAGGGCCCGACGTGGCACTCCGATCAGTTCGCAGAGTTCGTCGCTCCACGACAACTCGGCGATGTCGAAGAGCATCGTACGACTCGCGTTGGACGAATCGGTTGCGTGAACGGCGCCGGCGGTGAGACGGTAGACGATCCAGGCATCGATGGTGCCGAGACGAAGATCGTCGTCGGCGGGCACTCCGTGCTCGACGAGCCAGGCCATTTTGGTGCCCGAGAAGTACGGATCGAGGACGAGGCCGGTACGGCGACGAACGAGGTCGAGGTGCGGTGCGAGTTGGTCGCAACGTCGAGCGGTTCGCCGGTCCTGCCACACGATCGCCCGAGCGAGGGGGAGCGATGTTCGCGCGCTCCAGGCCACGACCGTCTCGCGTTGATTCGTGATGCCGACCGCGGCCGGTAGGCCGGCCCGTTCGACGACCTCGCGAAACGTGGCCACGACCGCGGCCCAGATCTCGAGCGCATCGTGTTCGACCCAACCGGGTTCGGGGAAGTGTTGGGTGAACTCGCGGTACGCGGCGATGCTCGGACGGCCATCGGAGAAGACGGCTCGTGAGCGCACGCCAGTGGTGCCGGCGTCGATCGCCAGCACGAAGTCGGTCACCGCTTCTTGCCCTTCTTGCGATGTTGCGACGGGCCCGTACTCGTGCGTCGAGTCGGGGCCGGACGTGAGCGCGTGCCCGACGTCGTGCCGGTTGTCGTGGACGTCGTGCTCGTCGACTGACGGACGCGTGTCTCGTTGCGCAGGTCACGGAACGTCTTGCGCTGGTAGCCGAACTTGGCGAGGATCGCACCGAAACCGAGGTACAGCGGATACGACGCGGCCAGTCCGAGTACTGATGCCCCGTTCACGGTGTCGCGAAGGAAGATCAGGAACGCCACGATCATGACGACCGCGTACACGAGCCATTCGCGCGACAAGCGTTGCCACGGAACCGGCCGAGAGGAATCCCACGCCATGTCGACATTGTTCCACCCGTAGGCTGACCTCATGCGCATCGGAGTTCTCACCGGCGGGGGAGACTGTCCGGGCCTCAACGCGGTCATTCGAGCGATCGTGCGCAAAGGCGAGTCGGTCCACGGAGACGAGATCCTGGGGTTCATCGACTCGTGGGACGGGGTGCTGGCGCAGACGTTCATTCGTCTCGACATCTCGTCGATGCGCGGAATGTTGCCCAAGGGCGGCACCATCATCGGAACCAAGCGCGGCAGCCCCTTCGATCACGATGACGGAATCGATCGAGTGCGACGCTGCTTCGACGAACAGCGACTCGACGGATTGGTCGTGATCGGCGGGAACGGCTCGCTGACCGTCGCGTCGATGATCCACGAGCAGACCGGCCTTCCGATCGTGGGTGTACCTAAGACGATCGACAACGACATCATCGGTACCGACGTCACGTTCGGCTTCCACACCTCGGTTCAGATCGCCACCGATGCGATTGACCGGCTCCACACCACGGCCGAGAGCCACAACCGCGTGATCGTCGTCGAAGTGATGGGACGTGACGCCGGCTGGATCGCCGCCTACGCCGGCATCGCCGGTGGAGCCACCGTCATCCTCGTACCCGAGATCCCTTTCGACATCGCCGACGTGTGCGAGGTGATCGAGCGTCGACATCAACGTGGTCGGTACGCATCGATCGCCGTGGTGGCCGAAGGGTCGGTGCCGGTCGAAGGAACCATGGCCCGTCGCGAATATGCGCTCGATGCCATCGGTCGCCCGCGACTGGGTGGAATCGGCGTCGACATCGCCGCCGAGATCGAACGGCGGACTGGTATCGAGGCCCGCATCGTCCAGATCGGACACGTGCAGCGTGGTGGTACGCCCACTGCGTACGACCGCGTGTTGTCGACACGTTTCGGGTTGGCCGCGATCGACGCCGTGCACGACGGTGCGTGGGGTCAGATGGTCGCACTGAACGGAACCGAGATCGAGCGCGTTCCGCTCGAGGAAACGGTCGGGCGCATCAAGACGGTCGATCTCGAATTGCTGCGCGACGTCGCGCAAGTGTTCTACGGCTGAGCGCCCGCCACCACGATCGCCGGGTAGTCGGGCTGACT
Source organism: Actinomycetota bacterium (assembly GCA_016871355.1). Taxonomy (GTDB): domain Bacteria; phylum Actinomycetota; class Acidimicrobiia; order Acidimicrobiales; family Ilumatobacteraceae; genus Casp-actino8. Next base: position 36,941 of record VFZC01000011.1, read on the forward strand.
CGACACGGCTCGGCCGGGATAGTCGTAGATCGTCAACGGCTCGGACGTGAGGCTGCCGTCACCACGCGGCCAGTCCACCGATGCACCGTCGACGGCGAGCGACACCCGTTCGACGCCGTCGATCTCGGCCAAGGTGAGAACGATCTGCGCGACTGCCGCGACGAGGTCGTCGCCGGTGGCTTGGAAGATCTCCGACGACACGTCGACCTTCACGAGATCGGTCGCCACGTAGCGGGCGCTCAGCAACGTCGTATCCCTTGGTACCGCGGTGCGCAGACCCTCCTGCTGCTCGGCCTCGGTGGGGCCGGTGAGAAGAGCCGTCATGACGGTTTGCGGATCGAGTGACAATTCGCGGCGAACCGAGGTCAGGAACGAGCGACCGGTCTCGTCGGTCCGCTCGAGGTAGATCCGGCCCGAACCGGTTGTACCCACGTCGGCGAACTCGATGTCGACGAGCGCGCGCTGCTCGACATCGGGAATCGGACGCGGAGCGGAGTCGGGGTTGAGGCCGCAACCGATCAACACGAGCGAGCCGATGGCGAGCGTGAGCGGGGCCGATCTCATCGCAGAACCTCGGCCGGCAGTTCGATCACGAAACACGAACCTTCGGAGCCGTCGTGACGGTTCTCGACCCACACCCGTCCGCGGTGCAACTTGACGTGCTCGTCCACCAGAGCCAAACCGAGGCCGGCTCCTTCCGAACCGCCACGTCGACCAGCGACCCCACCGCGCGCGAAACGTTCGAAGATCAACGTGCTCTCCTCGGTGGGCACGCCCGGACCATGGTCTTCGACCGTGATCCACACGAGGCCGGTCGAGGCGTCGTCGTCGGGGACGAAGACCGCGACTTCGACCTCGGCGCCGCCGTGGATCCGGCCGTTGTCGACGAGGTTGGCGATCACGCGGGCCAACCGGCGGCGGTCGCCCTTGATGATCATCTGGTCGGCGGCCGGCGACACCGCGACCGGTGTTCGCGGGAGGCTGCTGGCCGCCACGGCCTGGCGAACGAACTCGCCCACGAGCAGTTCTTCTTCGTTCAAGCGAATGGCACCGGCATCGAAACGTGAGATCTCCAGCAGGTCTTCCACGAGTCCTTGGAAGCGAGCCACGTCGGCCACCAGGAGGTCGAGTGCGGCTTGAGCGCGTTCGGGCATATCTTCTCGACGCGCCTTCATCACTTCGACACTGGCCGACAGAGTCATGAGTGGCGACCGCAATTCGTGGCTCACGTCCGATGTGAAGCGGGCGTCGCGTTCGACGCGCTCTTGAAGAGCCGTGGCCATGTCGTTGAACGAACGAGTGAGCGCTTCGAGATCGGGATCGTCGGTTGCTTCGAGTCGAGTGTCGAGCCGACCGCCGGCGAGGGCCTGAGCAGCCTGACTCGCCGCCGTGAGTGGTCGAACCGCGCGAGACGCCGAGATCGCACCAAGAACGATGCCAACCAGAGTGGTGATGCCGGTCGCGAAGATGAGGGCGAAGCCGACGCTGCGCAACGTGCTCTGCACGTCGTCGAACGACGCGAACTCGAAGTAGACGCCGCCGACCTCTTCGAGTGGGACGCCGACCGCCAATACCAGTTCGTCGTCGACCGAGAACCGCATCATGGTGGGTCGGCTCTCGTCGATCACCGCGGTGAGCAGCGCATCGGGCACTTGGCCCGACGAGAAGCGAGCGTCACCGGCGGTCCAGGTGCCTCGGTAGAAGAGGAGGGGTCGGCTCGAACCGAGTCGATCGATCACCGATTGCACGTTGGCCGGGGCCGAACGCAGGTCGACCCCGACGCGCCGAGCGGAGTCGTAGGCCTGTTCGATGGCGTTGGACTCGCGCTCGTCGACGAGATTGCTGCGCGTGAAGCTGTAGGTGGCGAGGGCCAGGAACACCGACAGGCCCAGGCTGCCGAGACCGAAGGTCAGAAGGATGCGGCTGCGCAGTCCGAAGAAGACACGACGCCAGGACCGCACGGGTTTACACTACGGCTGCAGTCGGTAGCCGAGACCTCGCACCGTCACGACGTGACGCGGATTGGCGGCGTCGGCTTCCACCTTGGTCCGAAGACGACGGATGTGCACGTCGACCAGACGGCCGTCACCGAAATATCCGTAACCCCACACGTGATCGAGAAGTTGTTCGCGACTGAACACCCGGCCCGGATTCTGCGCCAGTTCACACAACAAGCGGAACTCGGTCTTGGTGAGATGGAGTTCTTCGCCCGCGCGCAGCACCTTGCCTTCGTCGGGAATGATCTCGAGATCGCCGAACACGAGTCGGGGGTGAGCAGGGTTGGCGGGACGGGCACGACGCAGAAGAGCACGAATGCGTGCCGAGAGTTCTTTGGGCGCAAAGGGTTTGGTGAGGTAGTCGTCGGCGCCGGCCTCGAGCCCGGCCACGACGTCATGGGTGTCGGCGCGCGCCGTGACCATCACGATCGGGACGTCGCTCGTTCGACGAATGCTCCGACATAACTCGAATCCGTCGATACCGGGCAACATGATGTCGATCAGAACGACGTCGGCAGGCTGTCGAGCGAATTGGATCACGCCCTCTTCGCCACTCGCCGCTTCGTCGACCACCCAACCCTCGTCCTCGAGAGCGAGACGGACCGCCGTTCGGATCCGCTCGTCGTCTTCGACTGCCAGGATCCGGGTGGTCACGGCGTCATGTTAGGTCGCGGCATCGCGACGAAACGTCACACCGGTCCGATGAGTTCGAGCAATCGGTCGTGAAGCCGAGGCGCCGACACGAGAACATTGCCCGACACGAGAACATTGCTCGGTACCGGTGAGCCTCCGGTGAAGTCGGACGCGTGGGCGCCGGCCTCGGTGGCGATGAGGAGTCCGGCAGCGAGATCCCACGCCTGGAGGCCCTCCTCGAAGTAGGCATCGAGTCGACCATCGGCCACGTAGCAGAGGTCGGGTGCGGCCGCGCCGGTGCGTCGAATGTCGCGAACATGGGGGAGAAGTCGCGCGACGCGTTGCCCCTGTTGCGCACGACGCTCGGACGAGTACGAGAAACCGGTGCCGACGAGTGCCGTCGCCGTGTCGTCGCTCGACGAACAGGTGAGGCGACGCCCGGCCAGCCAGGCGCCGTGTCCTCGCGCCGCGACGAACAACTCACGGGTGGCCGGAAGGTAGACCGCCCCGGCGAGAGTGCCGTCGGGCGTGCCGGTGTCGTCGACCGCGGCGATCGACACCGCCCAGCCGGCCAACCCGTAGAGGAAGTTGGTGGTGCCGTCGATCGGGTCGACCAACCACGAGACACCCGATCGCGACGCCTTGGCGGCACCTTCCTCGCCGATGATCCCATCGTCGGGTCGACGGCGTTCGATGTCGGCGACGATGAGTCGCTCACTGGCCGAGTCCCAACGCGTGACCATGTCGGTCGCGGTCGACTTGGTGTCGACGTCGTTCGCGCGATCGAGAGTCGCTCGACCAACGAACGCGAGATCACCGGCTCGCCGGGCCAAGGCCGCGGCGGTGTTCATGAGTTCGATCTCGATCATCGGCGGTCGTTGATGTCGCGCCACTCGCCGAGAGCACGCAGAACCAACACGGCCACGATGGCGGTGCCGCCAGCTGTGACGACCGAACCGATCACGATTCCGAGACCACGAGGCCAGGTCGCGTCACCGGAGTACTGGATGTCGACGAGTGCGTAGCCGATCACTCCGCCAGCCAGTCCGCCGATCAGGATCGAGACGAAGGCCACCGCACGAGCGATCGGAGAGGGGAGAGCCGAGAGAGGGCGTTCGTCGGTCACGGACGCATCGTAGGCTCGGTCCGTGGCCACCACCTTCGTCGTCGTTCCGACTTTCAACGAAGTGGACAACGTCACGCGTTTGGTGACCGGAGTTCTCGCGGTCCTCCCGACGGCACAGGTCGTGGTGGTCGACGATGCGAGTCCGGACGGGACGGCCGATGCCGTCGAGCGCCTGGGCGATCCGCGGGCTTCGGTTCTGCGTCGTCCCGGCAAGAACGGCCTCGGTGCGGCGTATCAGGCCGGCTTCGCGGTCGCGCTCGAACGTGGGGCGTCGATCTGCGTGCAGATGGATGCCGACCTGTCGCACGACCCGCGTTACCTACCCGAGTTGGTGTCGGTGGTCGAGCGTGGAGCAGACGCCGCGATCGGGAGTCGTTACGTGCCGGGCGGCGCGTGCGTCGACTGGCCACGGCTCCGCCAATTCTTGTCGCGTTGGGGCAATCGCTACGCCGCTGGCATGTTGGGACTCGCGGTCAACGACGCGACGTCGGGGTTCCGCGCGTACTCGGCGTCGGCTCTCACTCGCATGGACTACGGCTCGGTCGTCGCCGAGGGTTATGGATTCCAGGTGGAGATGACGCATCGCTTGGTGCGTTGCGGTGCGCGTGTGGTGGAGATTCCCATCGTCTTTCCCGACCGCACCGCCGGCGAGTCGAAACTCACCTACCGAATCATCGGCGAAGCGTTCCGTCTCGTCCTGAAACTCGCGTGGAGCGATTGGCGCCGAGGACATCGCCGCCGTTTATGACACGCACGATCCTGCACGTCGACATGGACGCGTTCTACGTGTCGGTGGAGATGCGTCGGCATCCCGAGTTGGCCGGCCAACCCGTGGTGGTCGGAGGTTCGGGTCGCCGAGGGGTGGTGGCGGCGGCCAACTACGAAGCTCGTCGCTTCGGTGTGTTCTCGGCCATGCCCGGAGCCACGGCGCGCCAACGTTGTCCGCAGGCCGTCTTTCTGCCCGGTGATCACGCCCACTATTCGGACGTGAGTGCACAGGTCCACGCGATCTTCCACGACATCACTCCGCTCGTCGAACCCATCGCACTCGATGAAGCGTTTCTCGACGTGACCGGATCGCGTCGACTCTTCGGAGACGGCGCCACCATCGGTGCATTGATTCGGCAACGCATCGCCGACGAACTCGATCTCCCGTCGTCGGTGGGCGTGGCGACCAACAAGTTCGTGGCCAAGCTGGCGTCGAAGGCCGCCAAACCCCGCCCCACGCCCAACGGTGTGTTACCCGGGCCCGGAGTTCTCGTCGTCGAACCCGGACGCGAAGTCGCATTCGTTCATCCGCTTCCGGTGTCGGCGTTGTGGGGAGTGGGTCCGGCCACCTTGACCAAGCTCGAACGTCTCGGAGTCCGCACCGTGGCCGACCTCGCTGCGCTCCCGATCGACGTCCTCGAACGGGCCGTGGGAACTGCTCACGGTCGACACCTCGCCGAGTTGGCATCGGCTCATGACACGCGTCCCGTCGAGCCGCATCGCGATGCGAAGTCGATCGGTCAGGAAGAGACGTTCTCGACCGATCTCGTGACGCACGACGAGATCCTCGCCGAGATGGTTCGTCTGGCCGATCTGGTCGGTTCGCGTCTGCGTTCGCACGAGTTGGCGGCCCGTACGGTCACGCTGAAGATTCGGTTCACCACGTTCGAAACCATCACGCGGTCGGTGACGGTCGACACTCCGGTGTCGGCCGGTCCGGTGATCGTCGCCGCACTCGATGCGGCCATGCGATCGATCGATCTGAGTTCGGGCGTTCGCCTGGTCGGTGTGTCGGCGTCCAATCTCTGTGCGCCCGTCGAGCAATTGTCCCTTCTCGAGGATGATTCCTGGGGTCCGGCCAGTCGCGCTGTCGACGAGATCCGCGATCGGTTCGGGCACGATGCCATCAGCCCGGCTCGCAGCCTCGGCCGTCGTCGGGTGCGCCGACCCTGGGGCTGAACGACAGGGGCTGAACGACACGGGGTTGAACGAGACGGTCTGCGTTGCCGAACCGCTCGCCATCTGAGACAATGAAAGCGATGTCTTTGTCCGACGACGAACAGCGAATCCTGCGCCAGATCGAGCAGGAGCTCCAGAACGACGAGAAGTTCGCGCAGGCCGTGTCGCCCGCGGGCTTGTACCGCCATTCGGCCAAGTTGGTCCGCTGGGCGATCGTCGGCCTGGTGGTGTCGGTCGCAGCGCTCGTGTTCGCACTGCGTGTTCACTTCATCGCGGCCTTCGCCGTGTTCGTGGTGATGCTCGCTCTGCTCGCGATCATCGAGCGCAACGCGCGGGCGATCGGCAAGGCCGGTATCCAGGACGTCGCGGGAGCGATCCGCAAGGTTCGCGCCGACGTCACCCGCAAGTTCGACTGAACATTCGACTGAACAGAGGGCGGGCATGACTCTCGATGGCGTACTGGCCGTCGACATCGGGGGCACCAAGACGGCGGTCGGAATCGTTCTTCCCGATGCGTCGGTGGTCGTGCGCGATCGCATCGCGACACCCGCGCGCGATCCGTGGCCGTCGATCGCGCGAGTCATCTCGCGAGTGCTCGCGGCGGCTCCCGACGTTCGACTCACCGCGGTCGGTGTCGGATGCGGTGGACCCATGGACGAGCGTGGTGTCTCGCCCCTCCACATCCCCACCTGGCGAAGATTTCCGCTTCGTGAGGCGATGGCCGAACTCACCGGACTGCCCGTGCTCGTCGACAACGATGCCAAGACGTTCGCACTCGCCGAGGGTTGGCGTGGAGCCGCCAGCGGGCACCGCAACTTCCTCGGTGTGATCATCGGAACCGGAGTCGGTGCCGGGTTGGTGGTGAACGGACGACTCGCTCACGGCGACTCTCGCAACGCGGGCCACATCGGTCACGTCGTGGTCGAACCAGGGGGCAAGGAATGTCGGTGCGGTGCATTCGGCTGTCTCGAGGCGTATCTCGCCGGTCGCAACGTGGCCGACGAAACAGGGAGCAGTCCGCGTTCGGCGGCCGGTGCGCTCATCGAACGCAACGGTCGATTGCTCGGTCGGGCTTTGGCGTCGGTGGTGGCGCTGACGAGCGTCGACATGGCGGTCATCGGCGGAGGCGTGGCACTCGGCTGGGGTGATCCGTTCATCGATGCCGCACGACGCGAATACGCCGAACGGGCCCGCCTGGGCTTCGCCGCGGGCATGCCGATCGAGATATCGCGACTCGGTGAGCGCGCGGGTCTGATCGGTGCGGCAGCACTTGCACTAGGTTCGTCGTCGTGAATCCCACGTACTCTCCCGAAGCCGACACGTTCCGCGCCCGAGTGGTGTCGTTCCTCCGATCGGCCTTACCCGCCGACTTCCCCGGTCTGGGTCGTATGACTCACGACGAGATGCGCGACTTCACCGCCCAGTGGCGCAAGCAGTTGTACGCCGAGGGATTTCTCGCCCCGGGGTGGCCGGTCGCGTACGGCGGCGGCGGGCTTTCGGCGCTCGAGCAAGTGATCTTGGCCGAGGAGTTCGCCAAGGCCGGCGTTCCGACCGGTGGACCCAATGACGTGTTCGGCATCGTGATGCTCGGCAACACGATCCTGCAGTGGGGAACCGAAGAGCAGAAGAAGCACTACCTGCCGCGCATCTTGTCGGGTGACGACGTGTGGTGTCAGGGCTACAGCGAGCCGAACGCCGGTAGCGACTTGGGCGGTCTGGGTCTGAAGGCCACGCTCGACGGCGATCAATGGATCCTCAACGGCCAGAAGATCTGGACGTCGGCCGGCCATCTCGCCGATCACATCTTCACCCTGGCGCGCACCGATCCTGACGCCCCCAAGCACAAGGGCATCTCGTTTCTGTTGGTCGACATGCGCCAGTCGGGTATCGATGTGCGTCCGATCAAGATGATCAGCGGCGAGAGCGAGTTCAACGAGGTCTTCTACACCGATGCGGTGTGCCCGAAGGACAGTGTGGTGGGTGGGCTCAACAATGGTTGGGCCGTGGCCATGACTCTGCTCGGCTACGAACGCGGCGAAGGTGCGGCCACCACACCGGTCCGCTTCCAGGCCGAGGTCGACCGCTTGTTGATGCTGGCTCGCGAACACGGAGTCGCCGACGATCCGCGTATTCGCCAGCGCATCGCGCACGCCTACTCCAAGGTGCAGATCATGCGGTACCTCGGATTGCGCACTCTCACGCAGTTCCTGAACGGTCATCACCCCGGCCCGGAAGGCGGAATCTTCAAGCGTTACTGGAGCGAGTACCACCAGACCGTCACCGAACTCGGCGTCGACATCTTGGGTGCGTCCGGGATGCTGCTCGAGGGCCGGATGCCCGGTAACGCGTTCCAGCCCGACGATCGTTCGGCGCCGAATACATCGGCCAGTTGGGGAGGCACGTTCCTGAACGCTCGCGCCGGCACCATTTACGCGGGTTCGTCGCAGATCCAGTCGAACATCATCGGCGAGATGGTGCTCGGCCTGCCCAAGGAACCGCGCTGACGTGCGTGATCGCCTGCGCATCATCGCGGCGATCCTGTCCAGTCCGTCGTTGTGGCCCACCGCAGTGCGGGTGGCCCGTCGTTTGATACCCGTTCGGTGGTGGCGCTCGCGGCCCTATCTGCCGGTGCCCTCGCGGGCGTACCTGCGGTTCCGTCTCGAGACTTACTACGGCAGTGAAACGGCTCACTTCGCCCCGGAAGATGTGCTGAAATATCTGCGATGGGTTCGCGAGTGGGGCTGAGGGTCGCCGTCAGGCGACGGCCGGAGTGACATGAGGAGCGCGCTCGTCCTCAATGCGACGTACGAGCCGCTCAGTGTCGTTCCCACCCGTCGGGCCGCTTGTTTGGTGCTGCTCGACAAAGCCGATGTCGTCGAAGACGACGGAACCGTTCTTCGGTCGGCGTCGATGGCCGTGCCCACTCCGCTCGTCATTCGGTTGCGCTACGTCGTGAAGGTTCCGTACCACCGTCGTACGTCGCTCTCACGACGTGCGGTTTTCGCGCGCGACGAACATCGTTGTCAATACTGCGGCGGTCTCGCCGATTCGATCGACCACGTGATGCCGCGTTCGCGCGGTGGCCTGCACAATTGGGAGAACGTCGCGGCTGCGTGTCGGCGCTGCAACCTCGACAAACGTGATCGCACTCCCGACGAGGCCGGGATGAAGTTGGCTCGGTCACCGCACGCACCGCGCGAACTGGCCTGGGTGGCCGTGTCGGTGGGGCGCGTGCCCGAAGCCTGGAAGCCGTACCTCAACGTCGCATGAGCATCGTCGATCACGTGATCGGCGGTTCACCGGCCGATCATCACGCCCGCGAACTTCCTCGCGACGTCCAACCTCATCTGTGGTGGTTCACGTCGTCGCGCGGTGCGATCGTGCTCGGGTCGGCGCAGTCGGCCGACCTCGTCGACCGGGCCGAGTGCGAGCGGCTCGAACTCGACATCGTCACGCGGCGCAGCGGGGGAGGGCTCGTGCTCGTGGGTCACGACCGCGAGGTGTGGCTCGACGTTCTGCTGCCTTCGTCTCATCGGTTGTGGGTGAACGACATTTCTCTCGCCTCCGCGTGGTTGGGGCACGCGTGGCGCGACGCCTTGCTCGACCTCGGTGTGGGGGAGACCTCGGGTGAAGTGACCGTGCACGATGGTCCGATGGAGCGCAACGAATTGTCGTCGCTCGTCTGTTTCGCCGGCCGTGCTCCGGGCGAAGTGTTCATCGGTCGATCGAAGGCAGTGGGCATCAGCCAGCGGCGCACGCGCGAATGGGTGCGCTTCCAGTGCGCATTGTCGTTGCGGTGGGAGGCCCACACCATGGCAGCGGTCGTCGCCGATTCGAGTGTGACGGCCGAGCAACTGTCTGGTCTGGGAACCGACCTCGATCTCGATGTGTCCGACGTGGTCGACGCCGTTCAGTGGCACATCACGGAGCGACTCGCAGCTCGGTGACCCGGCACGCGTCGATGGCCTTGACGACCGCGTAAGGATTCACCGCACCGGTGCCGTGCGGGTGGTATTCGAAGTGCAGATGCGGAGTGGAGCTGCTGCCCGTGCTCCCGACGTACCCGATCACTTGTCCGGCCTTCACCACCGACCCCACCGCGATGCCGTCGGCGAACGACGAGAAGTGCGCGTAGTGGAAGTAGGTGCCATCGGCCGCCGTCAGGCGAAGCGCGTTGCCGCCGAGTGAGCCGGGACGATCGAGGAACTGCCGTGTGATGGTTCCGTCGGTGACGGCGTACACCGCTTTGCCGGTCGGCGCGATGATGTCGACGCCGAGGTGACGTCGTCCGCCCGGACGGGGAGCCTTCCACGTATCGGCGAACCAACACGGACCTTGAACCGGGAACACCGACGGTGTGATGGCAGCTGGCTTCGGTGCCTCCTCGGGCGACGGTGTGGTGCTGTTGGTCGCGGTCGTCACCAGAACGAACGTGTGCAGATCGACGACGCCACTCGATGCGAGTCCGCGTGACCTCTGGAATTCGGCGATGGCGCGTGACGTGGCCTTGCCGAACACGCCGTCGGCGCCGCCGGCGACGTGAATGCCGACGTCGATGAGCCGCTGCTGCAGACGACGAACGCCGTCGCTCGATTCACCAACGGCAGGAAGAGCCGGTGCGGGAAGAATTCCGAGGAGACGGGCCGTGTTCTCGTCGAGAGTTCCGGTGGCCGGAACCGTCATCAATTCTTGGTAGCTGCGCAGTGCGGTCGTGGTCGCGGCACCGAAGATGCCGTCGGCGCCACCGCGAACGTTGAGTCCGGCCGCGATGAGTGCGCGTTGCAGAACCGCCACGGGTTCACCGCGTTGGCCGACGGCGGGTAGCGCCGATGACGGTGCGGGAGCCGTCGTGGATGTTGGCGGTGTCGTTGCGGGGGCTGGCGGTGTCGTGGATGTTGGCGGCGTCGTGGGGGCCGGTGGGGGATTCGTGACCGGGGCGACGCCAGGTGCGATACCGAGAGCGATGGCGGTGCGCACGTCGACGAGGCCAGTCGCCGGTGTCAGGCCCCGGGCCGCTTGGAAGGCCGACACCGCGGCCGCAGTGCCCGCTCCGAAAATGCCGTCGACGCCGCCGCGTACCGGGATTCCCGCCGTGACCAGGGCGTTCTGAAGGGTTCGCACGGCATCACCCCGCTGACCACGAGCCGGGAGGGCTGGCGCGGGGGCCAGACCCAGGAGATGGGCCGCGGTCGGGTCGAGGACTCCGGTGGGGTTCAGCCCGGCCGACCGCTGGAACTGGGCCAGTGCCCCGGCGGTGCCGCGACCAAAGACCCCATCGGCCCCGCCCGGAACGGTGATACCCGCCCTGATCAGGGCTTTTTGCAGGTTCACCACGGCGCTCCCACGGTCTCCCTGGCGAGGCAGGGCCGTGGACGACACCTGGGTCTGGGCCGATGCGGGAGCGAGCGATACCGGGACGACGACGAGCCCGATCGACAGTCCGACGGCGATCACCGACGGCGTCACGACCTGGGACAGACGACGAACCACGCCCAGTCATCGGCGGGTCGACCCCAGAACTTGAACATCCGGGATTCGACGAACTCGAGCCCGGTGGGGACCGTGGGGGAAAAAGTGGCGATAAGAGGGGGTAAGTGGTTGACAGAGGGGACTAGAGGGGACCAGGATGAGACGACTCGAACAGGCAGGCAGCGAGGGGCAGGTCGTGCAGGTATTCGTCGGACGTCATGAGCGGCAGCTCGACCCCAAGGGTCGGCTCGCGCTTCCGGCGACCTTCCGCCACCGTCTCGAGCCGCGTTGCTATCTGCTGCTCGGCCAGGACAAGTGCATCGCGGTGGTCACCGCCGAGGAGTCAGAGAACATCGCCACCGACATCACCGCCGCGGTGAAGCGCGGTGAGAAGAGCGAGCAAGAACGTCGCGCACTCGCGTCGAGCATGGTGGACGTCACATTCGACGCGCAGGGACGCATCACTCTCGACGAATCATTGCGCGCGTACGCCGGTCTCACCCCCAACAGCAAGGTCGTCGTCGCGGGTGCATTCGATCGAGTGGAGATCTGGGAAACGCAGCGTTACGAGCGCATGCTCGCGATGGGCACCGAGAAGATCGCGGGTGACGAACTGTGAACGGCTTCACTCACGTTCCGGTGATGCGCGACGAAATCGTCGGGGTGTTCGCAACGGTTCCGAGCGGAGTCGTTCTCGACGCGACGCTCGGTGGTGCCGGTCACAGCGAGGCGCTTCTCGACTCGCGTAGCGACCTGTCAATTCTCGGAATCGATCAAGATGTCGACGCGTTGGCCGCCGCCAGCACACGTCTCGCGCGCTTCGGTTCGCGCGCTCACGTTCGCCACTGCCGATTCGATCGGCTTGTCGATGCCATGGGGGACACCGGGATCGAACAGCTGTCGGGTGCGTTGTTCGATCTCGGTGTTTCTTCACATCAGTTCGATGCTCCCGAGCGCGGTTTCTCGTATCGCCACGACGCTCCGCTCGACATGCGCATGGATGCTTCGCGCGGAGGTTCGGCCGCTGACATCGTCAACGAGTCGCCCGAAGACGAACTGGCCGACCTGATCCATCGTTTCAGTGACGAGCGTTTCGCTCGCCGGATCGCTCGGGCCATCTGCGCCAACCGCCCGATCACGACGACCGCCGAACTCGCGTCGATCGTGGCGTCGGCGATCCCGGCGCCGGCCCGTCGTCGTGGTGGTCATCCGGCCAAGCGCACGTTCCAAGCCTTGCGGATCGCGGTGAACGAGGAACTCGACGTGTTGCCGGTCGCTCTCGATGCGGCGATCGAGAAGACGGGCAAGGGTGGCCGCGTCGCGGTGCTCTCGTACCACTCGGGTGAGGATCGCATCGTCAAGGAACGTTTCGCCTTCCACCGCACCGGTGGCTGCCAGTGTCCGGCCACTCTCCCGTGCGTGTGTGGAGCGGTGGCACGGGTCGACGTGGTCCGCGTGGCGTCGAAGCCCTTGGCCGCAGAACTCGAGCGCAATCCGCGCAGTGCCTCGGCTCGTCTGCGTGTGGTGGAGATTCGCTGATGGCCCGCACCGCCGCCGCCCGTTCGACGACAACCGCCAGGAAACCGGCTGCGAAGCCGGTCAAGAAGCCAGTGACGACTCGGACCTCGGCTGACCGCAAGGCTCGCCCGGCCACGCGTCAGCGTTCGAAGCCGGTCCGTTCGAAACTGGCTCTGGCGGTTTCCAACCGCAATCTCACTCGTCGCAGTCGGCGGCTGGTGTACGTGACATCGGGTGTGGTGATTCTGATCGTCGGCATCATGATGATGATCGTCATCGCCCAGACCCGCATCGCCGAGAACCAGATGCAGATCGACAAGATCGAGAGCCAGATCTCGGCCGAGCGCGACCGTTACAACACGTTGCGGCTCGAGCGTTCGTCACTGCGTGAGCCGGCGCGTCTGGTGGCCAATGCGCGTGCCATCGGAATGCAGCCGGGCATCGGAACCGACTTCACATCGGTCGACCCGTACACGGTGGCCGCAGTTCTCGTGTCCACGGGCGGTGTCGATGCCGAACTGCTCGATGCGACCGAGGATCCGTTCGAGACCTACGGCGAGTTCAAGGCCACGGTCGGAGGTCAGCCGTGACGACGCGCCGGAACAGTACGAGTCGGGCTCGTGCTACTCAGGCCCGTAGGAGCCGGGCTCGTACTGCTCAGGCCCGTGCGAGCCGGTCCGGTGCGACGCGCGCGAAGAGCGCGACGAAGAAGAGCACTCGGAGGCGGTCGACGCGAACGTCGTCGTCAGCGGCGGCCCGCTGGAGTCTCGGACCGTCGCGTGGACGAGCCCGTTTCACCTTCGGCGTGGGGATGCTGCTCTTCGTGGCGGCCATCGGCCGACTCGTATGGGTGCAGGTGTGGGACGGTTCGGCGCTTCGGGCCGAAGGTGTGCAGCAGCGCGAGTCGTATGTGAAGGTGGCGGCGCCCCGCGGCACGATTTTCGATCGCGATGGCAACGAGATGGCCATCACCGTGCCCGCCACGTCCATTTACGCCAATCCGAAAGCCGTCGTGGATGCGCGGGCGACCGCGCACTTGCTCGGTCAGATGCTCGGATTCGATGTGCAACGCGAAGCCGAACTGGCCACGAAGTTGAACGATCGTTCGCAGTCGTTCGTGTACGTGCAGCGCTTCGTCGACGATTCGGTGGCCGAGGCGATTCTCGCGCTCAATCTCGCCGGCGTGAACGGCGTGACCGAACCCAAGCGGGTGCAAGTGGCCGGTGGGCTCGCGCGCAACGTGATCGGTCGCACCGATCCGTTCGGTGATGGTGCAGCCGGACTCGAACTGCAGTACGACAAGGTGCTCCGAGGTGTCGAGGGCACCGTCGTGCGCGAGGTGAACAACGCGGGCCGCACACTGCCCGGCGGCTCGAAGGTCGTCGAGTCGGCTCGCCCGGGAACCGATCTCGTACTCACGATCGACCGTTCGATGCAGTATCAGGTCGAGCAGGCGCTGCTGCAGCGAGTCTCCGAACTCGGCGCCAAGGGTGGCCACGCGATCGTGATGGACACCGCGACCGGCGAGATTCTCTCCATCGCCAGTGCCGAACGAACCGCTGCCGACCTGGTACAAATCTCGTCGGGCAACTTGGCCGCTGTCGAAGCCCACGAACCCGGTTCGGTCGCCAAGATCTTCAGCGTCGCGGCCACGCTCGACAAGGGTGTGGCCACTCCGTCATCGGTGTATCAGGTCCCCGGTGTGTTCGTGTTCGACGAGGGGACGAAGTTCGAATACAAGATCAAGGACGCGTATCCGCACGATCTCGAGCCGATGACACTGCACGACATTCTCGTCAGGTCGTCGAACATCGGAACCCTGATGGCGGCCACCGAAATCGGTGTGGAAGGCCTCCACGACTACCTGCAAGGTTTCGGCTTCGGCCGGAGCTCGGGTCTCGGGTACCCCGGTGAGAGCTCTGGTTCTCTCCGCGACGCCGACGCACTACGTGGTTCGGAAAAGTTCACGGTCACGTACGGCTACGGATTCGCGTCGACCTCTCTGCAGCTGGTGTCGGCCGTGAACGCGGTGGCCAACGACGGCGTGTTCGTCGCGCCGCGACTCGTGCGCGCCACCATCGACGACAAGGGTGTCTACTGGGAATCGCCGTTGGGTGAGACACGCCGTGTCATCGCCGAACAGACCGCCCGAACCATGACCGGAATCCTCACCGATGTCGTGTGTCTCGGCACCGCGACACGCGCACAGGTGTCGGGGATTTCCGTCGCCGGCAAGACCGGCACCGGCTACAAGACACAGGACAACGGCACCTACGTCACCGAGGACGGAACCCGCGCTTACTTCGCGACGTTCGTGGGCTACCTTCCCGCGAATAACCCTCGCGTCACCATTCTCGTCTCGATCGACGAACCGAACCCGAGCAGTCGTGACCGCTTCGGTGGAACAGCCGCCGCGCCGGTGTTCGCCGCTCTCGCCAAGGTCGCCATCCAGGAACTCTCGATCGAGCCGGGTGACGGCGACCGTGGTTGCGGGAAGTGACGTGTCGATCGTGACCGTGTCGCCGCACTCGCTCTCGGATCTGGCCCGAGTCCTCGGCCGTTCGCTCGACCAGACGACGTTCGTGGCCCGCGTGACTCACGACTCGCGCGATGTGATTCCCGGGACGATCTTCTGCTGTGTTCGCGGACAGCGTTCCGATGGGCACGACTTCGCGGCCGATGCCGTGGCCCGTGGTGCGATCGCTCTCGTGGTCGAGCGTCCTGTCCCGGGTCTGTCGATTCCGCAAATCGAGGTGGCTGACTCGCGTATCGCTCTCGCGCAGTTGTCGTGCGAGTTCTTCGGTCGCCCCTCGCAGCGATTGCGCGTGGTCGGTGTGACCGGAACCAACGGCAAGACGACCACCACTCAGTTGTTGGGTTCGATCATGCGCACCGCTGGTTGGACCAGCGAAGTGTTCGGAACCCTGTCGGGGCAGTACACGACCCCGGAGGCTCCCGTGCTCCAGGCGCGTCTGGCCGGGTTCCTCGCCGAGGGTGGACGCGCCGTGGCGATGGAAGTGTCGTCGCATTCACTCGCGTTGCATCGGGTCGACGGAACGCGGTTCACGGTGGGCGTGTTCACCAATCTCGGGCGCGACCATCTCGACTTCCACGGTGACATGGAGTCATACGGAGCCGCCAAGGCCCGACTCTTCACCCCCGAGTTCTGCGATCGGGTGGTCGTCAACGTCGACGATGCCTTCGGTGCGCAGTTGGCGCGCACGGTCGACGGAAGTGTCGACGTGATCGCGTACTCGCGGACCGACGTGACCGACGTGTCGATCAGTCCGGTCTCTCACTCGTACACGTGGCGCGGCCGGCGGGTGACCGCCCCCCTCGGTGGATCGTTCAACGTGATGAATTCGCTCGCGGCTGCCACCGCGGCCGTCGCGGCCGGACTCGACTCCGACTCGGTGGTGGCCGGGTTGGCGAGCGCGCCGACCGTGCCCGGTCGATTCGAGAGCGTGGAGGCTGGTCAGGACTTCACGGTTCTCGTCGATTACGCCCACACGCCCGATGGTCTCGCCGAAGTTCTGCGCTCCGTGCGCGATGCGAGCGGCGATGGCGGAAAGGTCGTCGTCGTCTTCGGTTGCGGGGGCGATCGCGACAAGGCCAAGCGACCGATGATGGGTGAGATCGCCGTTTCCTTGGCCGACTCCGTGATCATCACGTCCGACAATCCGCGCTCAGAGGATCCGCGTGCGATCATCGACTCGATCGCGGCGGGCATTCCCGATCACCTTCGTCATCGCTTGCACGGAATCTTCCCCGAGCGAGCCGAAGCGATCGGTCGAGCGCTTCGGCTGGCCTCCACGAACGACGTCGTCGTGATCGCCGGCAAGGGTCACGAAATCACCCAGACCATCGGAAGTACGGTGGTGCCCTTCGACGATCGGGTCGTGGCCCGCGAATTCCTGGAGGGCCTTTCATGATCGCGGTGATGATCGCCGGAGCCACGGCCATGTTCGTGTCGCTGTTCGCGACTCGCTTCCTCATCACCTTCTTCCGTGAACGTGGCAAGGGTCAACCGATCCTCGGCAAGGAAGACCACGGACCCGAACATCACAAGAAGAAGTCGGGAACTCCGACCATGGGTGGCTTGGCGATCGTCGGTGCCGCGTTCATCGGTTGGGTCGTCGCTCACATTCGCGATGGTCTGGCCTTCTCCAACCAGGCGATGATCATGTGGGTCGGCATCATCGTGATGGCCGGCATGGGCCTGCTCGATGACGTGATCAAGGTCAACAAGGGTCACAACCGGGGCATCTTCTGGAAGAAGAAGGGCTACATCACCTTCGCCATGGCGTGCGGCATCACGTGGTGGCTGGTGGCGGCGACCAACATCTCGGAAACGATCTCGTTCACGCGTTTCGATTGGCCGGGTTGGGAGATCCCGTGGTGGTTGTGGGTCGTGTGGACCGCACTCATGATGTGGGCCACCACCAACGCGGTCAATGTCACCGACGGTCTCGACGGTCTCGCGGGTGGTTCGGCGCTTCTCGGGTTCCTGGCGTTCACGATCATCGGTTACTGGTCGTTTCGAAATCCCGAGGTGTACGGAGTGCTCGCCGGGGGAACCGTGAACCCACTTGACCTCGCGGTGCTCTCGGCTGGATTCGCCGGCGCCTGTGGTGGCTTCCTGTGGTGGAACGCCGCGCCAGCCCGGATCTTCATGGGTGACGTGGGGGCTCTCGGCATCGGTGCCGCTCTCGGTCTGCTCGCGGTCGGC
This sequence comes from Actinomycetota bacterium, assembly GCA_016871355.1. Classification (GTDB taxonomy): domain Bacteria; phylum Actinomycetota; class Acidimicrobiia; order Acidimicrobiales; family Ilumatobacteraceae; genus Casp-actino8. Next base: position 54,360 of record VFZC01000011.1, read on the forward strand.
ACCAACACCCACTTCCTGTTGCCGCTGATCTGTGGTGTCAACGTGATGGAAGCCGGGTCGGTCGCCATACAGATGACGATCTTCAAAGCCTCGGGCCGCAAGCGTCGTTTCTTCCGAATGACTCCGATCCATCATCACTTCGAACTGATCGGTTGGCCTGAGATCACCGTCATCATCCGCTTCTGGATCATCGGTGGCATCTGCGTCGCGGCCGCGTTGGCGATGTTCATCGGTGACTTCACGCGCATCACCGACACGGGGTTCTTGCGGTGAGCGATCGCGCCTTGGTGTACGGAGTCGCGGTGGCCGGCCTGGCCACCGTTCGCGCTCTCGTCGATCGCGACATCGATGTGGTCGCCGTCGACGATCAGCCGACGCCCGCCAAGACGACGGCTCTCGCGGCCCTGGGGATCGATCTGCGCGCCACTCCCGACGACGTCGAACTCGACGCGATGATCGCCGCATCCACCGTGGTCGTACCGGCCCCCGGTGTTCCCGAGAGCCACCGTGTGGTGCGGGCCGCGCGGAAGGTCGGTCGTCGTGTCGCGACCGAACTCGATCTGGCCTACGACTGGGAGTCGACTCGGGTCGGAGGTCCGCGTCCGATCGTCGCGGTGACCGGAACCGACGGCAAGACCACCACCACGTTGCTCGCCGCCGCGATGATTCAGGCCGCCGGTCGCGCGACCGTTGCCTGCGGCAACACCGAGGTTCCGATGGTCGAGGCGTTGGCCATGGACGTCGACTGCTTCGTGGTCGAAGCCACCAGCTTTCGGTTGGCGTTCACGACGACGTTCCGTGCCGATGCCGCCGCCTGGCTGAACCTGGCACCCGATCACCTCGATTGGCACGACTCGATGAAGACGTACGAGGAGGCCAAGGCCCGTCTGTGGGCTCACGTTCGTCCATCCGACACCGCCATCGGTTGGGTCGACGACCCGATCGTGATGCGGCACCTGGCCCGCGCCGCGTGCAAGCGAGTCACGTTCGGACTCGAGCAAGCCGACTACAAGGTGGTCGACGGAGCGTTGACGGGGCCCTCCGGTGCGATCGGGAGCGTCGTGTCGATGCGACGCGCGCTGCCGCACGACGTCACCAACGCTTTGTGCGCTTCGGCACTCGTGATCGAGAGCGGACTCGCCGACACACGCTCGATCGGAGCCGCGCTCGGCGACTTCGAGGCTCCGCACCATCGCATCGAGTTCGTCGGCCAGCACGACGACATCTCGTGGTACGACGACTCGAAGGCCACCACCCCGCACGCCGTGTGCACCGCTCTGCGTGGGTTCAGCAACGTGGTGCTGATCGCGGGCGGCCGCAACAAGGGTCTCGACTTGTCGCCCATCGCCGACGAGAGTGCGCGTGTTCGCGCGGTCGTCGCCATCGGCGATGCCGCCGACGAAGTGGCCGCGGTGTTCGCGGGACGTCGTCCGGTCGAACACGCCTCGTCGATGACCGAGGCCGTCGAGACCGCGCGTCGTCTGGCCCGAGCCGGTGACACCGTTCTGCTGTCGCCAGGTTGCACGAGTTTCGATTGGTACGACGGATACGCCCGGCGTGGTGAGGACTTCACCCGCTGTGTGCGCGACCTGATGGGAGTGAGCCGATGACCGTTGCCATTCAGACCCGGCGTCGGGCCACCAATCGCCGATCGCCCATCGCCGAACGTCGTCGCCAAGCACTCGAGCAGGCGCGTGGGTCGCGCAACAAGTCGACGCGCCGGTCGCGTTACGTCGAGCGCGTCAGCAAGGACCCCAAGCCTCTCGGCTTCTACGTGATCGCCGTGGTCACGCTCACCCTGGTTCTGTTCGGTCTCGTGATGGTTCTCTCGTCGTCGTCGATCGTGTCGTTCCACCGCGGTCGTTCGCCCTGGTTCTTCTTCTCGAAGCAAGCGATCTACGCAGTCGTCGGCGCCGTCGCGCTCTTCATGGCGTACCGCATGCCCCTCGACAAGCTGCGGTTGATCGCTCGTACCCTTCCCTTCTTCGGTCTGGGTTTCATGGCGATGTCGTTCTTGCCGGGTATCGGAACCTCGGTCAACGGCGCGCGGGCGTGGGTCCACATCGGCGACTACAACATCCAGCCGGCCGAGTTCATGAAGTTGATCCTCATCGTCTACGGGGCCGATCTCCTGGCCCGTCGCGAGAAGAACATCCACGACTTCACCCAGGCCTTGCGTCCGTACCTCACGGTCGTCGCAATTGCGGCTGGTATCGCCATCGTTCAGAGTGACATCGGCTCGTGTGTCGTGCTGTCGCTCATCGGTGTGAGCATGTTGTTCCTCGCCGGCGCTCCGTTGAAGCCGATGTTCCTGGCCGCCATCGGGGCTGGCTGTCTCGGCGCTCTGTACGTCGCGCAGGACCCCGACAAGTTGTCGCGCATCACGTCGTTCCTCGACATCCACGGAACGCGCGAGACCGACGGGTACCAGGTGTACCAAGCGCTCATCAGTCTCTCGAACGGTGGCCTCACCGGAACGGGGATCGGCGCCGGCACGGGCAAGTGGGGTTACGTCCCGATCGCTCACAGCGACTTCATCTTCTCGATCGTCGGTGAGGAAATGGGTCTTCTCGGCGTGCTCGGCCTGATGACGCTGTTCGCGTTCCTCATCTACTTCGCGTTCCAGGTGGCACTCTCGTGTCGCCATCGCTTCGGATTCCTGGTCGCGGCCGGCATCGGTTGTTGGATGACGTTGCAGGTGTCCATCAACATCGGTGGTGTGATAGGAATCATGCCCGTGACGGGACTCACGCTTCCGTTCATCTCTTTCGGTGGAAGTTCGCTCATCGCATCGATGGCTGGCGCCGGACTGCTGATGAACGTCGCCCGTCGCCCGCGATGACCATTCACGCCGTCGTCACTGGCGGCGGTACGTCCGGGCACGTTCTGCCCGCCCTGGCCGTGATCGAAGCCCTCGTCGATCGCGGTCACCCACTCGAGAGTCTGCGCTACTTCGGTGCGCAACGCGGCGTCGAGACGCGTCTCGTTCCACCCACCGGTGTACCGCACACGTTCTTCGACGTCGTCGGCTTGCAGCGTTCGCTCGATCGGATGTCCGACAACATCGGTTTCTTTCCGCGACTGCTGGCCGCGCGCCGTCGGGCCATCGCGATGTTCAAGGCTGATCGACCGCGGGTGGTGGTGAGTGTCGGTGGATACGCGAGCCTGCCCGCGGTTCTGGCCGCGCGTCGTTTGCGCATCCCGATCGTCGTCGTGAGTTACGACCGTCGTCCCGGCCGATCGAGCGAGATCACGGCACGCTGGGCCGCGGCCTGTGCGGTGGCGTTTCCCGACTCGCCGTTGCCGCGCGCGCGGCACACCGGTGCACCGGTTCGTCGTGAGATCCGCCGTATCGACCGGACGATCGACCGCCGAGCGGCCCGGCAGCGCTTGGGTGTGGGACCCGATCGATTTCTCGTGGTTGCGGTGGGCGGATCGCTCGGTTCGGCCGGGTTGAACTCGGCGGTGGAGAAGTTGGTGCGAGAATCGGCGTCTGATTCGACTCTCGCCGTTCGTCATGTCGTCGGCGATCGTTTCCTCGCCGATGTGACCCAACGAATGAACGACATCATCACCACGAGCGGAGGCGTCCGTTACGACGTCATCGGATACGACGACGCCATCCGCGACGTGTACGCGGGCTGCGATCTCTTCGTGGGTCGCGGGGGAGCGGGAACCATTGCCGAAGTGGCGAGTGTGGGTGTGCCGTCGATCCTGGTGCCGTGGTCGGGTGCGGTCCCAGTCGATCATCAGACCGGAAACGTTCGCTGGTTGGCCGATCGGGGCGCGGCGGCGATGCTGTCCGACGACGACGTGGTCGACTCGTTGGTCGACGTGGTTCGTGCTTTGCGCATCGACGAGGCTCGGCGTGAGCAGTTGGCGACGCGGGCCCACGATCTCGGTGATCTCAATCGTCGGGGGGCGATCGCCGAGTTGATCGACGAGGTCGCTCAGCGTGGCTGATCTCGACCTGTCGACGACTCGTCGTCTTCACGTGATCGGAGTCGGCGGTCCCGGGATGAGCGCGCTGGCCATCGTGCTGGCACAGATGGGCCATCGGGTGTCGGGGAGCGACGTTCGAGAGACGGCCGTGCTCGCCAACGTCCGTGCCGCGGGCGTGTCGGTCACCCTCGGGCACGATCCGGGTCTGGTGGCGGGTTGTGATGCGGTCACGTATTCGACCGCGGTGCCACTCGACAACGTGGAGGTGCGCGCGGCGAACGAGCTCGGCGTTCGCGTCATGCATCGGTCGCAGATGCTCGCGGCGATCTGTTCGCGATCGGTGGCGCTCGGCGTGGCCGGCACTCACGGCAAGACCACCACGTCGTCGCTGTTACGAGCCGCCCTGTCGTCGCTCGAACCCAACTTCGTCATCGGCGGCGACATGATCGATCTCGGAACCGGCGCGGCGTGGACGGGCGGCCCGCATCTGGTCGTCGAGGCCGACGAGAGTGATGGCACCTATCGCACACTTCCGTTGCGTGGCGCGATCGTCACCAACGTCGACGTCGACCATCTCGATCATTTCGGCACGTTCGAAAACCTGCAACGCGACTTCGCGGCCTTCATGGCCGGAGTCGAAGGCCCCGTGGTGGTGGGTTGGGACGACGACACCGCGCGCTCCGTGGCTCGCTCGGCTGGCCTACGACAACTCGTCACGTACGGCGCCGATGCGAGTTGTACCCTGAGATGGAGCGACGTGGTCGCCGAGAACGACGCCATGCGTTTCACGGTTCACGGAACGTTCGGTCACCGAACCGTGCGGTTGCCGCTACGCGGTCGGCACAACGTGGCCAATGCGTGCGGTGCTCTGGCGTTGGCCACCACGATTGGTGTCGACATCGACGAAGCGATCCGTGGTGTCGAAGCATTCGGCGGTGTGGGTCGACGATTCGATGTCGTCGGTCGTGCCGATGGCGCGACCTTCGTCGACGACTACGCGCACTTGCCGCGCGAGATCGCCGCGGTTCTGGCCGCCGCGCGAGCGGGTGGCGAGTGGAAACGCATCGTGGCGGTCTTCCAACCCAATCGCTACAACCGCATGGCGACCATGGCCCCGGAGTACGCCGATGCATTCGTGGATGCCGACGTGGTCGTCCTGACCGACATCTATTCGTCGGGAACCACGCCCATCCCGGGGGTCACCGGACACTTGGTGGTCGACGCGGTGCGTGGTCGACATCCCGATGCTCGAGTCGAGTGGGTCGCCGGTCGAGCCGACCTGGCGCGGGTGGTCTCGGCCCTCGTCGAACCAGGTGACGTGTGCATCTCGATGGGATGCGGTGACATCGAATTCCTGCCGCACGAAATTCTCGAGGTGCGCGGTGCGCTCTGAGTCACGCGCCGACCTCGCGCGACAGCTCGGTGATCGGGTCCGTTTCGATGTCCCGATCGGTCCGCTCACCACGTATCGAGTGGGAGGGTCGGCAGCGGCCTTCGTGACGGTCGAATCGCGCGCCGAACTCGATCGAGTCACGACGGTCTGCGGTGCTCTCGACGCGGCAACACTCGTGATCGGCCGCGGGAGCAACATGCTGGTGGCCGACGAAGGCTTCGACGGCGTGGCGTTGCAGTTGGGGGATTTCGCGACGTTCGTCGAGCTGCCCGATCGCCGTGACAGCGACCCGATCGTGCGCGTGGGCGCGGCGGCGAGTTTGCCGATCCTGGCTCGTCGCACGGCCGGAGCCGGCTGGCGTGGACTCGAGTGGGCCGTCGGTGTTCCCGGATCGGTGGGTGGCGCGGTGCGCATGAACGCCGGGGGCCACGGTTCCGACATGGCGGCCTCGCTCGTGGATGCCCTCGTGGTCGACCTCACCACCGGTGCGGCGCGTGTCTGGACACGCGACGAACTCGGACTGCGCTTTCGCGGTTCCGATCTCGACGATCGCTGTCTCGTGGTGGAAGTGCGTCTGCGGGTCGTGCCGGGTGACGCGCACGAGGCTCAGCGAGTGATCGACGACATCGTCAAGTGGCGCCGGGAGAACCAGCCGGGCGGTCAGAATGCCGGTTCGGTGTTCGTGAATCCGATTCCGGGTGAGTTGTCGGCTGGTGAGCTCATCGATCGCGCTGGACTGCGGGGCTTTCGTATCGGTTCGGCCGAAGTGTCCACCAAACACGCCAACTTCATCCAGGCCGACGAGGGTGGGCGGGCTTCCGATGTGATGTCCGTGATGCGCCACGTGCACGACCGCGTGTTGACCGAGTCGGGGCACGATCTGCGCTCGGAAGTTCGATTGGTCGGATTCGCATGACGAGTTTCGACGACGTGGATCCCGATGTGGAGGCCGAACTTGCGTCGGCTTTCACTGAGCACGAGATCGATGATGATCACGGTGACGATGAGCACGACGTGTCGCGCACGAGCACACGTGAACCATGGCGTCGTTTGCCGCGCCCCGACCTGATCGGATGGGCCAAACGCTCGCGCACTTCCCCTGCCAAGCCGTCGAACAAGCCGTCGACAGCCAAGTCGTCGACCGCGAAGACATTGAACAAGCCGTCGGGGCCAGCGAAGAAGAGCGTGGGTGGCAAGACCCGCTTCGTGATCTCCGACGATGCGCCGCGGACCGAACGTGGCACTCAAGCCGCCCCCATCGGACGCTCGCGATTTCGCGAGCGCCGCATCGCGGTTCGTCGCGCGGCCGGACGTCGTCGTCTGCGTTGGGTCGTGGTGATCGGCGGTGTGGTCGCGGTGGCGCTCGTCGCGCTCGTGTTGCTGGCCAGCCCGATCCTGTCCGTCCGCCGGGTCGACGTGGAGGGTGTCGTCTACGCCGACCCCGAACGAGTCGGTGAAGTCGTGGCGTCGCTGAAAGGCGACCCGATCCTCACCGCCGACTTGTCGGGAGCCGAGTCCGATCTCGAAGCCATTGCCTGGATCAAGGCGGCGCGAGTGTCGATGCATCTTCCCTCGCGCGTGATGATCCAGATCGCCGAACGAACACCGATGGCCTTCTTCCGAGCCGTCGACGGGTTCAACCGTGTGATCGACATCGACGGTCGGGTGCTCGACGTCATCGAAGGCGACCCGGTCGACTACCCGCCCATCCGGGGGACCGGCCCCAACGCGACCCCGGGCGACCTCGTGGGCCAACCGTTCCTCGGTGCGGTGCAGCTCCTGAATGCGCTGCCCCGCGACCTACGCCTGCGGGTCATCGCGGCCGTCGCCAGTCCGGAGGGCGAGTTGTCCCTCGAGTTGACCGATGGGGTCACGGTTCTGTTCGGCCGACCCGAAGGATTCCAGGACAAATTGGTCGGGGTGGTCAACGAGATCAAGCGACAGGGCTCGCGCTCCTATTCGGTGATCGACGTCTCGACCGGCGAGCCGAGCGTCCGCTGAGGTCCGGGTATCCCACCACCCCTGCCCCTGAACTGCGAGAATGTGCCCCAACTCTGAATCGGAGGAGTCGATGGCCGGGAGCCGCAACAACTACATCTGCCAGATCAAGGTGGTCGGCGTGGGCGGAGGCGGAGTCAACGCCGTCAACCGCATGATCGAGCGCAACCTCCGCGGTGTCGAGTTCATCGCCATCAACACCGACATCCAGGCCCTCATGACCAGCGATGCTGAGTTGAAGCTCGACATCGGCCGCGAACTCACTCGCGGTCTCGGCGCCGGAAGCGACCCCGAAGTGGGTCGTCAGGCCGCCGAAGCGCATCGCGACGAGATCGAGGACGCCCTCAAGGGCTCCGACATGGTCTTCATCGCTGCCGGTGAAGGTGGCGGAACCGGTACCGGTGCCGCGCCCATCGTGGCCGAGATCGCCAAGAGCGTCGGCGCACTCACCATCGGCATCGTCACGCGTCCGTTCTCGTTCGAGGGCCGCCGTCGTGCGGTGCAGGCCGACTCCGGCATCGCCAAGCTCAAGGAGAAGGTCGACACGCTCATCGTCGTACCGAACGATCGTCTGTTGTCGGTCGTCGACTCGCGCGACACCGTCATCGAAGCCTTCAGCAAGGCCGATGAGGTCCTGCACAGCGGCGTGTCGGGTATCTCCGAACTCATCACCCATCCGGGACTCATCAACACCGACTTCGCCGACGTGAAGATGACTCTCCAGAACGCCGGTTCGGCGCTCATGGGCATCGGTACCGCGAGTGGCGACAGCCGTGCGCGCGATGCCGCTCTCAAGGCCTTGTCGAGCAATCTGCTCGAAGCATCCATCGAAGGTGCCCGGGGAGTTCTGCTCAACGTCACCGGTCCGTCCACCATGACGCTCATGGAGATGAACGAAGCCGCCGAGATCATCCACGGCATCGCCCATCAGGACGCCAACATCATCTTCGGAACCGTCATCAACGACGAGATGGGCGACGAGGTCAAGGTGACCGTCATCGCGGCCGGCTTCGATCGCTGGGACGGTGCGCCGCAGGTCAAGCCCACCGCGCGTCCGTCCGGTCGTTCGGCGCCGAAGGACGCTCGTCCGTCGGCGCCGTCCAAGGACATCTTCGCGTCCGATCCGTTGTCGTTCGGCGACGGTGACGGTGACGACGATTTCGACGTTCCGTCGTTCTTGAAGTAACCGCCGTGGCCGCCCTGGTGGCCTGGCCCAGTCGACCCGAGGTCACGTTCGCCATCGGTACACGCCGTGACGGCGACGCTCGTCTCGACGGTCCCGAGTGGGGTCGGGTCACGTCGACCATCAATGCTTCGCGCTGGACATTGCTCACCGAAGAACACGGCAACGTCGTGCGGGTGGTCGACACGGCCGGAGAACACTGCGGTCGTGACGGAGACGCGATCATGACGTCGGCCGTGTCGACTCCCATTGGCGTGTGGGTCGGAGATTGTGCGCCGATCGGATTGGTGGGGGACCGGTCGATCGCGGTCGTGCACGCCGGTTGGCGCGGACTCGAGAACGGTGTGGTGGAAGCCGCGGTCGACGCCATGGTGTCGACGGGCGACGTGTTGCGGGGCGCGATGATCGGGCCGCACATCCGAACGTGTTGCTACGAGTTCGGATCGGGTGATCTCGATCGACTGGCCCATCGTTTCGGCGCGGCGGTGCGCGGCGTCACGCGAGAATCACGACCGGCCTTCGACGTGAACGCCGCGATCCGCATCGTTCTCGGGCGGTCGCGTGTCGTGTCGATCGTCGACGTGGACCGTTGCACCGGGTGTCGCGCCGATGCGTTCTTCTCGCACCGCGTCCGTCGCGAGAACGAGCGACACCTTTTCGGTGCCTGGATCACGGAGTCGCCGGCATGAACGAGCCAGCATGAACGATCTTGTTGCTCAGCGGCTGAACGCGATCGACGCCCGGATTCGTGAGCGAACCGATCGTCACGTCACGGTGATCGCCGTCACCAAGGCGTTTGGCGTCGACACCGTACGGGCCGCGGTGGCGGCCGGTTGTCGTGACATCGGCGAGAACTACGCCCAGGAACTGGTCGACAAGATGCGCGAATACGGCGAGCACGATCGACCCACTGTGCACTTCATCGGCCGACTGCAGTCGAACAAGGTCAAGATGTTGGCGCCCGTGGTCGACGTCTGGCAGTCGGTCGACCGAGTGTCTCTGGTGGACGAAATCGCTCGGCGAGCCCCGGGCGCGCGCATCTTCGTGCAGGTGAACGCCACGGGTGAAGCCGACAAGGGAGGCTGCGAACCGGGACTCGTTCCCGAACTCGTCGAGACCGCGCGGGCCCGTGGTTTGCGGGTCGACGGATTGATGGTGGTCGGACCCACCGACGGCGATCGGCAGCGAACCGCCACCGCGTTCGCCACCCTGGCCGCCCTCGCACGAGACATCGGCGTGAACGAGTTGTCGATGGGAATGTCCGATGATCTCGATCTGGCCCTCGATGCCGGTTCGACGATGGTGCGCATCGGCTCGGCCATCTTCGGGGGGCGTCCACCCACGCGGTGAACCCCTGGAGTACGATTCGGCCACCATGTCGATTTTCCGGCGAGCGATGGATTACCTCGGTCTCGGCGAGGACGACGCGTACGACGATTACGACGAGCCGCAAGCGGCCGACCGCACGACGTACGACGAGCCGTCTCGTCCGGTGGCCCGTCAGGTCACACCGCGCGACACCGAGCCCGTTCCGTCCCGGCGTCCCGCGGTCGACGACTCGTCCATTCAGCCGCGTCCGATCTCGGGTCGTCAGACGTCGAGTGTGCGCACGATCGGAACCCCGGGTGCTCCCGGCGAGCCGTACACCGTGAAGGCCATTCGCTTCAACGACATCCAAGAAGTGGCCAACCGCTACCGCGACGGCCATCCCGTGATCCTCAACACCGAAGGCTGCGACGCCGAAGTCGCGCGCCGCATGGTCGACTTCTCCAGCGGTCTGGCCTACGGACTCCACGGCAAGATCGAAAAGGTGGCCAAGGGTGTGTATCTCTTGAAGCCGGCTGTTCGATCGAACCCCGACGCGTACTGAGTCGCGCGCATGTCCGGGCTCATCGCCACCATCATCTTCGTGTTCCAGATCGCGCTGATCGTGCGCGTCGTTCTGTCGTGGTTCCCCGGTGGTGGACCGCGCCCGGTGAGTGAGATCGTCTACCGCGTCACCGAACCGGTGCTGGGGCCCGTGCGTCGAGTGCTGCCGTCGTTCGGCGGGCTCGATCTCTCGCCGCTCATCGTGATCCTGGTCTTGAACGTCATCCTCCAGGTGCTCTGAGCGCGGGCGCTCGTAGCCTGGGCCGCTCATGTCTGGCCATCACTACCCGGCGGTCGAACCGCAGCCTTCGTTCCCGACGATCGAAACGTCGGTGCTCGCCCGTTGGCAGGCGCAGCAGGCCTTCGAGGCCTCGGTGTCGGCTCGCCCGGCCGGCCCGAACGGCGACAACGAGTTCGTCTTCTACGACGGTCCTCCCTTCGCCAACGGTTTGCCCCACTACGGGCACCTGCTCACCGGGTTCGTGAAAGATGCGGTGCCGCGATATCAGACGATGCGCGGCCGTCGAGTCGAGCGACGCTTCGGCTGGGACTGCCACGGATTGCCGGCCGAGGTGGAGGCCGAGAAACAACTCGGGATCTCGGGTCATCCCGAAGTCACCGAATACGGCATCGAGAAGTTCAACGAGTTCTGTCGCTCGAGTGTGTTGCGCTACACGAGCGAATGGGAGCGTTACGTCACTCGCCAAGCTCGGTGGGTCGACTTCGACAACGATTACAAGACGCTCGACCTCTCGTACATGGAGAGTGTCATGTGGGCCTTCAAGACTCTGTGGGACAAGGGTCTGGTGTACGAGGGCAACCGCGTGTTGGCGTACTGCTGGCGGTGCGAGACACCGCTCAGCAACACCGAGACGCGCATGGACGACGTGTATCGCGACCGGCAGGATCCGGCGCTCACCGTCGCGTTCCGCCTCGAGAGCGGTGACGAGATCCTCGCCTGGACCACCACACCGTGGACGCTGCCGTCCAACCTCGCTCTGGCCGTCGCGCCCGATGTCGAATACTCGGTGGTTGCACACGAGGGTCGGCGCGTGATCGTGGCCTCGGCTCGACTGGCGGCGTACGAGCGCGAGATCGGCAACGACGTGGTGGCCACGCTGCGTGGCTCCGACCTGGTCGGCCAGCGCTATCAGCCGTTGTTCCCGTACTTCGCCGACACCGACAACGCGTTCCAGGTTCTGGGCGCTGATTTCGTGACCACCGAAGACGGCACTGGAGTCGTGCACATGGCGCCGGGCTTCGGTGAAGACGACCAGATCGCGTGTCAAGCCGCGGGTATTCCGGTCGTGTGTCCGATGGACAGCCACGGTTGCTACACCGCTGAAGTCACCGACTGGGTCGGCCAGCACGTGTTCGAGGCCAACCCGTCGATCATCAAGCATCTGAAGTCGACCGACGTCGTCATCCGCCACGACTCGTACGACCATGCGTATCCCCATTGCTGGCGCTGCAACGAGCCGCTCGTCTATCGCGCCATCTCGTCATGGTTCGTCGAAGTGACGCGCATCAAGGACCGCATGGTCGAACTCAATCAGCGCATTCGGTGGGTGCCCGAGCACATCAAGGAAGGTTCGTTCGGCAAGTGGCTGGCCAACGCTCGCGATTGGTCGATCAGCCGTAACCGTTTCTGGGGCTCACCCATTCCGGTCTGGAAGAGTGACAACCCGGAGTATCCGCGCATCGACGTGTACGGCAGCCTGGCCGAACTCGAACGTGACTTCGGAACGGCGGTCACCGATCTGCATCGTCCGTCCGTCGACGATCTCGTGCGACCGAATCCCGACGACCCCACGGGTCGTTCGATGATGCGTCGTGTTCCCGAAGTGCTCGACTGCTGGTTCGAGAGTGGTTCGATGCCCTTCGCGCAGGTGCACTATCCGTTCGAGAATCGCGAGTGGTTCGAAAACCACTACCCGGGCGACTTCATCGTCGAATACATCGGCCAGACCCGTGGGTGGTTCTACACACTCCACGTCCTCGCCACCGCCCTATTCGATCGACCGGCCTTCTCCACCTGCGTGAGCCACGGCATCGTGCTCGGCGACGACGGCCAGAAGATGTCGAAGAGCCTACGCAACTACCCCGATCCGATGGCGGTCTTCGATCAGTACGGCGCCGACGCGATGCGTTGGTACTTGTTGTCGTCGGCCATCCTGCGCGGGGCCGATTTCTCGGTCACCGAAGCGGGTATCCGCGAGACCGTGCGCCAGGTGCTCCTACCGCTCTGGAACTCGTGGTACTTCTTGTCGTTGTACGCCAACGCCGAAGGCACGAGCGGTTCGGTGCGCAGCGATTCGCCGCACGTCCTCGACCGCTACATCCTGGCCAAGACCGCCGATCTCGTCGACGCGGCAACGCGCGACTTCGACGCCTACGACCTCTTTTCGGCGTGCGCCAACGTGCGCGACTTCCTCGACGTGCTGACCAATTGGTACATCCGCCGCTCCCGTGACCGGTTCTGGGCCGGCGACACCGACGCGATCGACACGTTGCACACCGTGCTCGAAACCGTGTGCCGAGTCGCGGCACCGTTGCTCCCCTTGGTCACCGACGAGGTGTACGGCGGACTCACCGGTGGTGGTTCGGTTCACCTCGCCGATTGGCCCGCCCTCTCGTCGCTACCCACCGATCGGTCGTTGGTCGACGCCATGGACCGGGTGCGCGACGTGTGCTCGGCCACGTTGTCGGTGCGCAAGGCGCACGGACGTCGAGTGCGACTTCCGTTGCGTTCACTCACCGTGTCGTTCGCCGGCGCCGAATCGTTGCGCTCGTACGTCGACATCATCGCCGACGAAGTGAACGTGAAGTCGGTGGTTTTGAGCACCGAAGCGGCCAGTGATGCATCGTTCGTTCTGCAGCCGATTCCGGCTGCGCTCGGCCCGCGTCTCGGCCCGCGCACACAGGAAGTCATTCGCGCGGTGAAGGCCGGCAACTGGAAGAAGGACGGCGATCGAGTGATCGCTGGTGACATCGAGTTGTTCGACGGCGAATACACGCTCAAGTTGGCGGCGGCCGAGGGTTCGGCCAGTACCACGTTGTCGGGTGGCGACGGAACCATCACCCTCGACACCGAAGTGACTCCCGAGTTGGCCGCCGAAGGAACCGCGCGCGACCTCATTCGTCTCGTGCAACAGGCCCGGCGTGACGCCGGTCTCGACGTGTCCGACCGAATCGATGTGACCTTGGGTGTTCCCGAGTCGGTCCGCCGTCAGATCCAACCGCACCTCGAGATGGTTGCCGCCGAAACGTTGGCTGATTCGGTCAGTTTCGGCGTCGGCGAGCCCAATGCGTCGCTCGATGACGACGACGTCCACATCGGGGTCACACGCACGAGGTAGCCTGCGCACGCCATGGCCACCTCCACGAAGAAGAAGCCAGCCCCCAAGAAGCCCGCTGCGAAGAAAGCCGCGCCCAAGAAGCCGGCGCCCAAGAAGCCGGCACCCAAGAAGGCCGCACCCAAGAAGGCCG